>CAZCPU010000015.1:8817-28812 GCA_964499855.1 uncultured Dehalococcoidia bacterium | reverse complement strand
TCGAGACGCCGCCACCGCCAGCGTGTTCGCCAGGATGGTGCCGCAGTCCCAGTACGAGTGCCGGTACGCGCGGCTCTGATACTTCCATGCGTTCCGCCAAAACACGCTCGTGTACACGATGGACACCGGCGCGTTGGCGACCGCCTCGTGTCCCGCCGTCGCACCCACGAGCGCGCCGCGGTAGTCGCCGGAGCGCACGCGCCGCAGGGCGTTGTCCTGAGCCCCGTACTGGTACACCCCTGCGGGCAGCCCCGCCAGGTCACCGCACACCAGGTACAGTTCGATGTGGTAGAGCGCGCCCGTGCAAGACGCCGCCCGGAACGCCATCCTCCCGTTGGGCACCTTGAGCCACTTGGTGATGCCCGCCGAGAGCTTGAGCAGCGCCCCCACGTCCTCCAAGGTCGTCGCGCCGCCCCTCACGGGCGCCTCCCCGGCGATGGCCGCCAGCGCCGGCACGTCCGAGGGCTCGATGTCATCGGGCAACGCCACCGTCTCCGCCCGCCGGTACAGCTTGTACAGCCTCGGCAGGATGGAGAAGTCCAGCCTGAAGTTGCCCTCCCGAACGCTCTGCTGGGAGTGGTTCGTCTTCTGGTGATAGTCGAGGATCGCCGCGACGGTGTCGTCGAGGTTCATGGATGCCTCCGGCTGCTAGCATAGCACCCCGATGCCCCTCAGTTGACATCCCTTGTCTCAAATAGCTACCATCGCCCCACAATCACTGCAGCCGAGCTGCGTATTGAGAGGAGAGGGACATGGCCGACGAGGCAGCCGTCAAGGAGTTGGTCCGCGGCGCATACGACATGCACATCCACAGCGAGCCCGACGTGCTCCCGCGCAAGTTCAATGACATCGTGCTGGCCGAGCACGCCATCGAGGCCGGCATGGCCGGTGTGGTGCTCAAGTCCCATTACATCTGCACCGCCGACCGCGCCAGCCTCATCAACCAGATGTTCCCGCAGATCAAGGCCTTCGGCGGCCTCGTGCTCAACAACTCCATGGGCGGCATGAACCCCCTCGCCGTCGACGTTGCGGGCCGCCTCGGCAACAAGGTCGTCTGGTTCCCCACCGTCGACGCCGAGAACGAGGTCAAGAACATCACCGGCGAAAACGTCGACGGCAAGCCGCAGCCCTACTGGATGACCATCGCGCGCGCCATGCGCGAGAAGGGCATCGCCGGCGACCCGGTCAAGGTCGTCGTCGACGGCAAGGTCACCCACGAGGCCATCCAGTGCATGGAGGTCATCGCCGAGTACGACATGATCCTCGCCACCGGCCACATCTCGCCGGAGGAGATGCTCCCCGTCGTCAAGGCCGCCCGAGAGGCCAAGGTCAATCGCGTCATCATCACCCACCCTGAGTTCCCGGCCACCTACCTGGACCAGGACCAGCAGCGCGCCCTCGGCAAGTACGACGTCATGTTCGAGCGCTGCTTCACTCAGCCCTACACCAAGAAGGTCGAGTGGGAAACGGTCTACGACAACATCCGGAAGATCGGCCCCAACTCCACCATCCTCTCCACGGACCTCGGCCAGAGCACTGCCCCGTGGGTCGAGGAGGGCCTTGGCATGTTCATCAGCAACCTGTTGGACAACGGCTTCACCCCCTTGGAGATCGAAACGATGTCCCACCAGAACGCCGGCGAGATCCTCGGCCAGCTGGAGCCTGCAAAGGCCTAGCCGCAACAACAATGCGGATAGTCATAATGCGGGTCTCCCAAGGGAGACCCGCATTTTTCGTCGCGAGGACATCTAGGTAGGCTATGGCTGCATGGGAAATCGACTTTCATGGGAGCGTTTGGTCGGAGACCCTCGCTCAGTTCATTGAGCTATACAATGCTGCCTTATCGTCCGACGGATCGGGAGTTGGCATCACTGTAGTCCACGGATACGGATCAACCGGAGTGGGTGGGGTCTTGAGGAGTCGGTTAAGGGGTTTTCTTGTCCGCCACACCGACAAGCTCGATTTCATGCCCGGCGAGGACGTAGATGGGAACCAAGGTTGTACCTATGTGACCGCCCGAATGTTCCTTCCGGATGAGTTCGACCGACTAGCAGAGGACATTTGGGACTATTGCCAGCAACCCCGGGCTAGCAGCAAAGTCACTGGAAGATTTCGCAGGTACGGCAGTCCGAAGATCACGGAGGCAGTTCGATCGTTAAAGAGGCAGGGGCGTCTGACGGAAATCCATAACGGGCGAGTGACCTTATATGAGGCAAAGTAAGCGGATCTTTGACAATTGCCTCATGCGCCTCCGCGATCTCTTTCGTGTTGTGGCCTTCCGCATAGACACCGGGTGTGTAGCCGCTGGACACCATCCCTCGTTGCTGAGTTCCGCCTCTAGCAGCGCCTGCGCTCCAGCCCTTAGAAGAGGGGCCTCCCATACAGAGGCCCCTCCTTTTTTGGCGGCCCTACCTCCCTAGCCGATTCCAAGGCTGGCGCTGTATTTCCATCGCCTATTGAACAGCCCGCCAACTTTCGGTATTCTTGCTTGGCTACACGACTTTCAGGAGGTAGGTATGACCTCTGGCAACACCCGCACCCTGCTCCACACCATCGACGGCCCCAACGGCAGCGCAGCCCTGTACGAGGTGGTTAGCCCCGGCCAGGCCCAGCCCAGCTATGAGGTGGACTTCGGTGGCGCCACCACCACCTTCAAGAGCATGGGCGAAGCCTACATCGAGGCCGGCGTCATGTCCGGCACGCCCACCTAGCTCGACCACGCACGGGGGCTGGCGGCCGTCCAGGCTAGCCCAGCCCCCGGGTTCGGCCCGTCGCCCGCCGCTCGATATCCCGCTCCCGCCGCTCCAGCACCCGTCGCCGCATATCCGCCAGCCGTCGTGTGGGCTGCGGCGGCCGCTTCGCTGCCAGGAAGAACCCCGCCGCCAGCCCCGTCATGATGGCGAGCACCACGAACCCAAGCTGATAGTCGCCCCTGATGTCCGCCATCCACCCCGCAAACACCGGCCCGAACATGATCCCCATCGTCACGATGACCGAAGACAGCCCCATGATCGTTCCCAAAGACCTCCGCCCGAAATAGTCGGCCCGTATGGCGCCCATGAGCGGTCCCCGTCCGCCCCACGCCAGCCCGTGGATGATCGCGAAGAAGTAGACCGCGGCCAGCGACGTGGCGAACGTGATGCCCAAGAGCGCCACGCAGTGCGCCACCATCCCGGCCGCGCAGATGAGACGCTTGTCCATCCGGTCGCCCAGCAGCCCTCCGCCGATCTGCCCCACCATGGAGGTCATGGTCATCACCGTGACCACCAGCGCCGCCGACCCCAGCGAAACGTCCAGCCGGTGCACGATGTGTGGGATCAGGTGCACCATGATTGCGCCGACCACCAGCAACGCGCTCCCGTGGCCGAGGGAGATCAGCCAGAACGCAGGCGTGCGGACCGCCTCTCCCACCGTAAAGTCCCGCCCGGGCTGCGCCGCCCGCGTCGTCGTCGAGGCGCCCCGCGGGTCCGGACCGCCGTCCGGCCGCATGCCGTAACGCTCCGGCCTGCCGCGGATGATCGGCATCAGCGGCAGGCCCACCGCGAGGATGATGACGCACGACGCGACAGCCGTCGTCCGCCACCCGAACGTCGTCAGCGCGATGGCCACCAGCGGCACGAGCATCCCGCCCAGGCCCAGTCCCGTCGTCGACAGCGCCAACGCCAGCGATCGACGGCGCTGAAACCAGTTCGCCACCGCGACGATGAGCGTCAGGTACCCGCTCAATCCAAACCCCACAGACAACACGACGAAGGCGAGATAGAACCCCAGCAGGGTTTGGATCTGGCTGAAGATGAGAAACCCCAGGGCGAGCACGATAACCCCGGCCGTCAGCACTACACGCGGACCAAACCGGTCGACAAGCATCCCCTGCACCGGGCCGAGTATCCCGTTCTGCAGCTGCAGGATGGAGAACGACCACGCCAGCGCCGCGCTGCTCCACCCGAACTCCTCCTGTAGCCGGAGGAAGTACGCGCCGAACGCCTGCAGCAGCAGGCCGCCCTGCAGTCCCTGAATGGCGATCGCCGCGGCGACGATCCACCATCCGTAGAACAGGCGGCCCGCGTTTCTCCTGAGTATGTCCGGTGTATTCAATGCCGAAATGCCCACTTCCCTAAAACGCGAAGGCTGCGGACATAGTTCGCCCGCCAACCATCGCCAATGTCGCGAGAATGCCCCCAGAGACCGCGCGCCCCGCCGCTAGCTCCGCCCCCGCGCGCGACGCTGCAGGACCATCCGCCGCCCCCGCGCCCATGTGCTCTCCGGCACCGATGGCCGCTTTGCAGCGAGGAAGAACACGGTCCCCGCGCCCGTCATCGCCGCAAGGATGACGAACCCCATCTGGTAGTCACCCTGCACGTCGGCCATCCACCCCGCGAACACCGGCCCGAACACGTTGCCGATGGTCACGATGAGGGAGGAGAGCCCCATGATGGTCCCGATGGCCTTCAGCCCGAAGTAGTCCGCCCGGATCGCCCCCATCAGCGGCCCGCGGGCCCCCCACGCCAGCCCATGAATCACCGAGAAGAAGTAGATCAGCCACAGCGTGCCCGCGAAGGCTATCCCCATCAGCGCCACGGTGTGGCCCAGCATGCAGGCCGCCGCAATGAGCCGCTTGTCCATACGGTCGCCCAGGATCCCGCCGCTCACCAGTCCGGCGATCTGCGCCGTCGTGATAACCGTGATCACCGCCGACGCCGACTCCAGCGACACGTCCAATTTCTGAACGATGTGGGGGATCACGTGCACCATGATCGCGCCCACCACGAACAGTGCGCTCCCGTGCCCGAACGAGATGAACCAGAAGGCCGGAGTCCTCATCGCTTCACGCGCGGTGAATTCCCGTTCCGGCTCCACCTGGACCGCCGCCCGCGATTCCGCCGGAGGGGCCTCATACCGCCGTCCGTCTGGAATCATCCCGTACTGCTCCGGCCTCGTCCTGAACAACGGCGCCAGCGGCAATCCGATCACCAGGATGATGATCCCTGATGCAAAGGCCGTGGTCTGCCACCCAAAGTGGATGAGTGACAGCGCCACCACCGGCACGAAGATCCCGCCGATGCTCGCCCCCGTCTGCGAGAGCGCCAGCGCCGTCGCCCGCCTGCGTCGGAACCAGTTGGACACCGTGACGAAGAGCGTGAGGAACCCGCCAAGCCCGCTTCCAATCGCGATGACCACGAATGCGAGATAGAAGTCCAGCAGCGAGTCCACGCGGCTGAGCAACATGAATCCGATGGCAAAGATGATCAACCCCACCACAAGCACGGCCCGCGGCCCGAACTTGTCGATGAGCCAGCCCTGCACCGGCCCCAGCAGCCCGCTCTCTATGCGCAGCAGCGAGAATGACCATGAGAGCGACGCGCTGCTCCACCCAAAGTCCTGCTGCAGCCGTACGAAGTACGCGCCGAACGCCTGGAACAGCAGCCCGCCGTGCAGGAACTGGATGAAGACTGCCGCCCCGACAATCCACCACCCGAAGAACACCCTTCCGGCGCTCCTCCGCACTATGTCCGGCGCTAACTGTGTCAACGTTCTCTACATTCTCTACAAGTTTGCCGGCCGCCCCACGAGCGGCATTCCGTCAATGCCGGGAATCGGGCGAGGGAAGCGGACCTCGGAATGGTCTGAGTAGCCTGACTGCCCCTGGATTGAACGGCCCAACGCGGGTCGCTGTTCCCGGACAGTAGCGAGTGCCGTTACATCCCCAGCCGCTCGCGCACGCGTTCCAGCGCCGCCGCCACCTGCGACGGCGCCGTGCCGCCCGGCACGTTGCGCGATTCCAGCGCCGTCGCCACCGTCGTGCCGAGCACGTCCTCGTCGAAGAGCGGCGAAAATGAGCGGTAGTCCTCCAGCGAGAGCTCCTCGAATCGTGCCCCCCGCTTCTCCGCATGACGCGTGAGCTGCGCCACCACGCCGTGCGCCTGCCGGAAGGGCAGCCCTTTGCGCACGAGGTAGTCGGCGAGATCAGTCGCGAGACTGTACCCGCCGCCCTCAGCCGCCTTCGCCATACGCTCGCGGTTGAACGTCGCGCCGCCGAGCATCCGCGTGAACGCCGCGACGGTCGGCAGCAGCGTGTCCACCGTGTCGAACAGCCCCTCCTTGTCCTCCTGAAGGTCGCGGTTGTACGTCAGCGGCAGCCCCTTGACCGTCGTCAGAGCCGCCATCAGGTGGCCGTACACGCGGCCCGTCCGCCCCCGGGCCAGCTCCGCCAGGTCCGGGTTGCGCTTCTGCGGCATTATGCTGCTGCCCGTGGTGTCCTCGTCCGCCAGCCGCAGGAAGCCGAACTCTTCCGACGACCACAGCACAAACTCCTCCCCCATGCGCGAGAGGTGCCCCATGCACGCCGCCGCCGCGTACAGGTAGTCCAGCACAAAGTCACGGTCAGCCACGGCGTCCATGCTGTTGGCCGTGACCCCGTCGAAGCCCAGCTCCCGCGCGACGGACTCCCGGTCCAGCGGGTACGGCGACCCCGCCAGCGCACCGCTGCCCAGCGGCAGCACGTTGGCCCGTGCGCCAGCCAGCCCGAACCGCTCCACGTCCCTCTCGAACATCTCCACGTACGCCAACAGGTGGTGCGCCAGCGCCACGGGCTGCGCTCGCTGCAGGTGCGTGTAGCCCGGCATCGCCGTTGTCACGTGCTCGCCCGCCGCCGACGCCAGCGCCCGCTGCAGGCCGCGCAGCGCCTCTGCAGTCTCTGTCGCGACGCGCCGTACGAAGAGGCGCATGTCCGTCGCAATCTGGTCGTTGCGGGAGCGCGCCGTGTGCAGCTTGCCCGCCGTCTCGCCGATGAGGTCGTGGAGGCGCGCCTCCACGTTCATGTGCAGGTCCTCGAGCTCCCGCCGCCACGGGAACGTCCCGCCCTCGATCTCGCCGCGGATGGCGTCGAGGCCCGCGCACATGCGCTCCGCCTCATCGTTGCTGACGATGCCCTGCCGCGCCAGCATCCGCGCGTGCGCCTGCGACCCCGCAATGTCCTCGCGGTAGAGCCGCCAGTCGTAGTGCAGCGAGACCGTGTAGTCCAGCGAAGTATATTCGTCCGCCATCACGCCGGCCTCCTGGGGGCGAGGAACCGGCGCCGGTACGTCAGCACGCGCTCGTCGCGCTGGTTGTGCGCCCTGGTCTCGATGTACACGAGGCCCCTGTCCGGCCGCGAGGACGACTCCCGCACCTCCAGCACCTCGCTCTCGGCGTAGATGGTGTCCCCCGCGAACACTGGGCCGTCGTGCGTCACCCGCTCGTACTCCAGGTTCGCGATGGCCTTCCCCGACGTGTCGATGACGCTCATGCCGACCGCCACGCTCAGCACCAGCGGCCCCGCGACGAGGATGCGCCCGTGCTGGTGCGACTGCATGTAGTTCTCGTCCAGATGCAGCGGGTTGTGATTCATGGTCAGCAGGCAAAAGAGGTTGTTGTCGCTTTCCGTGATGGTCTTGCCGGGCCAGTGGCGGTAGACGTCGCCCACCTGGAAATCCTCCAGGTAGCGCCCATAGCGTTCCCTGCCGTCGTGGATCATCGATTCTCTCACCGTTCGCCCCGTACCCCAAATCCCTTCCCCCGCTCGCGGAGGAAGGTTAGAGCCTGCCCCGTACTTGATACGAGGATGGGGGCTCGTTCGCCCTGAGCCTATCGAAGGGGCCGCCCTATTCGCCGCCAATCACCTTGTAGACGATGCGGTTGCGGTTCCGGCAGAAGGGCCGGATTTCCGTCGGCCAGCGCCCGGAGTCCGCCGCGGCCACCCACGCGTCGCTCGTCACGACGCCCGGGTTGTCGATCTCGTACACGGCCAGGTACTTCGGCGAGCCCTCTTCCGCCACGTAGCGCTTGGCGCTGTGCACGCCCGGCACCTGGAGGAGAGCTGGGATGTGCTCGTTCTCGTAGCAGTCGTTGAAGTCGGCCTCCTTGTCGGCGTCGACGTCCATTGCCGCGATGTAGATGTATTCCTCCGCCATGTTGTCCCTCCCGGTTCGCCTCGCGAGCCCTATCCCTGTCGAGGTTGACGCCTCGACTGCGTCCGCACTGGCAGCCCGAAGACGTTGATGAACCCCACCGAGGCTTTGTGGTCGAACTGGTCCGCCTCGTCATACGTCGCGAGCCCGTAGTCGTACAGCGCGTGCGGCGACTGCCGCCCCACGACCGTGCAGGTGCCCTTGTGCAGCCGCACCCGCACCGTGCCCGACACGAACTCCTGCGTGCTGTCCACGTACGCGTCCAGGTCCTCGCGGTGCTTGGTGAACCAGAGTCCGTTGTAGACGAGGTCTGCGTATTGCTGCGCCACGATCTCCTTGAAGCGCACCTGCTCCTTGCTCAGCGTCAGCGTCTCCAGCGACCGGTGCGCCGCGTGCAGCACGACGCCCGCCGGCGCCTCGTAGATCTCCCGCGACTTGATGCCGACCAGCCGGTTCTCCAGGTGGTCGATGCGGCCCACGCCGTGCTCTCCCGCCAGCGCGTTCAGGTGCAGCACCAGCGCCTTGCCGCCCAGCGTTTCGCCGTTCACCGACACCGGCACGCCCTTCTCGAAGCCGATCTCAAGGTAGAGCGGGGTGTCCGGCGTCTCCGCCATGGAGCGCGTCCACGCGTAGATCTCCTCCGGCGGCTCCTGCCACGGGTCCTCCAGCACTCCGGCCTCGATGGACCGGCCCCACAGGTTCTCGTCGACGGAGAAAGGGCTATCCTTCGTGTTGGGCACCGGCACGTTGTGCGCCGCCGCGTACACGATCTCCTCGTCGCGGCTCATGCCCCACTCGCGCGCCGGCGCGATGACCCGCAGGTCGGGGGCCAGCGCTCCCACGCTCACGTCGAACCGCACCTGGTCGTTGCCCTTGCCCGTGCAGCCGTGCGCGACGAACTCCGCGCCCTCCTCCAGCGCCACGCTGGCCAGGTACTCGGCGATGAGCGGCCGCGCGAGCGCCGTCGCCAGCGGGTACTGCGCCTCGTAGATGGCGCCCGCCTTCAGCGCGGGCCAGACGAAGCGCTCGACGAAGGTGTCCTGCCCGTCCAGGACGATGGCCTTCTCCGCCCCTGTCGCCAGGGCCTTCTGACGCACCTCCTCGAGATCGCGACCCTGCCCCAACTCCGCCGTCACAGTGATGACCTCGGCGTCGTAGTGTTCCTTGATCCACGGTATGGCCACGGACGTGTCCAGACCGCCGCTGTATGCCAAGACCACCTTCTGTTTCGCCATGTCCAGTCCTTGTGTGTTCTTCGACTGCTAATCCCCTGCGGTATGCCTTTCCGTTCGCCCTGAGGCCCTCGTAGGGTCCCACGAACGGAGAGGCGCCCTGGCCGCTAGTTCCCCTTGCTAACGCGCTCTACCGCGTCCACCAGCGCCCGCTCGAAGCGGTCCACCGCGATGTCCACCTCTGCGTCCGAGATGTTCAGCGCGGGCATGAACCGCACCGCCGTCGGCCGCACCGGGTTGAGCAGCAGCCCGCCTGCGTTGCACGACGTTACTACCTCGCCCGCGATTGCCTCGTGGAACTCCACGGCCAGCAGCAGGCCCACGCCACGTACTTCCTTCACCGAGTCCTCGTGCGCGGCCTTCACCCGCTCGAGCCCCGCCTTCAGCCGTTCGCCCATGACGCGCCCGTGCTCCACCCAGCCGCCGTCGATGACCTCCTTGACGACGGCGTAGGCCGCCGCAGTGGTGAGCGCGTTGCCGCCGTACGTGCTGCCGTGGTCGCCCGGCCGCAGCACGTCGCACGAGTCCTTGCACATGAACGCGCCGATGGGCACGCCGCCGCCCATCGCCTTGGCCAGCGTCATCACGTCCGGCTCCACGCCGTACTGCTCGTACCCGAACAGCGTCCCCAGCCGCCCGATGCCCGTCTGGATCTCGTCCAGGATGAGGAGCAGGCCCTTCTCGTCGCACCACTCGCGGACTTCCTTCAGGTAGCCGTCCGGCGGCACGTTGACCCCGCCCTCGCCCTGCACCGGTTCCAGCATCACCGCGCAGGTGCCGGCGTTTGTTGCCTCCTTGATGGCGTCGATGTCCCCAAAGGGCACATTCACGAAGCCTGTCATCAGCGGCTGGAAGTTCGCCTGGTAGTGCGGGTTGCCCGTCGCGGCCAGCGCGCCCAGCGTCCGGCCGTGGAACGAGTCGATGGCGGTGATGATCTCCACCGCGCCGTTGAGGTTCTCGCGGCCGTACTTCCGCGCCAGCTTGATCGCCCCCTCGTTCGCCTCCGCGCCGCTGTTGCACACGAAGACCTTGTCCAGGCAGCTGTTCTCCACCAGGAGCTGCACCAGCTTGAGCTGCGGCAGCGTGTAGAACTGGTTCGACGTCTGGATTAGCGTCGACGCTTGCTCCGTGATGGCCTGCACCATCACCGGCGGGCAGTGACCGAGGCAGTCGACCGCCCACCCCGCGGTGAAGTCAAGGTACTCCTTGCCGTCCGTGTCCCACACCCGGCTTCCCTGCCCCCGCTCGATGACGACGGGCTGACGGCGCACCGTGCCCATGTAGTACTGCTTTTCCGTTTCGATGTACTGGTTCACTAGTTCTGCTCCTCCGCCAGCCGGTTTAGCTCTTCCAGCGACTGTCTCAATGCCTCCAGCGCCATGTCCAGCGCGTCGATGGCGTCCGTCGCGTCGCCCAGCGCCTCCGAGATCGTCTCCGCCCCCGCTGGCGCCGGCGATGTCGTGTCCGTTACGGGCGATGGCTCGTCGAGGTCCAGCGACGGCGCCGGCGTGCTCGACCCCGACAGCGCCGCAAGCGCCGACCGCAGCGTAGGTCGCATCACCACCTCGCCCGCGTCCGCCACGATGATCTGCTTCAGCTCCGGGAAGGCCAGGTTGTCCGCCTGCAGGAACACCGGCTCGACGTACAGGATCGTGTTGTCGATGGGCACGACGAGCAGGTTCCCCCTGAGCACCGTCGACCCCACCTGTCCCCAGAGCGTGAACTGCTGCGAGATATCGGGGTCGTTGTCGATCCGCGCCTCGACTTGCTGCGGGCCGTCCAGCTGCTTGCCCCGCGGAAACACGAAGTTCACCAGCTGCCCGTATCGTTCCCCGTCGTTGAGCGCCGCCAGCCAGGACACCATGTTGGGCCGCTCAGCCGGCGTGAACGGCATCAGCAGCACGAACTCCTCCTGCACCGAGTCCGGCAGCTTCATGATGAGGTAGTACGGCTGCATCACCAAATTGTTCTGCCCGAAGTAGGTCTCCTGCGGGATGCTCCACTGGTCCTCCTTGTTGAAGAAGACCGTGGTGTCCGTCATGTGGTACTGCAGGTACTGCTGCGCCTGCGCCTGGAAGAGCCCCTCCGGGTACCGGATGTGCTCCCGAAGCCCCGGGTGCCTCGTGTCGATCTCGTCGATGGATGTGAAGAGCTTGGGGAACATCTTCTGGTACGTCTCCACGAGCGGGTCGCCCGGCTCGATGATGTAGAAGGTGAGGTCGCCGTGGTAGGCGCTCATCACCACCTTCACGCTGTTGCGGATGTAGTTGAACTCGCCCAGCTCCCCCGCGAACGGCGTCGAGTACGGGTAGCGGCTCGTCACCGTGTACGCGTCCTGGATCCACATAAGCTGCCCGTTCACCACCGTGACGTACGGGTCGTCGTCCAGCACCAGGAACGGTGCGACGTCCGCCACCCGTTCCTGGATGTTCCGCGTGTACTGGATCCTGCTGCCCGGCGTGATCTCCCCGCTGATGAGCAGGTTCAGGTCGCGGAACTTCCACGCGTACGCCAGCTTCCGAAGGAGCCCGTGGATGGGCACCCCGCCGTTGCCCTGGTATTGCGCGTAGACCGGGATGTCCGTCTCCGTCGGGTACGAGAACTCCTCGACTGCCGAGTTCACCACCACGTAGTCCCGCGTATTCTCGCCGTAGTACACCTCCGGCCGGTCGACGGTGATCTTTCCTTGCGGCGGCACGTCCTGCAGCACGAACTCCGGCTTGCCGTCGTCCGTGAACTCCGTCACCGGCGCCGCCACCGCGCCGAATCCGTGCGTGAACTGCAGCTTGCGGTTGACCCACCGCTGCGCCTCCTGCGGCAGCCGCTCCGGCGAGAGCTCGCGCGCGCTCACCATCATCTGCGTGTACTCGCCGTCCAGCGTGTACCGGTCCACGTCCACGTCCTGGAAGTCGTAGTACAGCCGGATGAACTGGATCTGGTTCAGCGTGTCCAGGAACGGCCGATGGTCCCACAGCCGCAAATTGCTGATGATCCCCGGGTTCGATTCCACGATCTCTTCCGTCACCCGCGGGTTGTCCCGTATCGGGTACGCCGACTCGACGATGCGGTTCAGCCCGAAGGCGTCCCGCGTGGACTCGATGTTCCTCCCGATGAATTCCCGTTCCCGCTCGAGCTCGGAGGGAATGACCTGGAAGCGCTGCACCGCGTTGGGCCACGCAAAGGTCAGCAGGATCAGCGCGCCGATCCACAGTAACCCGATGCCCACCATGAGCCGCGTGCCCTTCAACCAGAAAGCGTTGAGCAGCAGCAGCAACCCGCCCGCGGAGACGATGAAGATCAGCACCGTCAGTCCCGGGATCCGGGCGTTCACGTCGGCGTACGTCGCGCCCACGACGGCGCCGTTGGTCGCGTACACCAGGCTGTAGATTTCGATCCAGTACCCGTATCCGAAGGTAAAGAGCAGCAGCGCCCCCAGCACCGACAGGTGGGTCCGCACCGGCGGCGTCAGCGTGAACACCGCCCCCCGCAGGCTGAAGTGGACGAAGTACATGCCCAGGCTCAGCAGCAGCGTCACTACGAAGGCCCCAAGCAGCCAGCCCTGCACCAACTCGTGCAGCGGAAGCGAGAAGACGAAGAAGGACACGTCCCTGCCGAATTGCGGGTCGTCGATGCCGAAGCCCGACGCGTGGATGAAGCTGAGCACGACGTTCCATCCGCCGCCCGCCACGCCGCCGAAGATGAGCGCCGCCACCACAATGACGAAGATGGAGCCCGCCAGTGTAAGCGGCCGCAGCAACTCCAGCGTCTCCTCCGGCACCGGCGTCACCTGCGGCCCGCGCCCGTTCTTGTACGTGAGCCACACGCTCACCGACGCGATCGCCGCGAAGATGGCCATTCCCGTGAAGAACAGCCAGATGCGCTGCACCAGGATGGTCCGATATACGCCCTCGAATCCAAGGTTCCCGAACCACAGGAAGTTCGTGTAGACGTCCAAGAGCCAGAATGTGAGGATGAACAGGCCTATGATCAGGCCGAGCCCGCCTCCCCAGAGGATGACGCCCCGCCACGGGATTTCGGGCGTCCCGATCTGCCCCGGCTGCCCGAAGTTCGGGAATCCACCGCCGAAGCCGCCTCCGCCGAAGTTGCCCCCGCCAAAGTTGCCTGCCATCAGCTTCTCCTTGCCCTAACCAACGCGTGTGCCCTTCCCCCTGCCCTCCAGGCACTCCAGGAGCGCGTGGGGTTCTCTGCCGTCCACTATCTGCGCCGCTCCCACATGGGGCAGCGCCTTGAGACATGCCTCCAGCTTGGGGATCATCCCCCCGGCGGCAACGCCACTCTCTATCAGCGACTGCGCCTGTGCCGGCAGCAGCCGCGGTATCGTGCGCCGCGACGCGTCCATCACCCCGTCGACGTCCGTCAGGTAGATGAGCCGCTCCGCCTCCAGCGCCGCGGCAAGCTCGCCCGCGGCCACGTCGCCGTTGATGTTGTACAGCGTCGCTTCCGGCCCGCCGTTCAACCCGACGGCCACCGGCGCGATGATCGGGATCCACCCCAGCGCGGACATCTCCCGCACCGGTTCCGCGTCGACACCCGTGATGTCGCCGACGTACCCCAGGTCCGGGTCCAGCGTCCTGGCCTGCAGGATGCCACCGTCGGCCCCGCTGAATCCCATCGCCTTGCCGCCCAGCGCCAGGACGGACGCCACCAGCTGCTTGTTTACCAGCCCCGTCAGCACAGCCAGCACAATGTCCAGCGCCGCCTCGTCCGTCACGCGCATGCCCCGCACGAACTGCGGCGCCGCTCCCGTCCGCTCCATCCACCGGCTGATGACCTGCCCGCCCCCATGCACGACCACCGGGGCAAGCCCCTCGCGCTGCATCGCGACAACGTCCTTTAGCGTCGTGTCGCCGCTCCCGAGGGTGCTGCCTCCGATCTTGATGACGATCGGCTTCTGTGTGCTCGCCGCGCTCACCGCTTCCCCTGTTGTTGCTGGCAAAAGCGCCGCCCCCAATGAACGGGGGCGGCGCACACTCTTACGTTGTGTAGGCGCTGTTGAACGTGACGAACTCTTCGCTCATGTTGCAGCCCCAGCCCATGGCCGTGCCGTCGCCTAGGTTGAGGCTCACGCGAATGCGGACCTCGTCCCCGTGCATGGAGGCCACCAGAGACTCCTTCAGGTACGGGATTGGCAGCCCGGCCTCCATGATGCAGATGTCGTTTATGTGGAGGGTGAGTTTCTCCTCCACCACCTCCGCGCCGCTTTTGCCCACGGCCATCATGATGCGCCCCCAGTTGGGGTCGTTGCCGTGGACTGCCGTCTTGACCAGGATGGAGCTCGCCACCGACCGGGCCGCCAGCCGCGCGTCCAAGACGCTCTCGGCGCCGTCCACGGTGACCTCGATGAGCTTGGAGGCCCCCTCTCCGTCCATCACCATTTCCCGCGACAGGTGCGTGCACACCTGCAGCAGCGCCGCCGAAAGCGCCTCTGCTTCGGGCGTTCCCTTGGCTATCGTCGCCCCCGACGCTCCATTCGCGAAAACGAGCACCGTGTCGTTGGTGCTCGTGTCGCCGTCGACGTCCACCATGTTGAAACTGGAGTCGACGACCTCGCTCAGCGTCTCCTGAAGGAGGGCGGCGTCCACGCTGGCGTCGGTCGTCAGGTAGGCCAGCATCGTCGCCATGTTGGGGTGGATCATGCCGGACCCCTTGCAGCACCCGGCGACGGTGACCGTCGTTCCGCCTGCGTTGAACGAGACGGCGATCTCCTTGCTGACGGTGTCCGTCGTCATGATGGACCGCGCAAAGTCATGCCCGCCGTCCCGCGTCATCTCAATCTTGCCGACGGCGTTCCGGATCAGCCCCATGGGCAGCTCGACGCCGATGATCCCCGTGCTGCTGACGGCGATGTCCTCCGCGCCGACGCCCAGCACGCCGGCCGCCAGCGACGCCATCTCCTCGGCGTCCTTGAGCCCCTGGTCCCCCACCGAGCAGTTGGCGCACCCGCTGTTCACGATGACCCCGCGGGACGAGCCCCGTTCCGCTGCCCGCTTGCTGACGGTCACGCACGCCGACACGACCTTGTTCTTGGTGAACGTCCCCGCCGCCGTTGCCGGCGACTCGGAGAAAAGCATGCCCAGGTCTACTTTGCCTGGGGCGTAGGTGCGTATGCCGGCGTAGGTGGCGCCGGCGGTGAATCCCAGCGGACTCGTAACCGACCCGTCTGGGACGACGGTAATTTCATACGGCATTTGTGTCTCCTTTGGTTGGTCCTTCAATCCTGCGCACAACGAATAGGGCTGATTAGATGGAAATTCCGTCGTGGAGGTATCCGGCAAGCAACCCTGTGGAGTATAGCACAAGCCCTATCTGGCTTCACCCTCACCGGCTGCCTGCCCCTCCTCTGCGGAGCCTTGTCGCAACGGCCCGTCCTCGGGAGAGGACTCCTCATTGGAGAAGGAATCGTCCTCGATGGCCGACGAAGCGCCCTCCGACAATTGGCCGTCCACCAAAGACGCGTCGGCGGCAGGCGCGCGCGCCTCGATGACGCCGTCCGCTGCCAACGTGCTGTTCATCGCCGCTACCGCCACCTCAATCTGCGAGCGGTCCGGCCACCGCGTCGTCAGCTTCTGCAGCATCAGGCCCGGGAAGGCCAGCAGCTGTGCCCATGCGCGATCGCTGTGCGCCCCGCTGAACCGCAGGAACTCGTAGCTCACCGCCGCAATGACCGGCAGCAGCGCGATGCGTGACGCCACGGCCCACACCAGCGCCGGCCGCCCAACCATCGTGAAGACCACCACGGACACCAGCACCACCGTCAGCAGGAATGCCGTGCCGCAGCGCGGGTGCGCCGTCGGGAATTTCTCGATCTCTTCCGGCTCCAGCGGCCTCCCGTGCTCGTACGCATGGATCGTCATGTGCTCCGCGCCGTGGTAGGCGAACACCCGCTTGATGTCCCGTAGGTTCCCGATGAGCCAGATGTACCCCACCAGCAGCGCCAACCGGATGACGCCCTCAAGCAGGTTGCTCACGATTGAGGACTCAATGTAGTTGTCCAGCGACCGTGCGCCAAATAGCGGCAGCAGGAAGAAGATGCCGATGCCGATGACCAGCGCTACAGCCATGGTGAGGGCCATGCTGACGCGCTCCGCCCTGCCGACTTTAGGCGCCTCGCCGTCGGGCACCGGCGGCTCGTCCGGGTCGGCCATCGCGATCTCCGCCGACCGGTTCAGCCCGCGCATGCCCATCAGCAGCGCTTCGATGAGGACGAGCACCCCGCGCACCAGTGGGATCCGCCGAAGCGCCCCGCTCGTGAGCGGGCTGAGCGGCAGCGGCCCGGTCCAGATGCCGCCGTCAGGCCGCCGCACGGCCATGCGCACGTTGCGCTGCCCCCTGATGAGCACCCCCTCAATCAGGGCTTGGCCGCCGTAGAAGAACGGCTGCGGCATCCTGCAATCCCCATGCTGAACCCTGGCGCGCGATTGCACTGTGCCTGTTGAAGGGTTTTCCCTTCCCGCTGTCCGTTCCGCGTTACCCACTTTAACTCGTCGTCCCTTTCAGACTCGTCGACCTTCTCTGGTTCGTCGTCCCAGCGAAGGCCGGAAGCCATGGGTGGGGCCGTCCACCAAAAGAATCGGGGTGGTTTGCACCACCCCGAGCCCGGTCTTGCGCTACTTGAGGTTGTACCTCCGCTTGATGCGCTCCACCCGGCCCTCGGTGTCCACAATTCGCTGCTCGCCCGTGAAGTATGGGTGGCATCGATTGCAGATTTCCACGCGCAACTCCGGCTTCGTCGAGCCGGTGGTGAAGGTGTTGCCGCATACGCAGTGAACGGTCGCCTCTGCGTGCCAATTCGGGTGGATGTCTGTCTTCATTGCCCTTTTGCTCTCCTGGCCCTACCGGACCCGCGCGATTGCTAGTTCTGCGGGTAGACGCTTGCCATCTTGCGGTTCTTGATCGCCCACTCGTACTTCACCTCGCCGTCCGACAGCGCGAACAGGGTGAAGTCGCGGCCCACGCCGACGTTCTTGCCGGGGATGATGCGCGTCCCCCGCTGCCGGACCAGCACCGCGCCCGTGCGGACCTGCTGCCCGCCGAACACCTTGACGCCGAGGCGCTGCCCCTTGCTGTCTCTGCCATTGCGGCTGGACCCGCCGCCCTTCTTGTGGGCCATCGTTCTACCTCCTGGCTGTCCCGCACCGACGGTCCGGTACGCCTACTCTGGCTTCTTTTCGTCCTCGGACGTCTCGTCCGCGGTGTCCTCTGCAGGCGCTTCCTCCGCGGGCGTGTCTTCCGTCGGCGCTTCCTCTGCCACGGTATCCGCCACGGACGCCTCGTCGACAGGCGCCTCCGCCTCGACGGCCTCTGCCGCCGGCTCCTCCGCTACGACCGCCTCGGCTTCCGCGACAGGCTCCTCCGCCGGAGTCTCCTCCGCCGCCGGGGCCTCCGCTGCTTCCGCCGCAGCCGCCCGCGTCGTGCGACGCCTGCGCCGAGGCGCCGGCGCTTCCTCGACCGCCTCGGCCTCCACGGCCGGCTCTGCCACCAAAACCTCCTCGGGCTCCTCGGCGCCGTCGGTCAGAATGTGACGGATGCGTAGCCGGGTGTAGCTCTGGCGGTGGCCGTTCTTGCGGCGGTAGTGCGTCTTCGCCTTGTACTTGTAGACGATGATCTTGGGGCCCCGGAACTGGTCGGCGATCTCCGCCGTCACCTTGGCCCCCTCGATGGTCGGCGTCCCCACCGACACGTCCCCGTCGGCGTCGACCAGCAGCACGCTGCCCAAGTCCACCCGAGCCCCAACCTCCTGGTCGAGCTTCTCAACGTCGATGACGTCGCCGGGCGACACGCGGTACTGCTTCCCGCCGGTCTGGATTACTGCATAGCTGGACACGATGGTCAGGCCTCTCACGCAAATGTGCGACAAATCACTATTGTAGGCAGCCCCTATGGGAGTGTCAACGGGAAGAAGGAGTTGGAGTTGACCGTAGGGTAAAGGAGAGGTACTATAGAATCATCCATTTGGAGGAGTTCGTGGGGCTTGACATTGTCATGCCCTCTTTTCACAATTCGCTTAGTGGATAGCGGATTCCCGCTATCGGCGCCTGTTCTCCTAGAGGGCAGGCGCTTTTAGTGTCAATCACTACCCACTAGCGCCGTTATCCCGCCGGTGGGCTAGAACCGCCTCCCTTATGTCCGAATCGGGAAATACCTTCACGCCAAACTTCCCCATCGCACCGTTGTCGCGGCAATAGATCTTCTTCCCAAATGACGGCCAGCGGACTTGCTCTGTTACACAGCCGTCGCGTACCCACTCGTATATCTCCCTGGAGACCATGTCCGCTAACTCTATTGGGTGGGAGTTGCTCTTGGGCATGAATCTCAAACCTGTTTCTAACCAGTTTCGAAACGCGGAGTCCGGTATCCACTGAGAACCTTCCAGAAGGAGCCGTGCGTAGTCCATTTGGTGTTGAGCATCCTCCTTCGGGCCGATGCTCTCAAGGGTTACACGGCCTAAGCTATTCGGAGTTAGGTGGGCAAGATAATCAACATATCTTTCCATAAGCATCAGAATTGCTAAGGAGTAAACATCCGAGGGCAGATAGGGGTCGATGCCAGCATCCATGAAACTCGTAGCGAATGCACTCTTGCGTACACCGACGCCAAAGACAACGAATTCAGAAGACTCGATCAACTGCTTTAGGCTAAGGTCGAATTCCCGCTGTTTTCTTCTGTCGCCCATGAAATAGTAGGGCCCGTCGTGCCGCCTCATGTAAGGTTCATGGAAGGTCATATTGGTTGTTCCAAAGAAATGCTGCTTCAGAGCTTCCGCACCTCGGACGTAAGCCTGCATGGCTTCCTCGGTGGCGAATGCAACTGCTCCGAGGGCAAAGATCTGAGGCAGGCTTGGGGGTTCCGGTGCCGACTTCCCGCTCTCGTCGAGGAAAATATGGTTGACTTGTCGTTTGTCTTGCAGCGGATGGGAACTCTGCCCCTTGAAGCGTCTTCTGCTTTCGATTCGTCCGTGTCCGCGTTGTAGGGCAGCCCGCTCTTTTTCTGTGATTTGCCTGAGAATTTCGTGAAGTCGAGTCGGGTCAACGTCAGCCTGCTCCAACAAGGCTAGTAGAGCTTGGGCAAGCCGGTTGGCCTGACCCAATGTGTCGGCTTGGGATCGCGCCAACCTTCGCCCGTGAGGGTCGCCTGATTGAGTCATAGGGAATTAAGTCTAACGGCGAAGGGCGACGCTGAACCTAGCGAAGAATGTCTGAAAATTGGGCAGATTCTTGTATTGGAGCTGCCCCCTACTCCACCACCGCGTCCAGCAGCGCCGACACGCTCCCCAGCTCCTCCACACCCCACGCCGTCGCGATCGCTCCCGCGATCGCCGAGTCCGCCAGCACCCCCGTCGCGCAGTCCGTGAACTTCTCCGCCAGGTCCTCCCGCGTCATCGGCCACTCCGGCGTCCCCCGCGACACGGTCGCCTCCCGCTCGAGCACGCTCCCGTCGTCCAGCTCCACCTCGACGCGGCTCCGAATGCGCTCGAACCCCCGCGCCTCGATCTCCTCGTCAAGGTACGGCCTCACCTGGGCCATCATCGCTCGCACCTCTGGCTCGAGTACCACCTCGTCGCGAAACTCGGCGATGCCCGCCCGGCGCCTCAGCGCCAGCACGCCGAGCATGAACTGGATGCTGAACTTCGCCTGCAGCGCGTTCTCTGGCTCCGCGTACCGAAGCGCGTTCAACACGTTCGACGCCGTCCCCAGCCGCACCTCACGGATCCGCCCCGCGTCGACGTCGTGCTCGATGAGCAGCCCCCGCAGCGCGTCCATCGCCGGGTGCAGCAGCGACCCGCATGGGTACGGCTT
>CAZCPU010000015.1:6811-8717 GCA_964499855.1 uncultured Dehalococcoidia bacterium | reverse complement strand
GTGCTGTGGAACCCCCGCTGGTAGTGCTGTGGGTTAACCGCCTCCGCCAGCTTGCACTCCACCTCCAGCCCGATGCTGAACGCTCGCACCAGCTCCTTCCCCGTCGCGCCCGTCTCCTGCCCGACGGCCAGCGCCGCCGAGAGCGCCGGCACCGTCGGGTGCGTCAGTAGCCCGTACACACGGTCCGGCGTCGATGCCAGCTGCGTGTCGTCGAAGTCGTGCGCGTGCCCGCTGACGCCCGCCGCCAGCGCCGCGAACTCCGCCGGGTACGACACTGCGACGCCAGGCGCCCGCGCCGCGCCCGACACCCCCAGCGTCCCCACGTACCGGTGGATGATCTGCGTGCACTCTTCCGGCACGCCCGCCAGCATCACGCCCAGCCCGTCGACGATGCACCGCAGCGCTTCAGCCCGCAGCGCCTCCGGCAGGTCGTCGTACGTCGTCTCGACGATGAAACGGGCCGTTTCCTGCGTGATGGCGCCGGTAAGTGTGGTCATGAGTTGGGGAACCTCCTGCGGTGGTGTACCATACGGCGGGCGCGGAGCCGGTGAAGTATAGCACACGCCCGTTTGGAGCCAGGGGATGATGTTCACGGACTTTGAAAGCTGCCCAAGCTGCCGGGGCGCGGTGACTATCCGCACCGTCGATGGCCAGTGGCGCCCCTACTGCCCCCAGTGCCGACTGATTATCCAGCTCGGCCCCAAGCTCGTCGCGACCGTCCTCGTTGGCGACCCCTCCAGCCTCCTCATGGTCCAGCGAAGCTACGGCGTCGAAAAGGGCCTGTGGGCCCTCCCGGGTGGCTACGTCGAGCAGGGCGAGGTCGTCGAGGAAGCTGCCGCCCGCGAGGCCCTCGAGGAGACGGGCATCGAGGTCACCATCACCGGCCTCGTCGGCCTCTTCTCCGCCCCCGGCCGCCCCATAGTCGTCGCTGCCTATGGCGCAACCGCCGTCGGTGGCGCCCTCACCACCGAGTCCTGGGAGATCGACGGCGCCGGCTACTTCTCCGTCGGCAACCTCCCACCGCTCGCATTCCCCCAGGACGACCGCATCATCGCCCAATGGGTGGAGATGTTCGAGCGCCAGCGCTAGTCACTTCCCCCGCCCCATTGCCCCGCCCCGTCCCATGCGCTATCATTGGTGCGTCGCCAACCGAATGCGGTGGCGAACGGCTTTTGTCAGCCCCAATCTTTGGCCGCGGGGATCAGCATGACCGCGACGGCGCCTTCAAGACTCGCGTTCCCACACGACGCTAGCCGCGTGCGCCCGTTTGCGTGCTCTGCCCGTCCCGTTGCCTGTGCATCGGGACGAGCTCCATGACCGCATCCACCCTCCTCGACAACGTTGGCTTCATTGGCGCGGGCGCGTTGGCGACGCCCTTGGCCCTCGCGATGCACCGTCGCGGCTACGCCGTCTGCGCAGTCGCCAGCCGAACGGACGCATCCGCCGAGCGCCTCGCCAAGTCCGTTCCCGGCTGCGAGGCCCTCTCGCCGCAGGTCCTTGCCGGCCGTTGCGACACCGTCTTCCTCACCGTTCCCGATGACACAATCGCCGCCGTCGCTGCCTCCCTCCGCTGGCGCGAAGGCCAGTCCGTCGTCCATTGTTCCGGTGCCCTCGGCCTCGATGTCCTGTCATCCGCCGCCGGGGCCGGCGCGACGGTCGGCGCCATGCACCCCCTCCAGACCTTCACCGCCGGCGTCGACCCCGAGGCATCACTCCGCGGCATCGCCTACGCCGTCGAGGCCCCCTCGCCATTGCGCGAGGCGCTGGAAGAGCTCGCGATCGCGCTTGGCGGGTGGCTGCTCTCTCTCGACTCCGCTGACCGCGCCGTCTATCACGCCGGCGCCATCGCCGCCTGCGGCCTCGTCGCCACGCTCCTGAAGCAGGCCGACGACCTCTGGTGCGGCGT
>CAZCPU010000015.1:5249-6711 GCA_964499855.1 uncultured Dehalococcoidia bacterium | reverse complement strand
CTCGTGGAGGAGGCCGGCGTCCCCGTAATTCTTGTCGGCGACAGCCTCGGGCAGGTGGTGCTCGGCCACGCATCCACTATCCCCGTGACCATGGAGGTGATGCTCCACCACACCGCCGCCGTCGTCCGTGGCACGGAGCGCGCGATGGTCGTGTCCGACATGCCCTTCCTCTCCTACAACCTCAACGACGAACAGGCGCTCCTGAACGCCGGACGCTTCCTGCAGGAGGCCGGCGCGCAGGCCGTGAAGCTTGAGGGCGGCGTCCGCGTCGCCGAGACCGTCCGCCGCCTGACCGGGTCCGGCATCCCCGTCATGGGCCACGTCGGCCTCACCCCGCAGTCCGTTAACCAGATCGGCGGCTACCGCGTCCAGGGCAAGACAGAGGCAGAGGCCCTCGCCCTCATGGACGACGCCATCGCCCTCCAGCAGGCGGGCGCCTTCAGCGTCGTCCTCGAGCTCGTCCCAGACGATCTCGCGAAGGCCGTCACCGAGCGTCTCGACGTCCCCACCATCGGCATCGGGGCCGGCCCCCACTGCGACGGCCAGGTGCAGGTCGTCCACGATCTGCTCGGCTTCGGCACCGGCTACATCCCCAAGCACGCCAGGCGGTTCGCCGACGTCGGCGAGGTCATCCGCGACGCGGTTGCCCGCTACGCCGGGGAGGTCCGCTCGGGCGACTTCCCCAACGGCGGTTAGCGCGTATGCAGGTCTGCGCCACCATCGCCGAGGCCCGTGACGCCCTCCGCGGCGTCGAGCGCCCCCTCGGCGCCGTCCTCACCATGGGCGCCCTCCACGAGGGCCACTTCGCTCTCCTGCGCCGCGCCCGGGCCGAGTGCAAGACCGTCGCCGCTACCATCTACGTGAACCCCACCCAGTTCGGTGACCCCCGTGACCTCGACACCTACCCCCGCCCAATGCAGGACGACCTTGCCGCCCTCCGTCGAGAGGGTGTCGACGTCCTCCTCGTCCCCTCCACGGCCGAGATGTACCCCGAAGGCTTCAGCGCGTGGATCGAGCCCGGCGCCATCGGCGAGCGCCTTGAGGGCGAGCACCGCCCCGGCCACTTTCGCGGCGTCTGCACCGTCGTGCTCAAGCTCTTCAACATCCTGGCGCCCGACCGCAGTTACTTCGGCCAGAAGGACGCCCAGCAGCTCCTCGTCATCCGCCGCATGGTCGACCACCTCGCCCTGCCCGTCGACGTCGTCGCCGTCCCGACCGTCCGCGAGCGCGACGCCCTCGCCATGTCCAGCCGCAACGGCAACCTCGACCGCGATGAGCGCCGCGCCGCCCGCGTCCTCTACCGCGCCCTCTCCCTCGCCCACGACCTCGCCTCCGACGGCGAGCGCAACGCCCACACCCTCCGCACCGCCATGCGCGACGCCCTCGCCGAGGAACCCCTCGCCCACGTCGACTACGTGAGCATTGCCCACCCCGAAGACCTCACGGAGCTCGACACCCTCAC
>CAZCPU010000015.1:0-5149 GCA_964499855.1 uncultured Dehalococcoidia bacterium | reverse complement strand
TCGAAGGTCGAACGGGGTCGCGACGGCGCACACGCCTCCCACGACCAACAGTCTCCGGGCATCAACTCACAGTTGGTCCGCCAACAGGAGGCAGCCCGCCGCTCTCTGCGTGCAGGGCAACCGCGCTTGGTTGAGTGTTAGGGCCATTGTCCCGCGCGTTTCGTTGCCGCAGTGGAGGCTATCCTTCACCGCGGCCGTCGAGGGTGTGCTGTCTTCGAGGCGAGGCCGCCTTACGTCACCGGCGCCGACGGCGGCGCTTCACCGTCGGCCTCCTCGCCCGTGTCGAATTCTCCCCGCGCCTTCCGCCGGAAGTGCTGCACCACCGGCGACAGCACCGGCACGCCAACGCGGTACTTCCCGACGGCCAGGAAGTACAGGTACTGCACCAGTCCCTGCAGCCCGCCCGTCTTGGAGTTGAAGGTGACCGTCCAGCGCGTCCCGCCCTTCACGGCCTCGAAAACGTCCTCCCGGTCCGCCCACGTTGACTCGACTGCCTCCATGGTGCGCCTCGTCGGGAACTCGAAGGCGCAAAGCCAGAGGACTTCGTCGCTCTCGTCCGTGTCGCGGGTCAGCACGGCGCCCTCCGTCTCCTCGACCGTCTCACCGTACTTCTGCGAGAAGAGCACGCGGTCGGTGGGCCCGTCCGGCCCCACGGCCGTCACGTACTCATATACCTCTTCGATTGGCCCGGGAACCGTCGTGTGGAAGCTCAGCTTCACGAAAAACCTCGGCTACGCGTCCGCGAACCGCGCCTGCACGCCGGCGAGCTCCTCCAGCGCCTTGATGTACGCCTGCGTCCCCTCGTCGCCGTGCCCCTGCCCCTCGACGGCCCGGTACAGGTGGTGTACCAGCGGCGTCGTGAACAGCGGCAGGTTCATTGCCTGCGCCGACTGCATGATGAGCCGCAGGTCCTTCTGCTGCAGCCGCACCATGAACCCCGGCGCGAAGTCGTCCTTCAGCAGCCGCGCGCCCAGGTTCTCCAGCTGCCACGAGTTCGCCGCGCCGCCCGTGACCGCCGAGAACACGGCCTGCAGGTCCGCGCCCGCCTTCGCCCCGAAGAGCAACCCCTCGCACACCGCCGCCATCGTCCCCGCGACGATGACCTGGTTCACCAGCTTGGTCACTTGCCCCATCCCAAGCTCCCCGCAGTACGTGATGCGCGTGCCCATCGCCTCCAGCGCCGGCCGCGCGCTCTCGAAGGCCTCCTTGTCGCCGCCCAGCATGATGGAAAGCGCTGCGTTCTGCGCGCCCAGCACCCCGCCGCTGACCGGCGCGTCCAGCATCGGCACGCCCTTCGCCGCCAGCGCCGCTCCCACGTCCCGCGTCACCTCCGGCGAGATCGTGCTCATGTCGACGACCACCGTCCCCGGCTGCACGCCCTCGATGACGCCGCCCTCTCCCAGGATGACGGCCTGCACGTCCGGCGAGTCCGCCACCATCGTGATGACGACCTCCGCCCCCGCCGCCGCGTCCGCCGGCGACGTCGCAGCCTCGCCCCCGTCCGCCACGAATGCGTCCACCTTCGCCGAAGTCCGGTTCCACGCCCGCACGCTGTGCCCGGCCTTCAACAGGTTCCGGCTCATAGGCGCGCCCATCAGCCCCAGCCCAATGAATCCAACCTTCATGCTTGGTCTCCTACGTCTTCAGTCCCTTCCCCCTTCAAGGGGGAAGGTTAGGATGGGGGTCCGCCTCCTCCTACGCCCTAGCCCGCTCCCGCACCAACCCGTCATTCCTGCGCAGGCAGGAATCCAGAGGGGAGGCGGTCGCCCGTATGGCGAATCGCGAATCGCCTTCCCGATCCGTTGGCCCTGAGCCTGTCGAAGGGCCCCCTAACCCCCGGCCTTCTCCCGCTCGCGGCAGCTGTTGATGTAGTTGCGCGCCCCCGCTGCCAGGAAGGCCGGCGTGCCCGTCGCCAGGTACTGGTACCCCACGTTCCGCCAGTGCTCGTACGCGTCGGCGTCCCGCGCGATGGTGCCCGCCCACTTGCCCGCGGCCACCGCTGCCTTGCCCACGTGCTCGATCGCCTCCATCACCGCCGGGTGCTCCGGCTGCCCCGGGTATCCCATCGAGATCGACAGGTCCGTCGGTCCCACGAAGACCAGGTCGACGCCCTCTGTCGACACGATCTCCGCCGCTGCCTCCACGGCCCGCGTGGTCTCGATCTGCACGCAAAGGATGATCTCCTCGTTGGCGAGCTTCACGTACTCGCCCAGCGGCATCCCGACGCCGTAACCCGCCGCCCGCACGCCTGCCAGCCCGCGCAGCCCCACCGGCGGGTACCGCACCGCGTCGACGGTCGCCCGCGCCTCCGCCGCCGAGTTCACCTGCGGGATCTGCGCCCCCATTACGCCCGTGTCCAGGTACCGCAGGATGTTCTGCGGCGAGTTCAGCGCGATCCGGCACATCGTCGAGATGCCGACGGCCTCAGCCGCCCGCACCTGGTGCTCGCACGACTCCAGGTCCGACACGCCGTGCTCCGCGTCGATGATGACGAAGTCCATCCCCAGGAACCCCAGGATCTCCACGGCGTCCGCGGACGGGATCGAGTTGAAGGCGCCGATGACGCCCTCCCCGTTGCGCAGCTTCGCCTTCAGGGTATTGGTGCCAATCATGCAGGTCCTCCGTTCGAGTGTGGAGTTGGCGCACGCTGACGCCAGTCGAGCGCGGGCCGCAGACACTGTATCCGAGGGGGTGTGGCGGGGCAAGGGTTGAGGGTGGTGTGGGGGACGCCCGGTGACCTACGCCGCCCGGCTCCCCAGCCGCGCACGCAGCGCCGCGACATCGCGCCGCAGCGTCGCGTCCGCCTGCAGCCGCGACGCCACCTTCGCGACGGCCTGGAAGACCGTGCTGTGGTCGCGCCCGCCCAGCGCCCGGCCGATCTCCGTCAGCGCCAGCCCTATGTCCTCGCGCATGACGTACATGGCGAGGTGCCGCGCGTGGGAAACGGTGCGCTCGCGCTTGGGGCCCTTGACCGCCCCCGCCGTCGTGCCGAACAGCCGCGCCGCCTGCTCGATGACCCCGTCCGCCGTGTGCACGACGGGCTCCACCTTCTCCTCCAGCACGCCGAGCGCCTGAAGCACGAGATCCATCGTCACCGGCTTCCCCGTCATGTCCGCGTACGCCGAGAGCCGGTTCAGGTTGCCCTCCAGCTCGCGCACGCTCCGGTACTCGCGCCGCGCCAGCGCCTCCAGCACGTCGTCGGGCACGGCCGCCCCCAGCGACGCCGCCTTGGCGCGAAGGATCGCCATCCGCGTCTCCAGGTCCGGCGGCTGGATGTCCGCCGTCAGCCCCCACTCGAAGCGCGACCGCAGCCGGTCGTCCAGCGGCTTCAGCGCCCGCGGCGGCCGGTCGCAAGCCAGCACAACCTGCCGCCCCGAGTGGTGCAGCTCGTTGAAGATGTGGAAGAGCCCCTCCTGCGTCTGCTCCTTGCCGCTCAGGAACTGCACGTCGTCCATCAGCAGCACGTCGGGCCGCCGGTACCGCTCGCGGAATTCGGCCGCCTTCCCCTCGCGGATGCTGGTCACGAACTCCGTCACGAACCGGTCGCTGCTGACGTACAGCGCCTGCAGCCCCCGCTCCCGCGCCCGGTGACCGATGGCGTGCAGCAAGTGCGTCTTGCCCAGCCCCGGCGGCGAGTACAGGAAGACGGGGTTGTACCTCTCCCCTGGCGACTCCGCCGCGACCCTCGCCGCCGCCGCCGCCATCTCGTTCGACGTCCCGACGGTGAACCGCTCGAAGACGTAGCGCGGGTCCAGCGCGAGCTGCGCCGCCCCCGGCCCGACAACCCGCGGCGCGGGCAGCGGCGAGGGCTCTGCCGGTGCATCGCTCGTTGACGCCGGAATCGCCTGCGCGGCCGCCGCGGCCACCTCGAACCGCACGTCCAGTGGCACGCGCGCCACACGCTCGACTGCCCGCTGCACCACGCCCCGCATGCGCTTCTGCAGGTACTCGGCGACGAATGCCGTCGGCGCGGCCACCAGCAGGCACTCGCCGTCCAAAGCGATACCCACGGTCTGCTTCAGGAAGGTATCATAGCTGGGCCGGGCCACCTGCACCTGCAGGTCGCCGAGCACAGCTTCCCATAGCTTTTGAGGCTCCCTGGAGCTCAAGATGGTCAACTCCCCTGGCCCGCGCGAGGCCAACTGACACAGGCCGCTTGCGGGAAAGCAACAGTAGGGCTAGAAGTAGAATTTACCATCGGGCCGGAGGGACATTCTAGGACTATGGTTTGTGGGTTTTCGCGGATTTTGCCCAGTTGTGCGCGTTCTAGCGGTAGCTGCGGGAGTGTTCTGCACCCGTCCAAAACATATTTTTCTGATAATGACGGAGGTCGTTTCTCAATAGCAATTCAACCAAAGCTTGGAGAATTACGGGGCTGTCAAGTGTGGACGGAGCGCAATGTTGCCTATTAGCAGACACATTCAGCCTATTGAGATAATTCGGGTTGCCGGGAGAACCGCATCCCTCGGCGTCGCATCGCTTGGCCGCAAAAATGCTTTTGGCTGGAAACTGCCGTGCGAATAGTTTTCCTTGGGACGCCCGATTACGCTGTGCCGGTATTGTCAACCCTCTTTGACGCCGGTTATGAGGTCGCGTCGGTGGTCACCCAACCTGACCGC
Source organism: uncultured Dehalococcoidia bacterium (assembly GCA_964499855.1). GTDB lineage: Bacteria > Chloroflexota > Dehalococcoidia > Lucifugimonadales > UBA1127 > UBA1127. Next base: position 530 of record CAZCPU010000015.1, on the reverse strand, counting down.
CCCGCCGGCCGCGGCCGCGCCCTCGCATCGCCCCCCGTCGCTCTCTGGGCCCGCGAGCACGGCATCCCCGTCCTCCAGCCCCCGTCGCTCCGCCCGCCGGAGGTCGCCGAGCAGCTCGCCGCCCTCGCGCCCGACGCCATGGTCGTCGCGTCCTACGGGCGCATCTTGCCGCCGCCGCTCCTCGCGCTGGCGCCCATGGGATGCCTGAACGTGCACCCGTCGCTCCTTCCCCGCCACCGCGGCCCCTCCCCCGTCGCCGAGGCCATCCTGGAGGGCGAGTCGGTGACCGGCGTGACCATCATGCTGCTCGACCAGGGGATGGACACCGGGCCGGTCCTCGCGCAGGAGCAGATCGACATCGGCCTCGACGATACCGCGGGCGCCCTCACGGCGAGCCTCTTCGCCCGCGGCGGCGAGCTCATGGCCCGCACTCTCCGCGCGTGGTCGCTGGGCGGCATTGACGCCATCCCCCAGGACGAGAGCCAGGCCACCTACAGCCGGAAGCTGGAAAAGGAGGACGGCGAGCTCGA
>CAZCPU010000014.1:0-28998 GCA_964499855.1 uncultured Dehalococcoidia bacterium | reverse complement strand
TCCATCGGGCCCGTGTGCTCCAGCGGCTCCGAGACCACCTGCCGGATGCGGTCCATTATCTCGCTCTGGTCGTAGCCGCGGTAGAGGTTCACGCGGTTGCGGTTCGGGTCGCCGCCGTGCCAGTACTCGTACACCTCCTGCCGCATGGCGAACGAGGATGCGGCCAGGTCGTGTGCGAAGCGGAAGAGGCGGGACTTGTAGTCGACACCCACGTCCTTGCCGCGCATGTAGCGGTCCAGGTACGGGCGGATCTCGGGGTTGGCGAGGTCGCGCTCGCTGGGCTGCATCAGGATGCCGGAGCCCGCGATCTGCCGCAGCAGCTCCACCATGCGCTGCGAGAACTGCGCGAAGAACAGGTTCATGCCCGTGCCGCGCCCCAGCGACATCAGGCCACCCTGAGTCATATACGCGCCGTGCTCCAGCCCGTTCATCGCGTGGCGCCACATCTCCGTGAACATGATCATCTCGCCTAGCTTGGCCGCAACCTCGCGGAACTCGTTGACGCCTATGGCCTCCGCAATCATGGACGCCACCGCCGTCATCGTCTTCATCCGCTCGTGGATGCGGACGTAGTTGCTCCACCCCATGAAATTGGCGCCGCCCGCCAGCCGCTGCACCATCGCTGAGGCGTCGTACAGCATGAACACCCGGTCCCACGGCACCAGCACGTTGTCGAAGAACAGCATGCAGTCCTGCTCGTCGTACTGGATGCCGAAGGGGTGGCCGTAGTGGCCCGGGTACTGCGACACGGGCTCCCGGCAGAAGATCTTCAGCCCCTTGCTGTTGGAGGGAATGGAGAAGGCCTGGATGAACCGCGGGTCGGCCCGCCGCACGAACGTCGCCGACAGGGAGACGTAGGTGTCGTTGCTCATGTGCGCCGCGGTCGATACCTGCTTGCCGCCCGACACGATGATGCCCTCGTTCGTCTCCTCCACCACGTGCAGCGAGAGGTCCTCCTCCTTCACCTGCCGCGTCTCATTCTGCGGCTGCAGGCTCCGGTCGACCTGTGGGTCGCCGAGGGCGTGGGTCAGGAAAATGTCGTTCTCCTGGCAGAACGTGTGGTAGTTGACCACGTTCTCGCCGAAGTCGCAGTGCGGGTTCTTGACGGCGCTCAGGGCCTCGCGGTTGTTGTACAGCCCCAGCACGAATTGGGGCAGGAGGTCCGGGCCGCGCCCGAACTGCCCCCATGCCTGCTCATTCCAGATCTCGCTGTTGCGGCGCTTCTTGCGCAGGTCCTCCGCGCTCCGGGGCAGGAGGTACGAGAGGCTGCACCGGATGCCGCTCTCCGGCGAGACGAAGGTCATCTGGTCGCGGTACTCGTCCGTATGCTGGAGCTGATAGATGCGGGCCAACTCGTTGATCGTGTCCTTGAACGCGGGATGCGTCGTGACGTCCGCCACCCTCTCCCCGTCGAGCCACACTTCTCGTCCGTCTCGCAGACTCTCCTTGAAGCTCTCGGCCGTATGCGCGCCGTGGGGTTTCGTCGTTTCCGTTACCATGCCTGCCTCCTCGTGAGGGGCCCTTTCGACGAACACCTGTACATTAGTCCGTCGAATACGGAAGGCCCCTTATCCTCGGTTCCGTAGCATACGCCCATGTCCGCGGGTCTTCAAGTGCGTCTGCTGCTCGCGCACGCGCTGCGCGTATGTTGACAGTTACAGGGGGCGGGGATAGCATAGGCCCACTTATGTCGAAGAGTCCCATTTGCGAATATTGGAGGTATTGTGATGGCCAAGACTGTCCAGGTTGACACGGTTGCCGAGGCGTACTTGGAGCTCTTGGCGGCCCGTGGGGTAGACTACTTCTTCGGCAATGGAGGCACCGACTTCGCTCCCATCGTCGAGGCCTACGCCAAGCGGTTCTCACAGGAGCAGATGCTCCCCAAGCCGATCCCCGTCCCGCACGAGATCACCGCGGTTGCCATGGCCCACGGTTACACCATGGTCACCGGCAGGCCCCAGGTGGTCATGGTGCACACCATTCCAGGCACCGCCAACGCCACCAGCGGCATCATAAACGCCAACCGCTCCAACACCCCGATGCTCTTCACTGCCGGTCGCACCCCCCTCACCGAGGGCGACCTCAGCGGCTCCCGCGATGGCGGCATCCACTGGGCCCAGGAGTCCTTTGACCAGGGTTCCATGGTCCGCGAGTGGGTGAAGTGGGACTACGAGCTCCGTTCCGACTCCGACGTCGAAGGCGTCGTCGACCGCGCGCTCGCGCTGACCCAGTCCGAGCCGGCCGGCCCCGTCTACCTGACGCTGCCGCGAGAGGTCCTCGGCAAGCGCATCGAGGCTTTCTCCTACGGCGAGAAGCCCCGCATGGCCCCCGCCGGCGAGCGCATGCCCGGCCCCGATCTCATCGAGCAGGCGGCCAGGGCGCTGGCATCGGCCAAGAGCCCAATGCTGATCACACGCGCCTCCGGGAGGGACCCCGAGGCTGTCGCGCCCCTGGTCGCGCTCGCCGAGACCCTCGGCATGCCGGTCTTCGAGTCCGGCCTCTCCTTCGTCAACTTCCCCCAGGACCACCCGCTGCACGCCGGCGGCGACGTCCCTGCCGCCCTCGCCGAGGCCGACGTTGTGGTCGTCATGGAAGTCGACGTCCCCTGGACGCCGAAGCGCACCGGCCCGCTTGAGGAGGCCACCGTCATCCACATCGGTGAGGACCCGCTCTACGCTCGCTACCCCATCCGCGGCTACCGTGCTGACCTCAACCTCACGGGCAGCCCGCGCCTCACCCTTGCCGCCCTCAACGACGCCGTCAAGCGCATCGGCACCGACGCCGGCGCCGTCAAGGAGCGCACCGCCAAGTGGGCAGAGGCCCGCTCCAAGCGGTTCGAGGCCACCGAGGCCAGGGCCGCGGCCGGCAAGGACGAAGTGCCCATCAACAAAGCCTACTTCAGCAACGAGCTGGGCAAGAGGCTCGGCGCCGACACAATCCTGATGAACGAGCTGGGCATCGACGCTTCCCAGATTGCCTTCACGTCGCCCGGCACCACCTACGGCATCTCGCCCGCCGGCAGCCTCGGCTGGGCCGTGGGCGCCTCCCTCGGCGCCAAGCTGGCGGCCCCCGACAAGACCATCGTGTGCTGCACCGGCGACGGTTCCTACATCTTCGGCTCCGGCACGTCCGGGCACATCGTTTCCCAGGCGCAGGACATCCCCATCCTGTTCATCGTGTGGAACAACGGCATCTGGAACGCCGTGAAGAGCTCGGCCCGGAACATGAACCCCAACGGCTACGCCGCGCAAACGGACACCTGGGCCGTGACGACGCTTTCGCAGGGCTTCAACTACGAGATGATCTGCCAGGCGTCCGGCGGCTACGGCGAGCGCGTCGAGGACCCCGCGGAGGTGCCGGGCGCCATCGACCGGGCGCTCCACGCGGTGCGCGTCGAGAAGCGCCAGGCCCTGCTGAACGTTGTGGGCGCCTAGGTCAATCAACAACGCGAAAGGAGCATGGCTAATGCTGACCACAGAGGACAATGAACTCCTGACTCGAGTGGGCGCGGGCACGCCAATGGGCGAACTCCTGCGCCAGTTCTGGCACCCGTTCATGCCATCGAGCGACGTCGAGGTCGACGGCCCCATGAAGCGCGTTCGGCTCCTCGGCGAGGACCTCGTCTGCTTCCGCGACTCCAACGGCGACGTCGGCCTTATCGCCGAGAACTGCCCCCACCGGGGCGCCTCCCTCTTCTTCGGCCGCAACGAGAACGCCGGCCTCGCCTGCAACTACCACGGCTGGAAGTTCGACGTCACCGGCGCCTGCATCGACATGCCCAATGAGCCCGCAGAGAGCAACTTCAAGGACAAGGTCCGCGCAACCGCATACCCCGTCCGCGACGTCAATCACATGCTCTGGGCCTACATGGGGCCGCGAGAGACCCCGCCCGTCTTCCCCGCCTTCGAGATCAACACCCTGCCGGCCGAGAACGTCCTCCCGCCCCACATCATGGTTGAGGAGTGCAACTGGGTCCAGGGTCTCGAGGGTGACCTCGACTCGTCCCACGTCTTCTTCATCCACGGCCGCCTCCGCGAGGAGCAGGTGGGCCCCAAGGGTGTGATGCTGGGCGCCTGGGCGCACGACCTGGCCCCGACGCTGGAAGTGGTCCCGCAGCCGTACGGTGTCGTGTACTCCGCCAAGCGCCAGTGGATGAGGGACAGCAATGAGGTCTACCACCGCATCACCCAGTACATCTACCCGTACTTCAGCATGATTGCCGCCGGAAGCCCCAACTCCGTGTCGGCCCGGGCCTGGGTGCCCATCGACGACGAGTACCACATGCTCATCAGCATGCGCGGCAAGCTGGACGGTCCCGTGACCGAGGAAGAGCGCGCCCGTGCCCTCGACCCCTTCGTGCTGTCCGGCGGCTACGTGGAGGAGACCCCGGACCCCCGGACTCGCTACCACACCGCGGCCAACAAGACCAACGACTTCCTGCTGGACTACGACATCCAGAAGACCCTGAACAAGTCCGGCATCCCATTCGCCGGCAATCTGCAGGACCGGGCCATGACCGAGACCATGGGCCCCATCTACGACCGCCGCAAGGAGCACCTCGGCACCAGCGACCGCATGATCATCATGGTCCGCAAGCAGCTGATGGCCGCCGCGCGCCAGTATATGGAGGACGGGTCCGTGCCCGCCGTCGTGGACGACGAGAAGATGTACCGCGTCCGTTCGGCGTCGATCATCCTGCCCCCCGGAGAGGACTGGAAGGCGCACACGGAAAAGGCCCGCGACGCCGACGCCGGCGTGCCCATTGCCGCGGTGCCCCTGGGCGGCTCGGACGAGTACGCCCCGGCAATCGGCAAGGGCTCAAACCCCTACGCCTAGCGCTCACAAGGCCGGGATGGCCCCGGAACACCCGAGAAAGGAGTCTTTGCGATGCTGACCAGGGAAGAAAACGAATTCCTGTGTCGTACGGACAAGGGTACGCCAATGGGCGAGTTCTGCCGGCGCTTCTGGACCCCGGTGCTTCTCTCTGAGGAGATCCCGGAACCGGACTGCCCGCCCGTGCAGAGCAAGATCTACGGCGAGGAGTTGGTCGTCTTTCGCACCACCAGCGGCAAGGTGGGCGTGCTCAAGGAGTTCTGCCCCCACCGTCGCGCCAGCCTCTTCTACGGCCGCAATGAGGAAGAGGGCCTGCGCTGCGCCTACCACGGCTGGAAATTCGACATCGACGGCAACTGCGTCGACATGATGTCGGAGCCCGCCGACAGCAACTTCGCCGGCAAGGTCAAGATCCTCTCCTACCCCGCCCAGGAGGCCGGCGGCTTCGTCTGGGCCTACATGGGCCCGCCGGAGAAGCAGCCCCCAATGCCGCAGCTTGAGTACCTGTCCGTGCCGGAGAACCAGCGCGAGGCCCGCAAGGTGTGGTACGAGTCCAACTTCGTCCAGGTCATCGAGGGCGAGATCGACACCGTGCACGCCTCCATCCTCCACAGCCGCCTGGACGCCCTCGAGAAGTCCACCACCGCGACGACCCTCGGCGGCCGCTACCAGTACCGCGACCGCGCAGCACGCTTCCACGTCGAGGACACCGACGGCGGCATCCTCATCGGCGCCAAGCGCAACGCGGAGGAGGACTCCTCCTACTGGCGCATCTCCCGCTGGCTCTTCCCCTGGGTCACCATGATCCCCCGCGAGCCCCACGGGTACGCCCGTTCCGGCCTCATCGTCCCCATCGACGACGAGAATTGCTGGTTCTACCTCTGCCGCTGGAACCCCTACGGGCCCCTGGAGGGTGAGTGGGGTGAGGCCCCCAAGAGCGGCATGATCCCCGGCACCTACAAGGGCATCGCCAACGCCTCCAACCACTACATGATCGACCGGACCGTGCAGAAGGATGAGACCTTCAGCGGCATCCCTGACCAGATGGGCCGCGCCCAGGACTCCGCCATGACCGACAGCATGGGCCGCATCGTCGACCGCACCGAGGAGCACCTCGGCACCACCGACACCGCCATCATCCGCATGCGCCGCCGTCTCATCATCGGCGCCCGAGAGCTGGAGGAAGGCATCGAGCCCTTCGCGGCCAGCCACCCGGAGGTGTTCAAGGTGCGCTCCGGCGGCGCCCTGCTTCCGCGTGAGGTCTACTTCAAGGACGACCCGGTCGTCTGGGACGACATCACAGTCAAGTAACCAGGTCCCCATTGGACCCGGCATGAGCATTGGCGGCGGGAGTTCGCCCTGGGGCGTCTCCCGCCGTCGAGCGCACGTCGGGTCTACACTCCAACCACGGATGACGCCATGCCCAACGAGCTTCCGCCCATTACCCACATCTACGCCGGCAACCCCCTCGACCGCGGCGACCAGGAGCGGCGCGATGAGGGCTGGCTGCGAGACCGCGCAAGCGACGCCACGAGCCGCTTCCTCCCCCTCTGGGAGAACACCGTCCTCGTCAGCAGCGCTGGCGGCCACGAACTCGGCTGGATTGGGCTCGAGGACGTGCAGCGGCTGGGCATAGAGGTGGAGGGCATCTTCCTGGGCCTCCGCGACGGCGCCGCGCACTTCACCGTCGACATCACCCGCAACGGCGTCGCTTCGGACGCCCTACGCGCCGACGACGCCTGGTCCTTCGAGGACACCCGCGGCGTGACGGACCTCATCAGCCTCGCCGATTCGGGCATCGTGGCGCAGGCCCGCGCGCAGGTGAACTGGCACAACCGGCACGGCTACTGCGCCGTCTGCGGCCACCCGACCGAGCTGCGCCGCGGCGGCCACATGCGCCTCTGCCCCAACTGCAACACTCAGCACTTCCCCCGCACGGACCCCGTCGTCATCACCGTCGTCTCCGACGGCGACCGCTGCCTGCTGGGTCAATCGCGAGGTCGATTGCAGGCGATGAACCGCTATTCGGCGCTCGCAGGCTTCATGGACCAGGGCGAGTCGATCGAGGAGGCGGTCGCGCGCGAAATCAAGGAGGAGTCCGGAATCCAGGTCAAGAACGTGCGCTACCACTCGTCGCAGCCGTGGCCCTTCCCCTCGACCCTCATGATCGGCTGCCACGCCGACGCCGCGACAACGGACATCCACATGGACACCGGCGAAATGTCGGACGTCCGCTGGTTCACCCGGGATGACGTCACCAGCGCCCTCGCCGGTACCAACGAGAACCTAGCCCTCCCAGGCCCCATAGCCATAGCCCACCACCTAATCAAGGCATGGGCATCGGGAGAGGTGTAGGGGGTGAAAGACCAGTACTTTGCTGATGAAAGGGACTATTTGAAGTACAGCATCATAAGGCACCTACTTGTAGTGGGACTTAGCTGTACAATTTGCTGGATGAAAACCCCTAACGACGATACGGGTCAAGGTTCAAAGACTGGTTACCTTACTCAGCCGCAAGCTTGGCGACCCCTAGATCCTGAAGTATTTGACTACTTGCGCGAGCAGTTCATTGATAATGGCATCCGCAACTTCTCAGTCATGCAAAGCGGGGGTCCGATCAAGGAATGCAATTTCTTCTCCAACCTAGTTCCCGAGTATCGTTCCTCTTTCTCAGATTTCCTCTCTAAATGCCTTCAAGTTGCTCGAGGTTCATCTATGCTCTTCTTCGATCCCGACGTGGGCATTCACCGCAAAGGTGTGCGAAGCTGGGAATCCAACAAGTATGTCCTAAGGGAAGAACTAATTCGGGCATTTGCCGCAGGCCATTCCTTGCTCATCTACCAACATCTGCCTTACGGAGACAGGGACAACTTCATCGAAAGGCGAGCAAACGAACTTAGGGAGCAACTCGAGACACAAAAGCTTGGATACTTACGGGCCAAAGAAATTGCCTTCTATGTGGCAATTCAAAGCGAACACGCAAGAGTCATTGAACTAGCAGGTCACCGCATTGCTTCGTGTTGGGCACATTCGCCCTTTCAAGTCTTAACCAATGGCCTTTGAGAACCCACCCCTACTCCAGCTCCCCCCAGTTCGACCCGCTCTTCGTCGCCACCTTCAGCGGCACCGCGAAGTCCACCGGCTTGGGCGCCCACTCCATCGCCCGCGGCATGACGTCCACCAACAGCGACTTCAGCTCCTCTATCTCGTCCGACGGCGTCTCGAAGATGAGTTCGTCGTGCACCTGCAGCAGCAGGTTGCTGCGGAGCCCCCGCGCCGACATCTCCCGCGCGACGCCCAGCATCGCCAGCTTCAGCGCCTCCGCCGCCGTCCCCTGCACCGGCATGTTGATGGCCTCGCGTTCCGACGCCTGCCGGATCTGCGGGTTGCTCGACGCGATCTCCGGCATGTACCGCCGCCGCCCCAGCAGCGTCTCGACGTAGCCCATGTCCCGCGCCATCTGCTTGGTGTTGTCGATGTACTCCCTCACCTTGGGGTAGCGCCCCAGGTAGCTGTCGATGAAACCCCGCCCTTCCTCCACCGTGAGCTCCGTCTGCTGCGAGATCCCAAAGGCGCTCAGGCCGTAGATGATGCCGAAGTTCAGCACCTTCGCGATGCGCCGCATGTCGGCCGTCACCTCGTCGAGCGCGACGCCATACACCTGCGAGGCGGTCGCCGCGTGGACGTCCTGGTCCTCCCGGAACGCCTCCAGCAATCCCGGGTCCTGCGACAGGTGCGCCAGCACCCGCAGCTCAATCTGCGAGTAGTCGGCGGCGAGCAGCATCCACCCGGGCTGGTTTGGCAGGAACGCCACCCGGATCTGCCGGCCAAGGTCAGTGCGGATGGGAATGTTCTGCAGGTTGGGGTCGTTGGAGGAAAACCGGCCCGTGACGGAACCGGCCTGGTTGTACGTCGTGTGCAACCGCCCCGTCTTCGGGTTGATCAGAGTGGGCAGGGCGTCCACGTAGGTCGACTTGAGCTTGGTGAGTTGCCGGTGTTCCAGCACCAGGTCGACCAGCGGGTGTACCCCCCGCAGCGCCTCGAGGGCCGCCGCGTCCGTCGAGTACCCGCCGGTCTTCGTCTTCTTCGGCTTGCCCATCTCCATGAGCTCGCCAAGCTTCAGCTCCTCGAACAGGATGTCGCCCAGCTGCTTGGGGGAGCCGAGGTTGAAGCGGTGCCCCAGCGTCTCGTAGGCGTCCACCTCCAGCTGCGCCACGCGCTGTCCCAGGGCGTCCGCCATCTGGTGCATCATGTCGACCTGCAGCGAGATCCCCGTGACCTGCATCTCGACGACGATGGGCAGCAGTGCAACTTCAATGCTCGTGAAGTACTCGAGTAGCCCCTCGGCTCGCAGCCGGTCCTCCAGCATGACCCACAGGCGGTAGGTCATGTCGGCGTCGGCGCACGCATACGGCGCCGCCTGGTCGACGGCGACGCGGTCCATCGTCGTCTGCGTGCGCCCGGAGCCGATGAGGTCGCTGATGGGTGTCATCTCGATGCCCAGCATGTCCAGCGACATGTTCTTCAACCCGATGGCCTTGTGACCCAGCAGGTGCGCGGCCAGCATCGTGTCGAAGGCAAACCCCTTGACGCTCACGCCATGGTGGGCCAACACCGTGAGGTCGTAGTTGCCGTTGTGGGCAGCCTTCGGCAGCTCCGGGTCCTCCAGCGCCGGCCCCAGCGCCTCCAGCGCCTGCTCCTTCGACAGTTGCCCGCCCTCCGTGTGGCCGACGGGCACGTACCACGCCCGGCCGGCCGCCGTCGCGAACGACAGCCCGACGAGCTCTGAGCGCATCGGCTGCACGCCCTTAACGTCGAGGCCGTCCGGCGCCGTCTCCGTGTCGAAGGCAAAGCCCTCCGACGCCCTGAGCGCGCCGGCGAGCTCCCTCAGCCCCTCGGCGTCCCGGACCGTCGTGTAGTCCGTATCGACCTCAGGAACAGCGGCCGCCGGCGCCGAGTCTCCTGCCGCCTCCACCGGGCCGTCCTGTTCACCCGAGGGAATGCGGTTGATGGTGCTGAAGAACTCCAGGTCTTTCAGCACCTCCACCACCTCGGCGCGGTTGTACGACCCCCACCGCGCCGCTTCGAGGTCCAGCTCGACGGGCGCGTCCCGCACGATGGTCACCAGCGTCCGCCCGCGCAGCACCCGATCGCGGTGCTCCTCGAAGAGCGCAGCCTGCTTGGCCGGCAGCGCCTCGAGATGGTCGAGGATGCCCTGGATGTCCCCGAATTCGAGGAGCAGCTTGGAAGCCGTCTTGGGCCCGACGCCGGGTATGCCCGGAATGTTGTCGGAGGTGTCCCCGCAGATGGCCTTGTAGTCGATGACCTGCTCCGGCGTCAGGCCGCCAAAGCGCTCCTTGACCTCCGTCTCGCCGTAGATCGTCTGCTTCTGCGTCGAGTACTGCAGCAGCACGCGGACCCGCGGCCCCACCAGCTGCAGCGTGTCGGTGTCCCCCGTGATGATCACCGTGTCGAGCCCATGTTCGCTAGCCTGCGCGGAGAGGGTGCCCAGCAGGTCGTCGGCCTCGTACCGGTCCATCTCCATGATGGGCACCCGGAAGGCCTCCATGAGCCGCCGGATGTGCGGAAACTGGTTGCTCAGCTCCTGCGGCATGCTCGGCCGCTGCGCCTTGTAGTCCTCGAAAAGGTCGTGCCGGAACGTCGGCGTGGGGTAGTCGAACGTCAGGATGAGGTGCGTCGGCCGAAGCGTCTCGATGGCGCGCAGCAGCATCTGCGTGAAGCCGTAGACGCCGCGAACCTCTTCGCCCGTCCGCCGCAGCGTGAGGGGATTCTGGATCGCATGGAAGGCCCGGTGGACCATCGCATGCCCGTCCAGCAGCACCAGGAGCGGGGACTCCTCCACACCCAGTGTCGCCTGTTGCTCGCCGCTCATGGCGCCCCCTCATCCGGAGTGATGGGGACAGTATACAACGCGGCGGCGCTGCCCTCGGCCTAGGAGCCAACCTCCCCGTGCGCCCACGTCAGCAGCTCTTCCGTCTCCTCCCAGCCGATGCAGGCGTCGGTGATGGACACCCCGTACTTGAGCGCGGAGAGGTCGGCAGTCACCTTTTGGCTGCCCGGGTTCAGGTGACTCTCCAGCATGCACCCGATGATGTCGCTCTCGCCGCTGAGCCGCTGCTCCAGCGCGTCCTTGAACGCCAGGCTCTGCCTGGCGATCTCCTTGTTGGAGTTGCCGTGGCTGCAGTCCACCAGCACGCGCGTCGGTACTCCCGCCGCCTCCATCCGCTGGTGTGCCGAGGTGATCGCGTCCGAGCCGAAGTTTGTTCCGGAGGTGCCGCCACGGAGGACAAGATGGCCCAGGGGGTTCCCCCGGGTGTGCACGATGCACGTTCGTCCTTCATGGTCTATTCCCAGAAAAGCGTGCGGCGAGCGTGCCGACACCATGGCGTCGACGGCCGGCTGCACCGCCCCTTCCGTGGAGTTCTTGAACCCGATTGGCATGCTGAGCCCGCTCGCCATCTGCCGGTGGGTCTGGCTCTCCACCGTCCGTGCGCCGATGCACGCCCACGTGATGAACTCCGCCAGGTACTGCGGGACCACCGGGTCCAGGAATTCGGTGGCGGCGTAGATGCCGATCTCGTTCAGCTTGATGAGCAGCGCGCGCGCCCGCGCGATGCCCGTGTTGATGTCGAAGCTGTCGTCCAGCCCGGGATCGTAGATGAAGCCCTTCCACCCGACGGTCGTCCGCGGCTTTTCGAAGTACACCCGCATGACGATGAAGATCCTGTCGCTGAGCTTCTCCGCCAGCGCCGCCAGCCGCCCGGCGTACTCCAGCGCTGCCGCCTCGTCATGGATGGAACAGGGCCCTGCGATGACCAGCAACCGGTTGTCCGTGCCGTTGAGGATGGCTTCAACCTGCGCGCGGCCCCGAACGACGTGGTCCGCGATCTCCTCCGTGATGGGGAGCTGCGCGTCCAGGTCGTTGGGGCTGGCTAAGGGCGCCGTGCCGACTACATTGAGGTCTTCCACCTTGGTCTGCTGCATTTCCTCACATCCCTTTCTCGTCCCCGTCAGGCTCCGGCTGGTTTCCACGGAACAGGGGCGCGGCCAACAAAAACCCGCCGGCGTCTGCTCGGCGGGGGAAAGTGTCAACTGCTTACGCTGTCCTGGCTGTTACACGGCAAGTCCCCGGCCGACGTATGTGCCGGTAAAGAAATAACCGTAGCCATAGAACAACGTTGCGCTCATACCTCGTCCATCCTACAGGAACATCTGAGCTTGTCAATAGGCAAGCTGAAATGGGCCCGCTTTGACGGGCAACGCAAGACGGGCCGGCTCGCTCGTCCGCGCGCCAATGCCGGTGGTTGCGCCGTTTCGGCGGGGCCCCGTAGCCATGAGGCCCCGCCGGGAGGCGCTACGCGGCCTTGGTCGTGCTGTCTTCGAGGCTGTCCAGTCCCCGGCGAACGCTGTTCAGCACGGTCGAGAGGTGCATCTCCAGGTGGTACAGCGTCTCTTGCGCGTACTGGTTGGCCTCTTCGAATCGCTGGTCGGCGAAGGTCTGGGCGTCCTGCATCAGGCGGTGCGCCTTCTTCTGCGCGTCCATCACGATGCCGTCCGCTTGCTCCTGCGCCTCCCCAAGCATGTCCTGTGACTTCTTGTGGGCCTGCGACACGATCTCGCTGTCGTGCACCTTGTTCCGGCCCTCTTCCTCCGCGGAGCTCTTGATCCGCCGCGCGTCCAGCAGCGATTGGTTGATGATGGCCTCCCGCCGCGCCATCAGCTCCTCGGCCTCCACAATGTCCCGGGGGATCCCCAGACGCATCTGGTCTACCAGCTCCAGGAGCTTGTCCTGCTCGATCATGATCTTGCGGGTGCCCGGAAACTTGCCGCTGGCCGTGGCCATTGACTCCAACTTGTCCACCAGGTTCAACAGGTCCATTGCGCCTCCTTTATCTACCGGCCTCTCTTAGGCCTGATTCTTCAGCTTGGCCCTCAGCGCCTCCCCAACGTGCGCGGGCACGAAGTTGGAGACGTCTGCGCCAAGCGCGGCTACCTCTTTGATCCTCGACGAGCTCAGGAACTGCCACTCGATGTTGGCCATCAGGAACATGGTCTCGATGTTGGGCGCCAGCGTCTTGTTCATCAGCGCCATGTCGAATTCGTGGTCGAAGTCCGCGCCCGCCCGCAGGCCACGCAGCATGACCGAAGCGTTGATCGACTCCGCGTAGGACACCACGAGCCCGCTGAAGGTGACCGCCTCCGCGTTGGCCACGCCTTCCAGCGCCCTCTTGCACAGGTCCAACCGCTCCTCCGTCGAGAACATCACCGACTTGAGCGATCCGGCGTAGACCGCGACGATCACCTTGTCGAAAAGCGCCCCCGCCCTCTTGACCACGTCCAGGTGCCCGTTGGTGATCGGGTCGAAGGTGCCCGGATACAGCGCGATGGTCATGCGGTTTCCCCCCAGTGGTAAAGGGTCACCATGGTCTCGCCGTATCGCCGCTGCTTGATGCACCGCAGGCCGTCGACCTCCATTGGAAGGTCCTGATGTCGCGAGTGCTCCACGGCAACCACGCTTCCGTCGTCCGTAAGCCCGGATTCGCCGATGCGCATCAGCAGGGGTTCAAGCTTCTTGTAGGCGTAGGGTGGGTCCATGAGGATCACATTGTACGGGCCCTGCAACAGCTCGGGCGCGCGCTCCGCCTGCGTGCGGTGCACCCGTCCCTGTTCGGCGTAGTCCAGCGACCGCAGCGTGCCGTTGATGGCCGCGCACTGCCGGGCGTCCCGCTCCAGGAAGTCCACCCAGCCCGCGCCGCGGCTCAGCGCCTCGACGCCAAGCGCCCCGGTCCCCGAGAAGAGGTCGAGCACGCGCGCGCCGCCCAGGTACGGCTTGAGCATCGAGAATATCGCGGAACGCACCAAATTGGACGTAGGACGAGTGCGCACCCCGCTCGGGGACGACAATGCTCGGCCTTTGGCGTTCCCGCCAATGATGCGAAGGGCCACGTATCTCTCCTCCAGGCGGCCGCCGGACGGGCCTGGGCAGCCCGCTGCCCTATACGGCTCGCTTGGGTCTCCAGTAGCCCGTCCCGCGTCCTGCTTGACGGGCCCAATCAGACGCCCACTCTACCACCCGCTCCTGCAATTGTAAACCCTTTAATGCAAAATCGGCTGTTTTACCACTTGACAGGACATGGAGTTTCGCCTACGCTGTGTTACCTGTAGAACTATGCCTTTGTTGATGTCGAATGTTAGCAACGCTTACGGTTCCGCCCTCAAGGTCTGTCTCCATTTAGTCCCATTGTAGGACCCATCGCTGCCCAGTCCTCATGGTGTCGCCAGTTTTGCATGAAGGAGCGTGTGCTGCATGACCCTAGCCTCACCGTCCCGCCAGACAACCCCCACTGCCTCCAAGTCCTTCGCCAACATTTCCCGAGTTGTTGACGTCCCCAATCTCATCCAGACGCAGATCGATTCGTTCGACTGGTTCAAAACAGAGGGCATCGCTGAGCTGCTCAAGGAAGTCTCTCCCATCGACGACTTCACCGGCAACCGGTTTGACTTGACGTTCCTGGACCATTCGTTCCGGGACCCCAAGTATGACATGAAGGTCTGCCGCGAGAAGGAGATCACCTACTGCGCCCCCCTCTACGTTACCGCGCAGTTGACGGTCAAGGAGACCGGGGAGATCAAGGAGCAGGAGATCTTCTTCGGCGATATCCCCATCATGACCCCGCACGGCACCTTCATCATCAACGGCGCCGAGCGTGTCGTCGTCAGCCAGTTGGTGCGCTCTCCCGGCGCGTACTTCACCGTCGACATCGACCCCTCCACCGGCCGCGGCGTCTGCTCCAACAAGATCATCCCCTACCGCGGCGCCTGGCTCGAGTTCGAGACCGGTGCCCGTGACCTGCTGTCCGTGAAGGTCGACCGCAAGCGCAAGGCCAACGTGACCACCCTCCTGCGCGCCCTCGGTTACGTCACCGACGACGAGATGCACGAGCTCTTCGCCGACGTGGACACCAACCCCGACCACCCCTACATCTCGGCGACCCTCGCCAAGGACCCCATCGACACCGACCGGACCGAGGGCTACCGCGAGGAGGAGCTGCAGCCGCTTTGGGAGTCCGTCCGCGGCTCCGACCCCTACGACCGCACCGGCGCCGCCACCCTCGCCCTCGCGCGCCTCGAGTTCTACCGTCGCCTCCGCCCCGGCGAGCCCGCCAACCTCGAGAACGCCAACAACCTCCTCGACAGCCTCTTCTTCAACCCGAGGCGCTATGACCTCGGCAAGGTGGGCCGCTACAAGCTCAACCGCCGCCTCGGCCTCCCCGCCGACCGCGAGCAGCGCGTCCTCTCCCGAGAGGACTTGGTCGCCGTCATCAAGGAGATGGTACGCATCTCCAACGGCCAGGGCCGTGCCGACGACATCGACCACCTCGGCAGCCGGCGCGTCCGCGCGGTCGGTGAGCTGATCCAAAACCAGTTGCGCGTGGGCATCCTGCGCATGGAGCGCGTGATCAAGGAGCGCATGACCATCATCGAGCCCGAGAACGTGACGCCCGCGGCGCTCGTGAACATCCGCCCCGTCGTCGCCGCCGTGCGCGAGTTCTTCGGCGGCTCTCAGCTCTCCCAGTTCATGGACCAGACGAACCCCCTCGCCGAGCTCACCCACAAGCGCAGGCTCTCGGCCCTCGGCCCCGGCGGTCTGTCACGCGAGCGCGCCGGCTTCGAGGTCCGCGACGTCCACAACTCGCACTACGGCCGCATCTGCCCCATCGAGACGCCGGAGGGGCCCAACATCGGCCTCCTGGGTTCCCTGGCCACCTACGGTCACATCAACGAGTTCGGCTTCATCGAGACCCCCTACCGCGCCGTCTTCAAGCATCTGCCCTCCACCGACCCCGACCTGGTCGGGCGGACGCTGTGGGAGGACCTGAAGAGCGAGGATGGCAAGGTCCTGGTCAAGGCGGGACGGACGCTCTCCAAGAAGAATTGGGAATCGCTGCAGCAGCAGCCCCAGCGGCAGGTGCTGGTGCGCCCCTTCGTCACCATGCGGTCGGAGGACATCAAGCTCATGCCCGCCGACGACGAGGAGACCCACGTCATCGCGCAGGCCAACATTCCCGTCGACAGCAAGGGCCAGTTCATCCCGGACAGGGTCGAGACGCGCACGAACGCCCTGCCCGTCATCCAGCCCATTGAGGTGCTGGACCTGATGGACGTGTCCCCCATGCAGATCGTCAGCGTCTCCACGTCCCTCATCCCCTTCCTCGAGCACGACGACGCCAACCGCGCCCTCATGGGCTCAAACATGCAGCGCCAGGCCGTGCCCCTACTGAAGCCGGAGGCCCCGCTGGTCGGCACCGGCATGGAGCGCCGCGTCGCCCTCGACAGCGGCCAGGTGGTGCTCTCCAACACCGAGGGCACAGTCACCGGCGTCAGCGGCAACGAGGTCATCGTCCGCGACAACGACGGCAATGACGTCGTCTACCACCTAGTCAAGTTCTTGCGGAGCAACCAGAGCACCTGCGTCAACCAGCGCCCGGTGGTGACCATGGGTCAGCGCGTGAAGGTCGGCGACCCGCTGGCGGACTCCTCCTCCACGGACCAGGGCGACCTGGCCCTCGGCCACAACGTGCTCGTGGCCTTCATGAGCTGGGAGGGCTACAACTTCGAGGACGCCATCATCATTAGCGAGTCCCTCGTGCAGGACGATAAGTTCACGTCCATCCACATCGAGAAGTACGAGTGCGAGGCCCGGCAGACCAAGCTCGGTGACGAGGACATCACCCGCGACATCCCCAACGTCGGCGAGGAGGCCCTCCGCGACCTTGATGAGGAGGGCGTTATCCGCGTCGGCGCCGAGGTCAGCCCCGGCGACATCCTCGTCGGCAAGATTACCCCCAAGGGTGAGACCGAGCTCACCGCCGAGGAAAAGCTCCTCCGTGCCATCTTCGGTGAGAAGGCAAGGGACGTGAAGGACACGTCGCTGCGCGTGCCCCACGGCGAGCGCGGCAAGGTCATCGATGTCCGCGTGTCCGACCGCAACAGCCGTGAGGAGCTCTCCCCCGGCGTGAACCGCATGGTCCGCGTCTGGATCGCCCAGACCCGCAAGCTCACCGTCGGCGACAAGATGGCGGGCCGCCACGGCAACAAGGGCGTCATCTCCCGCGTCCTCCCTGTCGAGGACATGCCCTACCTCGACAACGGCACGCCCGGGCAGATCATCCTCAACCCCATCGGCGTGCCCTCCCGCATGAACCTCGGCCAGGTGCTTGAGACCCACCTCGGCTGGGTTGCCAATTTCCTCGGCTTCCGCGCCGTCAGCCCCGTCTTCGACGGCGCGACCGACACCGCTATCGAGGACGGCTTGGGCCGCGTGTGGCTCATCCAGACCTCCGGCGGCGTCGACTGGCACGACCCCGAGACCCCCGCGGTCATGTGGGACCACGTGTACGAGTGGATCCGCGACCGCGGCTACGACCCCGACCGCCTCTTCGACGAGAAGGTCCACGGCGAGGCCCGCCGCGTCTGCCTTGAGCTGTGGCTCAAGGAGGTCGCGGGTATCGACGCCTCGGACCTCGACTACGCCGAGATGCAGCGCGAGGCCCAGCGCCTGAACCGCGAGCAGAATCTCGCGCCCCCCATCCTCGGCAAGATGCTCCTCCGCGACGGCCGTACCGGCGAGCAGTTCGCCCAGCCCGTTACGGTGGGCTACATCTACATGATGAAGCTCATCCACCTCGTTGAGGACAAGATCCACGCCCGCTCCACGGGCCCCTACTCCCTCATCACCCAGCAGCCCCTCGGCGGCAAGGCCCAGTTCGGCGGACAGCGGTTCGGCGAGATGGAGGTATGGGCCCTGGAGGCGTACAGCTTCGCCTACAACCTCCAGGAGATGCTCACCGTCAAGTCTGACGACGTCGTCGGCCGCCAGAAGACCTACGAGGCCATCGTGAAGGGCGAGGACGTCATCCACCCCGGCATCCCCGAGTCGTTCCAGGTCCTCCTCAAGGAGATGCAGGCCCTCGGCCTGTCTATGGAGCTCCTCAGCGACGAGGAGGGCGGCTTCGACTTCGACGAGCCCCTTGCCCACCCGCCGCTCGGCGACGTCTTGAGCGAGGATATCGACGACGACGATATTGCGGCCATCGTCGCCGAGCTGCAGGCCCCCACCCTCGAGCCCACGGACACGGCCGAAGCCAGCGAGCCCGAGGTCTGGGACGATGGCGAGCAGGAGAACCAGAACCCTTAGGCGGAGCGGCTGCCACGTGCGGCCCCCCGCAACAAACTCGGACGTGACAACGAAGGGAGAGTGAGCGAATGGCACAGAGCGGCGCGGAATTCAACGCCATTCGGATTTCCTTGGCATCCCCGGAGCAGATTAGGGCCTGGTCCTACGGTGAGGTGACCAAGCCCGAGACGATCAACTACCGCACGCTGCGCCCCGAGCGCGACGGCCTGTTCTGCGAGCGCATCTTCGGTCCCACCAAGGACTGGGAATGCGCCTGCGGCAAGTACAAGAAGATCCGCTTCAAGGGCATCAAGTGTGAGCGCTGCGGCGTGGAAGTCACCCGCGCCAAGGTGCGCCGTGAGCGAATGGGCAACATCGAGCTCGCCGCCCCGGTCGCGCACATCTGGTTCTCGAAGGGCATCCCAAGCCGCCTCGGGCTCCTGCTCGACCTCTCCCCCAGGAACCTCGAGCGCGTGCTCTACTTCGCCCAGTACATCATCACCGAGGTCGACTCCGCCGGCCGCGACGCCGCCATCCAGGAGCTCGAGGAACAGCTCGAGCAGAACGTCC
Source organism: uncultured Dehalococcoidia bacterium (assembly GCA_964499855.1). Lineage (GTDB taxonomy): Bacteria > Chloroflexota > Dehalococcoidia > Lucifugimonadales > UBA1127 > UBA1127. The sequence goes on along the minus strand of CAZCPU010000014.1, from coordinate 10,397 downwards.
AGCTGCTGGAGGAGCGCCACCAGGAGAAGGTGCGCCAGGTGCGCGAGCAGGCCGGCGCCGACCGCGCCGTGGCGCTCGCTCCCTTCGCCGAGCAGGACGCCGCCCTCGCTGCCCGCGACGCCGACCTCGCCTCCCGCGAGGCTGAGCTTTCCGCGAGAGAGGGCAAGCCGTCCAGGAAGAAGGCCGCGGACCCGGCTGTCGCGGCCGAGGTCGCCGAGCTTCGCGCGGCTATCGCGGCCGACCGCGAAGCCATCGAGGCCGAGAAGGCCGCGCTGGAAGGGCCGAAGGCCGTCGCTACTGAGGCTATTGATGCCTGGCTTGTCGAGCAGGAGACCGCGCTGGCAAAGGGCATCTTCGACCAGCGCGAGATGCTGGACGAGGAGACCCAGACCCAGCTTGACGACCTCAATGAGCTTCAGCCCATGAAGCTCCTCCTTGAAGCCCGCCAGCGCGAGCTCTCCGACAAGTACCCGCACCTCTTCAGGTCCGGCATGGGCGCCGAGGCCATCCTCGCCATCCTGAGGAACATCGACCTCGAACGCGAGCGCGACGTCCTCACGCAGGAGATGCGCTCCACCTCCGGCCAGCGGCGCAAGAAGGCCGTGAAGCGGCTCCGCCTCGTGGAGGCCTTCCGCAAGAGCGGCAACCACCCCGAGTGGATGGTCCTCACCGCCCTGCCCGTGCTCCCTCCCGACCTGCGCCCCATGGTGCAGCTCGATGGCGGCCGATTCGCCACCAGCGACCTCAACGACCTCTACCGGCGCGTCATCAACCGCAACAACCGCCTCAAGCGGCTGCTGGAGCTGGAGGCCCCGGAGATCATCATCCGCAATGAGAAGCGAATGCTCCAGGAGGCCGTGGACGCCCTCATCGACAACGGTCGGCGCGGCCGCGCCATTTCCGGCAGCCACAACCACCGGCTCAAGTCCCTCTCGGACCTGCTGCGCGGCAAGCAGGGCAGGTTCCGCCAGAACCTCCTTGGCAAGCGCGTCGACTACTCCGGCCGCTCCGTCATCGTCGTGGGCCCGACCCTGCAGCTCTACCAGTGCGGCCTGCCCAAGCGCATGGCCCTGGAGCTCTTCAAGCCCTTCGTCATGCACCGCCTTGTCGTGCAGGGGCTCGCCCACAACATCAAGAGCGCCAAGCGCGCCGTGGAGCGCGTGCGGCCCGAGGTCTGGGACGTGCTGGAAGAGGTCATCAAGGACCGCCCGGTCCTGATGAACCGCGCCCCCACGCTTCACCGCCTCGGCATTCAGGCCTTCATGCCCGTCCTCATTGAGGGCAGCGCGCCCCAGTTGCACCCCCTCGTGTGCACGGCCTTCAACGCCGACTTCGACGGCGACCAGATGGCCATTCACGTCCCCCTCTCCCGGCGGGCCGTCCAGGAGGCCCGGCGCGTCATGCTCAGCATCTACAACATGCTCTCCCCCGCCTCCGGCGAGCCGGTGGTGGCGCCGACGCTGGACATCGTGCTTGGGTGCTACTACCTGACCATGGAAAACGCCAACGCCCCGGGCGCCGGCAAGAAGTTCTCCTCGGCGGAGGAGGCTGAGATGGCGCACCAGATGGGGTTGGTCAACATTCAGGCCCCCGTCCAGATCCTGCAGGGCAGCAACGGCCACGGCGCCTCGTGGCTCGAGACCACCGTCGGCCGCCTGATCTTCCGCGACCTCCTCCCCGCCTCCGTCGCCGAGGATCCCTCCAAGTGGAACAAGCTCATGGACAAGGGCGCCCTGAAGACCCTCGTGTCGGACGCCTACCGGATCCTCGGCAACGAGGAGACGGCCGATATGCTCGACAAGATCAAGAACGCCGGCTTCCACTACGCCACCGTCTCCGGCATCACCATCGGCATCTCCGACCTGGAGGTGCCCGAGCAGAAGTCCGACGTCCTGGCAACCGCGGAAGGCCAGATCCAGCAGCTTGAAGAGCAGTACCAGATGGGCCTGATAACGGAGCGCGAGCGCTACGACCAGACCATCCGCATTTGGACGGACGCCAGCGACGAGGTGACCAGCCTCATCGAGAGCGCGCTGCCCTCGTACGGCGGCGTCTACCTCATGGCCACCTCGGGTGCGAAGGGTAACATCAGCCAGATCAAGCAGATGGCGGGCATGCGCGGCCTCATGTCGGACCCCAAGGGCTTCCTCATCCCGCTGCCCGTGAAGTCCAGCTTCCGCGAGGGTCTCAGCGTGCTGGAGTACTTCATCTCCACCCACGGCGCCAGGAAGGGTCTCGCTGACACCGCCCTCCGTACCGCCGACAGCGGCTACCTGACCCGCCGCATGATCGACGTCGCCCAGGACGTCATCATCCTCTCCGAGGACTGCGAGACCATGGCCGGCATCTGGGTCCGTCACGACTACGAGAAGGAGCGCAACAACTCCATCGCCAGCTTCGCCGAGAGGCTCGTCGGCCGCGTGGTGTGCTCCCCCATCGCCGACCCCAACACCGGCGAGGTCCTGACCGATAGGGATGAGATCATCAGCGCCGACATGGCAAACGACCTCTGGGAAGCCGGCGTGACCGAGGCCTACGTTCGGTCGCCGCTCGCCTGTGAGGCCGCCCGCGGCATCTGCCGCATGTGCTACGGCGTCATGCCCGCCACCGGCAAGATGGTCAACCTCGGCGACGCCGCCGGCATCATCGCCGCCCAGAGCATCGGTGAGCCGGGCACCCAGCTCACCATGCGCACCTTCCACACCGGCGGAATCGCCGGCGTCGACATCACCAGCGGCATCCCCCGCGTCGAGGAGCTCTTCGAGGCCCGCGTGCCCAAGAACCACGCCATCCTCGCCCAGATCGACGGCACCGCTGAGGTCATCGACTCCCCGGAGGGCAAGCACATCCGCGTGGTCAGCACCGAGGAATACCGCGAGGAGTACCCCGTCGAGGAGAACTACACCGTCGTCGTCCAGTCCGGCGACGTCGTCGAGCCCGGCGCCGCGCTCGCCCAGCCCGCCGCCGCCGAGGGCGATGCGTCCGAAGGCGACGGGGCAGCGCCCATCGTTGCCCGGATGCCCGGCACGGTGTCCGTATCCGACGGCAAGGTCACCGTTGCCTGGGAGGAGCAGGAAGAGCGCACCTACCTGGCCCCGTTGACCGCACACGTCGTCGTCAAGACCGGCGACCCCGTGAAGGCCGGCCAGGAGCTGACGGCGGGCCAGAAGAACCCACATGACATCCTGCTCATCCAGGGCCGCGATGCCGTGCACGACTACATCATCGAAGAGGTACAGAAGGTCTACCGCTTCCAGGGCGTCAGCATGCACGACAAGCACATCGAGATCGTGATCCGGCAGATGATGCGCAAGGTCCGCGTCGATCACCAGGGCGACACCGAGCTGCTGCCGGGCGAGCCCGTGGACCGCGCAATCTTCGACGAAGCCAACCGTCGCGTCCTCGCCGAGGGCGGCGAACCCGCCCGCGCCACGCCCATGCTCCTCGGCATCACCCGCGCCTCCCTCGGTACCGAGAGCTTCCTCGCGGCCGCCTCCTTCCAGGAGACCACCCGCGTGCTCACCGAGGCCGCGATCTCCGGCTCCGTCGACCACCTGGCCGGCCTCAAGGAGAACGTCATCATCGGGCGGCTCATCCCGGCACGCATGGACATGACGGAGGAGGGCCGCGAGCGCCTCGGCATCGTCGCTGAGGAGGAAGCCGCCCGCGAGATGGCCGCCCGCCTGGCCCTCGAGGACGCCCAGCGTGACCAAGAGCTGGAAGAGTTCTCCGCCTTGATGGCGATGGACCCCGTCGACGCCACGTTTGACGACAACTAGCCTGGCGTCGGTCCATTCCGCAATCGACTGAAGAGGAAACCCGCCCACGGCGCGCTGCCGTGGGCGGGTACATGCGCCGCAATCACCGCGGCCGAGCAACGGAGGGCATGTGCCGATCGTCTACATCGCAGGCGGCGCACCCGGCGTCGGCGTCACCGCAGTCGCTGTGGGCCTCGCATCGCTCCTCGGTGACACCGCGACCCTCGTCAAGACCGCAACCTTCCGGTCCCCTGAGCCCGACGCCGCCTTTCACCGCGCGCTCCGCCCCGACGCCGCATCCCCCGCTGGCCTTCCCGTAACCCTCGCCTCTCCCGCCGATCTTCGCGATGCGGCCAGGCAGGTGTCCGCGGCCTCGCTCCCCGGCGGCCTAGTCATCGTGGAAGGAGTGAGCGGCGCGGAGACGGCCGCCGACAACCTGCGTGCGGACGCCGCCATCGCGGAGGCCCTCGACGCGCGAGTGGTACTGGTCGGCAGCCCCGCATCGGCTGACCCTGCCGCGGCTGCCGGTGCCTTCGGCCGTAGGCTCGCAGGCGCCGTCATCAACCGCGTCCCAGCCCACGGCTTGACCGCGACACAGACGTCCGCCGCCTTCGAGGAGCGGGGCGTCCCCGTCCTCGGCCTCGTGCCCGAGGACCGGCGAATGCTGGCGCCCTCGGTGCGCGACGTCGCCGCCCACGTCGGCGCGGAGTGCATCAACTGTGGCGATTTGGACGAGCCGGATGCCGCATTGGACACGCTCGTCGAGCACTTCATGCTGGGCGGCCTATTCCTCGACACCGGCGTCTACGTCTTCGGCAGGCGCGCCGAGAAGGCGGTCATCGTCAGGGGCGACCGGCCGGACCTGCAGTTCGCCGCCCTAGAAACGTCGACGGTGTGCCTCGTCCTGACCGAGGGCCGCCGGCCCGTGCAGTACATCGACCACCACGCTCGGCTGAACCAGGTCCCCATGCTCCTCGTCGACCGTCCAACGCTGGAGACGATGGAGGCCCTCCACGATGTCGGCCAGCGGGCCACCGTCCACAGCGTCCACAAGGCCAGGCGCTTCGGTGAGCTCCTCTCCGCCCACTGCGACCTCTCGCAGCTGACGGCGGCCGCCCCGGCCTAGTCGCGCCCCCCGGGCTCGCGAATGCACCCGCTGATGTGGTCGTTGACCATGCCCGCCGCCTGCATGAAGGCATAGCAGATCACCGACCCCACGAACTTGAACCCCCGTCGCCTCAGGTCAGCCGACATCGCGTCCGACTCCGCCGAGCGTGCAGGCGTGCTCTCCCACGTCAGCACGCCCTCCCTGCGCAGCGTGCGGTGCCCCGTAAACCCCCAGATGTACGCGTCGAACGTGCCGAACTCCGCCTGCACGTCGAGGAATCGCTGGGTGTTGCTGATGAATGCGTCGATCTTCAGGCGGTTGCGCACGATGCCGGGGTTCGCCAGCAGCCGCTGGCGGTCGGCGTCCGTATAAGCCGCAATCCTCTCCGCCTCGAAGTCGTCGAACGCGGCGCGGTACGCCTCCCGCTTGTGCAGGATGGTGCGCCACGAGAGCCCCGCCTGCGCCCCGTCGAGCAAGAGGAACTCGAGCAGCCCCCGGTCGTCGTGCAGCGGGACGCCCCACTCCTCGTCGTGGTAGCGCATCATGAGCGGGTCGTCCGGCCCGCCAAAGCAGCGAACGACCCGCTCGTCTCCGGGCTGTGCCATTGGCGATGCCCTACTCCAGCGTCGCCTCGACGCTGAGCTCCACGTTGCCCTTGAGCGCCTGCGAGATCGGGCACCCGTCCTTGGCGGCTTCCGCCGTCTCCTGGAACGCCGCGCTCTCGATGCCATCCACCTGCCCGCTGACCTTCAGCGCGCTGGACACCACCTTGAAGCCCGCCTCCACGCGGTCGAAGGTCACCGTCGCGCTGACCTCCAGCTTCGTGGGTGGTGTGCCCGCCAGGTTCAGCATGTGGGAAAACGCCATGGCGTAGCAGCTCGCGTGTGCCGCCGCCACCAGCTCCTCCGGGCTCGTCTTGCCCTCGGGGCCCTCCGTCCGCGACGCCCACGTGACCGGCAGGCCGTCCACCGCGCTGCTGGTGACCTCGTTGATCGTGCCGTTCCCCTCAATCAGGTTGCCGTTCCACGTGACGTGTGCCTCTCTGACCGCTGCCATTGATGAATCCTCCATCCGCGTTTGCTGTCTTTCGACTCTGCGGCGCACCCCGCAAGCGCCCGCAGTCCGACTGCTGTTTGTACTTGCGGGGTAATGCCAGCGCCATTATAACCGCACCCGCACCCACAGCAAGTCAAAGGCGCTCACCATGTGTCCGCTTCGAAAACAAGGCCAATTGAAGCTCGCGTGAAGGGGCAGGTGGGTCTGGGACCGTCACCCGCGCTCGGACGACTGCCCGCCGCGCGTCTACTCCTGCTTGAGGATGCCCATGCGCATGGCCGTGAGCACCGCTTCGAGCTTGGTCGATGCGTTCAGTCGTTGCCGGAGGTTGCGAATGTGGTTGCGCACCGTGTGCCGGCTTATGCCCAGTTCGCTCGCTATCCGTGGCGTGTCCCAGCCCAGCGCCACGTGCTCCAGCACCTCGACCTCGCGTCGGCTCAGCACGGTATCTACTTCGTGCGTCACCGTGCTGCCCGGATGCGGCCCCACGACGCCGACGCCGCTTCTGGTCAGCGCGCGGCGCACAGAGTCCTCCGCGTGCCCGCCTTCCGCCCTCTCCGGGTCATCGAAGAGGTAGATGAGCAGGGGTCCCTCCCTGAGTATCCCCGCTGCCACCATGGGCGTCACGGTCAGCCACTTCTCTTCACCCGCGGCGGTGAGAATGCACAGCTGGACCGGCGCCGGCACCATTCCCGTGCGCAGGTAGCGAATGAACGGGCAGCCTCCCAGGCACTCCGCGGTCAACCCCGTTCCCTGGATGCCCGTGGGCACCTCATGGCAGCGCCGGCCCACCACGTCCCGCGACGAATACCCCAGGACCCGTTCGGCGGCTTCGTTCCAGAATACTATTGTCTGATCGATGGATACGGCATAGGCCCCGCATTCGGCGTTTGCTAGGACCTTGAAGAGGGATTCCACCGTCACCCGTCAACTCCCCATCGCTCGGCTTGTTATGAGAAAGGGACCCGCCCCTGGATTTTCAGACCGGTGGCAATTGGTTGCGCTCTAGTCCAATTGGTATGATTCAAATGGACTTGAAACATCCTAACGGGCATGTTTCAGCCGGTCTATGACATTATGTTACTATTATTTCGCCATAAATGACTATAGTGTATTAGGCGTCTATAGTTACAAAAGCGGCAATTAGCCGCGTGAATTTGGCGATGGCCTCTCCCGTCGCCCCGGGTGCGCCACACCTGTGCCAGGTGCTACCGGCTCGCGAGCAAGGTCCGGCGCCGTAGCCGATGGGCCCCAATTGCCCTCGTCCCCGCCTTGTGAAAGTGCCACGGGACGGCCCGCCGTTGGTGCCCCCGCCCTCACCGCCCCCGGCCCCGGCGCCGCCTGCGAGCGCCCCCCTGCCGGCCGCCGTCGGCCCTTGACAGCGAAATGGGTTGGGACTATACAACGAGCCAATTCAGTCGTCGCTGGCCGGCCGCGGATTCGGGCATGAGATGCCCGCTAGCCGCCCACCGGGAGGAGGGGGCCATCGTGGCGAACAAGGGCTACGTGGACGCGGACGGGCACGTCATGGACGGCGGCGCCTACCGCCGCTACATCGAGGCGCCCTACGACAGGCGCGCCAGCTTCCAGTCGGGCGGCGATAGCTTCGACCGCCGCATGGACGGCGCCTTCCCCGACCTCGAGACCACCGCCGAGGCCTGGCTCGACATGCTCGACCAGGGCGGCCTCGACAAGACCGTCCTCTTCCCCACCGTCGGCCTCAGCGTCGGCTTCATCCGCGAGCCGGATTTCGCCGCCGCTTTCTGCCGCGCCTACAACAACTACATGTCGGAGGAGTTCATCAAGGTGAGCCCCCGCCTCCGCGCCGTCGCCATCCTGCCCCTGCAGGACGTCGACGCGGCCGTCGTCGAGCTCCGCCGCGCCGTCACCGAGCTCAACATGTCCGGCGCGATGCTCGCCACCGACGGCCCCTGGGTGCTCGGCGACCCCAAGTTCGACCCGCTCTACGCCGAGGCTGAGCGGCTCGGCGCCATGGTCGGCCTCCACGCCGGCGGCTCCCTCCGCGGCCGCGGCTTCGAGGAGTACCTCGTCAACCGCTTCGTGCAGAGCCACACCCTCGCCCACCCCGGCGCGCAGATGCGCCACATGGTCAGCATGATCATGGAGGGTGTGCCCGTGAAGTTCCCCGCTCTCAGGATCGCCTTCCTGGAGGCCGGCTGTACGTGGGTGCCCTACCTCATGGACCGCATGGACGAGAACTTCGAGTTCCGCGGCTACAAGGAGGCGCCCCTGCTCTCGAAAAAGCCCAGCGAGTACGTCGCCAGCCCCAACATCTTCGTCTCCTGCGAGCCCGAGGAGCGGCTGCTCCCGGAGACGCTGCGCATCGTCGGCGACGGCTGCGTCGTCTACGCCTCGGACTGGCCGCACTGGGACGGCAGCTACCCCCAGTCGCTCTTCGAGCTGGAGGCCCGCGAGGACCTCACGCCCGGGCAGAAGCAAAGGATCCTCGCGGACAACCCCAGGCGCCTGTACGGGCTGGACTGAACTGAAACTAGAGGAACATCGGAGGCACATCCATGAAGGTATTGGTCGCAAACCTCGCCGGGCCGCTGGACGCCTATGCGCCCCTCACCGACGCGGGGCACGAGCTCGTCTACGGCCGGACCGACGAGCGGGCGCGTGAGCCCTACACCGAGGGCGAGCTCCTCGAGCTCTGCAAGGACGTCAGCGCCGTCATTGGCCCGCCGCCCCAGCTCTCCCGCGCCGTAATGCAGGCATGCCCGGCCCTCCACACCCTCGTCGTGCCCATCATCGGCTACGAGCGCGTCGACCTCCACGCCGCCACTGAGCTCGGCGTCATGGTCTGCAACAGCCCCACGCCCGAGAACTTCGTCAGCGTCGCCGAGTCCTCCATCGCCCTGATGACCTTGCTCGCCAAGCGCATGAAGCGCAAGGAGGCCCGCGTCCGCAACGGCGAGTGGAGCCAGGGCTCAGACCGCGGCTTCCTCCTCTGGCAGAAGACCGTCGGCCTCGTCGGTCTCGGCCGGACCGGCTCGGAGGTCGCCAAACGCCTCGTCGGCTGGGACGTCAATCTCCTCGCCTACGACCCCTATGCCCCCGCCGAGCGCGCCGAGGCCCTCGGCGTCCGCATGGTGGACCTCGACACCCTGTTGGCCGAGTCGGACTTCGTCTCCATTCACGTCGTCGTCACCCCGGAGACCTACAACATGATCGGCGAGGAGCAGCTCCGCCTCATGAAGCCCGGCGCCTACATCGTGAACACCTCCCGCGGCGAGGCCATCGAGGAGTCCGCGATGCAACGCGCCATCGAGGAGAATTGGATCGCCGGGGCCGCCCTCGACGTCTTCCACCAGGAGCCCCTGCCCGTCGACAGCCCCATGCGCTCGCTCGACCCCGAGCGCGTCATCGTCACCCCCCACAGCATCGCCCACACGGAGGCCAGCCTCCACGCCAACCGGCGCATGGCCGTCGACTCCACGCTAAAGGCGCTGAACGGCGAGGTCCCTGACCCCGTCGTAAACCCGGACGTCCTCCCCCGGTGGCGAAGGCTGGCGTAGAGAATGCCGCCTGGCCCCGCGCCGGTCGCCCTGCCCTCGATGCAGGGGGCTCGCAAGGCCGGCGGGTGCCTCGAAGCCCGCTGAGCTTCTGGCCGCCCGCCATTTGCCGGTGGTAGACTGGTGCGCCATGACTACCGGCGGCAGGAGCCCGGCCCCGCAGCGTATCGCCATCGTTGGCGGCGGCATCGCTGGACTCGGCGCCGCATGGGCGCTTCACCACCACCCCGACCGCTTCGATTTCCGGCTCTTTGAGGCCCAGGACCGTATCGGCGGGAACGCCGTCACGGTCGACATGCCCCAGGACGACGGCAGCGCAATCCCCTTCGACATCTCGGTCACCGCGCTGATTCCCTCCGTCTATCAACACGTCCTCCTGTTGATGGAGCGGTTCGGCATCCAGGTCGTGGACACCAGGTTCAGCTACAGCGTCAGGTATCGCGGCCGCGTCTACGCCCACGACTTCGATTCCGACATCAGGCAGCAGCTGCAGTCCGAGATCGCCAGGTTTCAGCGTGTGCTGAAGCGCCTGCGCAGGTTCGCCCCGCTGACCCGCGCCAGGTCGAGGCTCGTCAACGCCCTCAATCCGTTCAACTACGTCAGCATGGGGACTGTCCTCAACCTCGGCGGGTTCTCAGCCGACTTCAAGTTCAAGATCCTGAAGCCCATGTTCGTCAACTTCCTCATGGCGACAAACGTCTTCGACATGCCCGCGTCCCTGTTCGCGCGGTACCTCGACTTCTTCGATATCGAGACCGCTACTCCCATGCAAACGTGGGACCGGGGCACCCGCCGAATCTACGAGTGCCTGACGGCGGATTTCCGCGACAGGATCTACCTCAACCGCCCGGTGCAGAAGGTCTATCGAAACAGGACGGGCGTCGTGGTGGAGGACGAGGACGGCGTGAAAGAGAGCTTTGATCAGGTGATCTTCGCCTG
>CAZCPU010000013.1:0-30245 GCA_964499855.1 uncultured Dehalococcoidia bacterium | reverse complement strand
GACAAAGCGGTCCTGACCGTGTTCACCGTCGAGGGTGAGGGCGAGGAAGAGGTGCTCACGGACCGCGTCGTGGTGGCCGTGGGCGTGCAGGGCAACGTCGAGGGGCTGGGGCTGGAGGAGGCAGGCGTCGCGACGGAGCAGGGCTGCATCACCGTGAACGAGCACATGCAAACGACGGCCGAGGGCGTCTACGCCGTCGGGGACGTAAACGGGGTGATGGCGCTGGCGCACGTGGCATCGGCGCAGGGCATCTACGTCGCCGAGCGGCTGGCGGGGCTGAACCCGGCGCCGCTGGACCACGGAACGATGCCGAAGGCCGTGTACTGCCAGCCGCAGGTGGCGAGCTTCGGGATGACGGAGGAGGCCGCGCGCGATGCAGGGCTCGCCGTGCGGGTGGGCAAGTTCCCGTTCCGGCCGAACGGCAAAGCCCTTGGCGCAGCGGACTACGAGGGCTTCGTGAAGGTGGTCGTTGAGGAGGGCTCGGAGCGCATCCTGGGCGCGCACCTAGTGGGGCCGGAGGTGACGGAGCTGCTGGGAGAACTCTCGATGACGCGGCTGCTGGAGGGCACGGCGCGGGAGCTCGGGGAGATGGTGCACGCGCACCCGAGCCTCTCGGAGGTGGTCAAGGAGGCGGCGCTGGCGGCGGTCGGCGAGGCGCTGCACGGGTAGGGGCTTCCGCACGGAAGACCCCTCGACAAGCTCAGGGCGAACGGACCTCGCTGTGGTAGAATCGTGGCGCCCGCGAGCGGGTGACGTCCCCACAAGGAGAGCACATTGGCGATCACTGTCCTCATGCCCCGCATGGGCTATGACACGCAAGAGGCCATCGTCGTCAAGTGGCTGAAGGCCGAGGGCGACCACGTGAACCTCGGCGACGACATCGCCGAGATCGAGACGGACAAGGCGATTGTGCCGATGCCGTCCGGCGCGACCGGCACGCTGCTCAAGCAGGTGGCGGCGGAGGGCGACACGGTGCCCGTGGGGCAGCTGCTCGCGATCATCGGGCAGCCGGGAGAGGACGTCTCGGAGGCGCTGGCGAGCGCGGCGGCCGCGCAAGCGGCGCCTGCGGCGGCCAGCCCTTCGAAAGGCTCGGGGCGAGCGGAACCGGGAACAACCCCTGCGGCGGGAACTGCCGCGGCGGCGGGCGGCCCTTCGACAGGCTCAGGGCGAACGGGTACCGATGGTGGCGTGCGGGCCTCGCCGATAGCGCGGAAGCTGGCGGCGGAGCACGGCATCGACCTGACGCACGTGACGGGCACGGGGCCGGGGGGGAGGATCACGGAGGCCGACGTCGCCGCGTACGCGGAGCAGTTGCAGTCGGAGGCGGCGGAGCCCACGACGAGCGCGGAGACGGTACCCCTGAGCCGCATGCGGCTGGCGATCGCGCGGCTCACGTCGCACAGCAAGACGGAGATCCCGCACTTCTACATGGCAATCGAGGTGTCGGCGGATCCGGCGCTGGCGCTGCGGAGCGAGGTCAACCCCAAGCTGCAATCGCAGAACGTGCGCCTCAGCGTCAACGACATGGTGGTAAAGGCGTGCGCGATGGCGCTGCAGAAGTACCCGACGCTGAACGCGAGCTTTGCGGGGGACTCGTTGCTGTTCCACCCGTCGGTCAACATCGGCGTCGTGGTGGACATCGACCAGGAGGGGATCATGGTCCCGGCGCTGCTGGAGTGCCAGGACAAGACGATTCTCGAGCTGTCCACGGCGGGCCGCGACCTGGTGCGCCGCGCCAAGGAGAACGCACTGCGGCCGGAGGAGCTGACGAGCTCGACGTTCAGCATCAGCAACCTGGGCAGCCTGGGCGTGAGCACGTTCTCGGCGGTGGTGCACCCGCCGAATGCGGCGATCCTGGCGGTGGGGGCCATCCGGAAGGAGCCGGTCGTCCGGGGGGACGAGATCGTCGTTGGGCAGGTGATGAACCTCACCATCTCGGTGGACCACCGCGTCGAGGACGGGGTGACGGCGGCGCGGTTCCTCGGCGAGCTGAAGCGGCTGCTGGAGCGGCCGCCGGAGCTGTTGCCCGAGGAGCTGCGGTCATAGGGCACGGGGGGAGGACTGTTCGCCCCCTTCGAGAGCCTCAGGACAGGCTTCGATTTCCCTCAGGACGAACGGTTGAGGGGCAGGCTCCGGGCAAACGGACGGGGTCCAAACCATGCAAAGCAAAGTGGAGGTGACCAGTGGCCGGCATGATGGGAGGCAAGGCGGTCATCGAGTCCCTGATGGCGCAGGGCGTGGACACGGCCTTCGGCATCATTTCCGTGCACATGATGGCCGTCTACGACGCGCTGTACGACGTGCAGGACAAGTTCCGCTTCATCAGCGCCCGGCACGAGCAGGCGGCGGCGTACGAGGCGGACGGCTACGCTCGGGCGACGGGCAAGCCGGGTGTGTGCTTCACGAGCACGGGCCCCGGCGCGGCAAACACGCTGGGCGCGCTAGGTGAGGCGTGGTCGGCGTCGTCGCCGGTGCTACAGGTGACGAGCAACGTCGACCTGGCGCTTGTGGACCAGGGGCTCGGATTCCTGCACGAGCCGTTCAAGCAGCAGCAGATGTTCGAGTCGGTAACGCGGTGGCAGGCGATGCCGCGGACGCACCAGGAGATCTCGCAGACGCTGCTGGACGCGTTCAACCGCTTCCAGACGGAGCGGCCTGGACCGATCGAGATCGAGGTGCCGACGGACATTCTCCACTCGAGCGCGGACGTGGAGGTGCTGGGGCGGCAGGAGCAGGCCAAGAGCGCGGGCGATCCGGCGGCGATCGAGAGGGCCGCGCAGTCGCTGGCGGGGCGCAAGCGCATCGTCATCTGGGCGGGCGGCGGCGTGATCTCGGCGGAGGCGACGGCGGAGCTGCGGGCGCTCGCCGAGCGGCTGGGGGCGGTGGTGGTGACGACGTACGGCGGCAAGGGGGCGTTTCCGGCGGACCACCCGCAGTACGCGGGCGTCACGTGGGGCGGACGCGGCCCATACGGCCCTAACCCGATCCAGAAATACCTGCCGGACGCCGACGCCGTGGTCATCGTGGGGAGCAGGATGCCGTACCACATGACGAAGATGGTGGGCATCAAGCTGCCGGAGACCATCGTGCAGATAGACATCGACGGGGCCGAGCTGGGGAAGAACTACCCGGTGACGGCCGGGGTGCAGGGCGACGCGGCGCTCGTGCTGCGGCAGCTCACGGCGGCGCTGCCGGACTCGGCGGGCGGCGGCGACGGCGCGGGAGAGGCGGCGGAGCTGCGGCGGCAGGTGCGCGAGGCCTTCGCGGCGAGCGAGCCGAACCAGCAGCGGACGCTGGACGCCGTGCGGGGCGTGATCCCGCGGGACGCAATCGTCGTGGCGGACGCGACGTTGCCGGCGTACTCGGCGGTGCAGGCGTTCCCGGTGTACGAGCCGCGCACGTACATGGGCCCGCACGGGTGGGCGGACATCGGCTTTGGGTTCCCGGCGTCGCTGGGGGCGGCGGTCGGGCGGCCGGACGTGCCCGTGGTGCTGTTCAGCGGCGACGGCGGGTTCCAGCTGAACCTGCAGGAGCTGGGGACGGCGGCGCAGTACGACATCCCGCTGACGGCCATCGTGTGGAACAACAGCTCGTGGGGCGTGCTCAAGGGGCAGCAGCGGACGAGCTACCATGAGCGGTACATGGCGTCAGACCTGGTCAACCCAGACTTCGTCCGGCTGGCGGAGTCGTACGGGCTGGCGGCGACGAGGGTCAACACGCTGGCCGAGCTGGAGACGACGCTGGACTCGGCGATCAAGGCGCGGGGCTTCCACCTCATCGACGTGTCGATGCCGGAGGACTTCGCGGGATTCCGGTAGAGCGGGAGGCCGCCCAAGCCGTTCGTGGTCAGCTTGGAGCGACTCGGGGCGAATGGATGCGGCTAGATACCCATGATGCTGTAGCCGGCGTCGACGTGAATGACCTCGCCGGTGACGCCGGAGGACAGGCCGCTGCACAGGTAGATGGCAGTGCCGCCCACGTCCTCATGCGTTATGTTGCGTCCCATTGAAGCACGCTCGGCGTGGATGCGTTTCATGTCACGGTAGCCGGAGATGACCCTGGACGAAAGCGTGTCCAGCGGCCCCGCCGAGATGGCGTTCACACGGATACCTGATGGGCCGTACTCGGCAGCAAGCTGCTTCACCGAATTCTCCAACGCCGCCTTGGCGACGCCCATGACGTTGTAGCCCGGAAACACCTTCTCGGCCGCGAGGAAGGTCATGGCGACGACGGCGCCGCCGTCGGGCATGAGCGGTGCCGCGTGGCGGACCATGGGGATGATCGAGTATGCGCTGACGTCGAGCGCCAGCCGGAAACCCTCCCGGTCCTGCTTGGAGAAGTCGCCGCCCAGGTCTTCGCGGTGGGCGAACGCGATGCTGTGAACCAGGATGGAGAGGCTGCCAAGGGATTCCCCGACCTCCTGAAAGACCCTCTCAACGTCCTCATCCACGGCCATGTCGCACTGGAACAGGGGGGCGTCGCCAATTTCGGCGGCGAGAGCCTGCACCGGCTCCCGGAGGCGATCGTTCTGGTAGGCCAGAGCGACTCTTGCGCCTGCCTCGTGGAGCGCCTGAGCGATCGCCCACGCGATGCTGCGCTGGTTGGCGACGCCAAAGATGAGGGCGTTCTTGCCGCTGAGGTCGATCGAGTACATGGGGCCTCCAAGGGCAGGATTTTCGCGTGAACGCCCGGCAATCATAGCATAGGTGTGGGGGACGGGGAGCATCCTTGGGGTTCGCGCATCGGGCAGAGAGGCGACTCGCGATGCCGGTTACGTGACGGGGGCACGGGCGTACTCGGACAGGCCCGCGAGCTCCCCGGAAACGACGACGTCCGCACGTTCCATCACGCGCATATGGTCGATGTACCAGTCGAAGCCGACGGCCCAGCGCTCGACCCAGACGGGGTTGTCCGGACGCTTGGCGAGCCGCGCAGATCGCTCGGCGGGGGGCGTGTCCACGAAGACGGTGAGGTCGTAGGCGTCCGTGAGCTCGGGGCGCATGGAGTAGAGGCCGTCTATCAACACTATTCCGTCGGGCCTGACGCTCACCCAGTCGCCCTTTTGTTCCGCTACCCAGTCATAGAGCTGGTAGCGGCCGGGCTCGCCGCGGCTGAGGGGGCGAAGGACCTGTGAATCGAGGGCGCGCCAGTCGACGTGCTGCTCGTAGCACTCCTCGGGCGAGAGGCCGCCGGGCGGGTCGACGCCGATTTCGGTATAGAAGAACTCGAGGTCGACGACCTGGCTGCCGGGGAGCAGCTTGTGGAGATTCAGGGCCAGGGTGGACTTTCCAGAGCCGCTGGGCCCGTCGAAGGCGACCATGGTCAGCGTGGCGCGCGAAGCGAGGGCATTGATGATATCGACGATCTCGGCCACGGTCATGGTGATTGCCATCTGCGAACACCTCTATGGTCTGGGGAAAATGGGGACGACACCCCCATTCCCCGCCAGCGCGGGGACAGGCACTAGCCTTCCCCCGCGAGGGGGAAGGGAACTACCACCAAGCCACGTCGTCCGGGGCGCCCTGCGGGCGCTCGGGCGCGGGCATCCAGGGGAAAGCGTTGAGATACTTCCAGCCGTGGTCGGCGAAGGCCATGACGACGTTGCCGGACTCCATGTCGGCGGCGACTCGGCGGGCGGCGTGAAAGACCGCGCCGGAGGAGATGCCGGCGAAGATGCCCTCGGCCTCTACGAGGCGGCGAACGGCCTCGAATGCCGAGGCGCTGTCGACCATAAAGCGGCGGTCGAGGAGGGACATGTCGAGGAGAGGAGGAATGTAGCCCTCCTCCAGGCTGCGGAGGCCCTGCAGGCGCTCGCCGAAGTGGGGCTCGACGCCTACGACGACGGTGGCGGGGTTGCGCTCCTTCAGGCGGCGGCCCGCGCCGGTGACGGTGCCGCCGGTGCCGATGCCGGCGACGAAGGCGTCGACCTGCGGCAGGACGGCGAGGATCTCGGGTCCGGTGCCGTCATAGTGGGCCTGCAGGTTGGTTGGACTGGCGAACTGCTGCGCGAACCACCATCCGTTCTCCTTCGCGAGGCGCTGGGCCTCCTCGATGGGGCCGAGCATGCCGGAGCGGGGTTCGGCCCAGAGGATCTCGACGCCGTAGAGCTCCAGGAGCTCCGGGATTCCGGGGGCGACCTGCGGGGGGACGACGGCGCGCATGGCGTAGCCGCGGTGTTTGGCGCAGGCGGCGAGGGCTAGGGCCATGTTGCCGGTGCTGGCTTCGACGATGGTCTGGCCAGGCGAGAGGGCGCCGCTTTCCTCAGCGGCCTGAATGATGCGGATCGCGACGCGGTCCTTGATGCTGCCGCTGGGGTTGTTGCCCTCGAGCTTGGCGAACAAGCGCACGCCGGGCCTGGGGCTGGAGTGAACCAGCTCCACAAGCGGCGTTCGGCCGACGGCCGAGAAGTAATCAAGAGCGCTCATCGTGGCCTCAGTCCCGCTGCTGCGAGGAATCGTGTTGCTGCCTGGAAATAGTAGCCGTGGAGGGCGCGCGCGTCACGCCCTCGCGCGCGCTTGACACCCCAAATCGGCGGGAATACCTTTACTTAAACGGGCAATTGGCACAGGGAGGAGGCGATCAATGGCCATTTCTCTCAACCACACCATCGTACCGGCGCACGACAAGGAAGCGTCGGCCAAGCACATCGCGCACATCCTCGGGCTGAAGTACGAGGGCGCCATGGGGCACTTCGCTCCGGTGCGCGTGGACGAGAAGTTCGTGCTGGACTTCGACAACAGGGAGCACTTCGAGTCGCACCACTACGCGTTTCATGTGAGCGAGGAGGAGTTCGACGACATCTATGGCCGCATCCAGGAAGAGGGCATTGTGTACGGTAGCCTGCCGGGGTCGCAGGACGACATGCAGATCAACCACCGCCGCGGCGGCCGGGGGCTCTACTGGAAGGACGTTAACGGCCACAGCTGGGAGATCCTGACCGTCTCCTCGTAACCGCACGTAAACCGAATATAGCCGCCCGTCCCTGCCGTCGCGAATTCCGGACTTCGCCGGAACGACGGCGGAGGCGGGCGGTTGGCGATTCAAGGAGGTCGAACCTAGCGCGTGGCCTGCAGTTTCGTGGTTCACACCTCGCTGAACTCTCGTAGTCGGCGGCGAGCCGTTTCGCGGGCAGGCTATCGCTGCCTTAGCCGAAAACCGTCATTCCCTCTTCCCTTTGTGGATATTTGCCGTATTGACGGGAAATAGACTTGACATGGACCCGCGGCTGGATTAGCATCCGCCAAACCGCGCAGAGTGTCTGACGGTGGAATATAGGAGGTTGGAAGCTATGCTGACCAAGGAAGACAACGAGCTGCTTACCAATATCGACCGCGGCACGCCTATGGGAGAGGTGTTCCGCCGCTTCTGGATCCCCGCCCTGCTGTCAGAGGAGCTCCCGGGGCCGGACTGTGACCCCATCGAGATGACGCTCCTAGGCGAGAGCCTCGTCGCCTTCCGCGACACGGACGGCCGACCCGGCCTGATGGACAAGTACTGCCCGCACCGCGGCGCATCGCTGTTCTTCGGGCGGAACGAGGAGTGCGGCATCCGCTGCGTGTACCACGGCTGGAAGTTCGACGTGGACGGCAACTGCACGGACATGCCGAACGCGCCGGAGGGCGACACGTTCAAGGACAAGATCAAGATCCGCGCGTACCCGTGCGTGGAGGCTGGGCACATCATCTGGGCCTACATGGGCCCGGCAGAAAGCCAGCCGCCCTTCCCGGAGTTCGAGTGGACGAAGATGCCGTTGAGCCACGTCTACGTGCGCAAGTTCATCATGGAGTGCAACTACCTGCAGGCCATGGAAGGCGACTACGACCCCGGCCACGGGCCCTTCCTGCACACGGTGCTGGACGGCGGGCCGCAGGTGCCGCAGTTCAACGTCATCCCGAACCAGAACCGGATGCGACCGACGCCTGAGAACGAGCCGTTCCCGAACGCTGTGGGACCCCGGCGCCAGACCGAACAGGACAAGGACAACTGGGGCCACGTAGAGAACTCCGAGTCCGGCCTCCTCTTCGTCCGGTCCGGCGAGCGCCCCGACGGCACCAAGTTCGCGAGCGTGTCGCCCTGGATGGCGCCGATCTTCCCGACGGCGGGCACAACTGCGGGCCCCGACACCTACTCGAGCAACATCCGGATCCCGATCGACAACAAGAGCCTCATGTTCTACCGGGTCCGGTGGGCGTACCAGCCGATTCCGAACGCCGAGCTCGAGCACTACAAGAACGACGGCTGGTACTTCCCTGAGCTCATTCCCGGCACGTTCAAGCCGGTGAAGAACATGGGCAACCACTACCAGATCGACCGGAACATGCAGCGGTACTTCAACTACTCCGGCCTGAGCTGCTTCCCGCTCCAGGACATCTCCATGATGGAGGACCAGTGGGGAGCGGTTGCCGACCGCACGCAGGAACACCTGACGAGCTCCGACTTCATGATCATCGCGGTCCGCAGGCGCTTGCTGAAGATGGCGAGGAACATGATGGAAGGGGAAGAGCCCCAAGAGCCGTGGCGCCCCGCGGCTTACGCCTACCACCGCGCGGCAGCAATGTCGTCGGAGGGAACGGTCGAGGAGCTGCTGGCCAAGGTCAAGGCCGAGTGCACGACGCAGCACATTACGGAGAAGTTGGCCGTATAGCTGCAAAGGCATAGGCCGGGGCGTCCTGCCCGGCCCAAGTGAGCGAAATCGACGCCCAGCCCAAATGGGCTGGGCGTCTTAACGGGAGAAGTGACCATGGCAGAAGAGGAACAGATCGCAAAGCTCGAGGGACCCAACGGCACGGCAGAGATTATTGAAATCTGGGACGGCGGCCGCCTGCTTGGGTTTGAGGTCCGCAGCGGAGGCAATGCGGTAAAGTGCTCCAACATCGGCGAAGCGTACATCGAGGCGGGTGAACAGGCGGGCCTGGAAGTGCAAGGACAAGGCCGAAAGTACGCCTAGGATCGCCGCGGCAGCAGTTACATAACGAGAGCAGGGGCGCTCGCACGAACGTGCGGGCGCCTCGACTTTTCTGAGCATCGCACCGTAGAGGGGCAGCAGGGCCCTCGGGGGGACCGGTTGATGGCCGATGAGTCTGGGCTCACGGTTGTGGAGAAGGTGGTGGCGTATGTCACCAAAGGCGGCCGACTGCTCGTGTTTCGGCATGTCGACGGGGGCGCCGGCGTCCAGGTCCCGGCGGGCACGCTTGAGGCGGGTGAGTCGCCCGCCGAAGGCGTCATGCGCGAAGCACGGGAGGAAACCGGCCTCGAGAGCATGGAATTCCGCGGGTTTCTCGGCACGCGCGACTATAACATGTCGCTTTGCGGCATAGCCGAGACTCACCGGCGGCACTACTTCCACCTTGAATGCACGGGCGAAGCACCCGAGGTCTGGCGCCACTTCGAGACTGCCGCGAGCGGCGGTCCCTCGACACGGATAGAGTTTGAGCTCTATCGGGTAGAGCTTCCCGACGACGTTCCTGAACTCGCCGCAGGACAGGGGGACTTTCTAGGCGAGATCCAGGGGCTGGGCCGATAGGGATGTTGCACCCGGCGCCCGGTGATCCCTCGCCGTGAGCCGCTGCCCTAGTCCTCGTGGTGCGCGGCGCCGGTGGCGTCTTGGCGCGTCGGCGGGGCACGGCGGGGCGGTCGGAGGAAGAACATGAGGACGCCCGACGAGGCGGCGGAGACGGCGAAGCTGGTGAAGGCGATGGTGTAGCTGCCCGTAACGTCGAAGACGAAGCCGGCGAAGATGGGGCCAAGCACAAGCCCGAACATCTGGAAGAAGTCCATAGTTCCGGAAATGGTGCCGAAGGCACGCCGGCCGAAGTATGCGCCGCGGGTTGCATTCATGGTGACGGCGCCACCGCCCCAACCGATTGCGTACACCGTGATGTAGAGCACGAGCAGGGTCCAGCCGTCCGTGACGTTGCTCAAGATCAGAGCGCCCAGGCCCACCATCAACATGCTGAGGGCCATGATGTAGCGTGGCGGGAACCGGTCGGCGAGCCACCCGAATCCCAGACGGCCGACCACGCTGGTCAACGTTGTCGCAGCGAGGATTGTCGACGCGACCTCGAGGCTCCGGCCCGTGTCGACCATGAAGGGCACGACATGCAGGGAGATGGCGCCAACGGCAAACTGGCGCAGGCCGAAGGCAACCGCCAGAAACCAGAACACGGGCAGCCGCAACGCGCTCCGAAGGGTGTAATCGCCCTCCATAGGGTCCGCCGGAGCCCGGGCGGCGCCCGCAGCGTCGGGCGAGCCGGACGCTGCGGGCGCAGGCTGCCGCTCAGTGGGGCGCTCGCCGTCTGGGAGCATGCCGTGGTCCTCGGGGCGCGTGCGCATGATCAACCCCAGGGGGATCGCCAGCACCCAAATGATGATGCCAGCGGCCACGGCGGTTGTGCGCCAACCGTAGTTGACTATGAGCAGCCCCAGGATTGGGATGAATAGTCCTCCAAGGCCGCTGCCCGTCAGGGAGATTCCGATGGCGAGGCCCCGCTTCTTGACGAACCAGTTGGCAGGGGCCACCAGCGCCGGCACTCGAATGCCAACGGACATGCCCACGGAAATGACGCCCAGGAAGACCACGTAAAACATGAGGAGGGAGTCTACCTGGCTCATTAGCAGGAAGCCCGCACCCATGGTGAAGGCGCCAATGGTGATCATTCGCCTGGGACCGAAGCGGTCGACAAGGTAGCCGCCAATTGGCCCCAGCATGCCGCCCTCCAGCTGCGAGAGGGCGATGGCGCCGCTGAGGGCGGCCCGGTTGGTGGAGAACTCCTCCTGGAGGGAGAGGAAGAACACCCCAAACCCCTGCCAGTAGAAGCCGCTGCCAATGACCAGCACGCTCATGGATGCCAGGACAATCCACCAGCCGTAGAAGATGCCTGACGGTCGGGCGTGCTCTTGCTGCTCGCTGCTCATGCAACTCCACAAAGAGTGTTTTGCCGAAGGGCAACCGGCTCTAGCGGTGTTAGGTGACGCCCAAGGCCAGGAGCACGGCGCCCAAACCCGAAAGGGCGATGCCGGTCAGAACCCGGAGGCTGAAGCTTTCCAGGTTGCGGTTGAAGACGAAGCTCAGTGTCGGGACGAAGACGACGCCGAGGCGGGTGAGGGGCGTCACCAACGACACGGGCGCAATGGCCAGCGCCGCGAAGCGGAAGAGCTGCGCCAGAAAGACGGCGACAGCGCTGGCGGTGAACATTGGCACTACCTTGAGGTCGAATCCGCGCAGGTCCCGCACGCGCCCGGGAATGGCCAGGGCCAGGATGAGCACACTCGCCGCGGCGATGTAGGCGACCATGCCGCCCGCGATGCCGAGGCCCGTGTCCTCGAGCGCGTAGCGGATCATGATGGGACTGGTGCCGTACGCGGCGGCGGAGAGGAGCCCGAAGGAATATCCCTCGACGAACCGGGGATTGGTGGCGGCGTTGGGGCGGGGCGGGGCGCCCCCGGCGGCCGCGCCTGCGGAGGCCTGGGAAGCCGGCCGAGCGGCGACCGGCTCCGGCTGTCGTTGGCGGCGGCGTTCGACCATGATCAGCGGGCCGACGACGAGGAGAACGATGCCGACGCCCATCAAGGGGGTGACCTCCTCACTCAGCACAATCACCGCAACGACGACGGAGTATATGGTGTTGGTGGCCTGCAAGGGCTGGGAGCGATTCGAGCCGATTGCGTCGATGCAGCGGTAGTTGCAGTATCGGCCAATCAGAAAGTGCAGCACTCCGGCGCCGGCGAGCATTGACAGCGCTTCCGTCGAGAGGTCAAAGGTATCGAAAAGCTGGCCGGTGGCGAGGGCGGCAATGGCAAAGAGGGGGACGCCCAGAATGACGGTTATGTAGAGTCCAAACGAGGCAGAACTGCCTATCACGCCTCGGCGAGCGGTAATGGTGCTGAAGGCAAAGGAGAGGGCCGAGCAAACGGCCAACAGGGCGCCCAGCATGGCAGTTCCTATGACAAGACTTTGCGGCGAACCCCACTCGCGGCGTACTTGAGGAGCGACGTGGTCAGGTCTATTATAGCGGCACATTTCAACGCTTGCTGAGACAACACACGCGGCACAGACTTCAACGAGCAAATGCGCAAGCGTAGGGAGGCACAATGGGTTGGTCCAGCCACCATCCAAGGGGACTCTTGTACCACGACGCGACCAAGGCGTTTCAGGGCTACACGCTCATCGCCATGTCCGGGGGAAACACTGCGTACCTTTTGGACATGGAAGGGCACGTCTGCCACCGCTGGCACAAGGAGCAGGGACTGGCGTACGGCTTCCTGCTGCAGAACGGGAACCTCCTCTGCCGCACTAGAGGGGCCGGCGGCACGGGGGCGCCGGGAGAGCCGGTGTCGGGCATCATGGAGCTGGACTGGGACGGTAACATCGTGTGGGAGTACTGGGACCCGCGGGCGCACCACGACTTCGAGCGGTTGCCGAATGGGCACACGCTCGTCGTGCGCTCGGACCCGATGCCGCAGGAGGTGTCGCGGCGGGTGCGCGGCGGACGGGGCGACATCGACGCACCGATGGATGGCGAGATGGTGCGCGAGGTAGACGCCGAGGGCTCGACGGTCCGTGACTACAGCATGTGGCAGGCACTCGACCCCGAGACGGACGTCATGGGCCCGTGGGATCCTCGGAGCAACTGGCTCCACCAGAACGCGCTGACCGTGACGCCGAACGGCGACCTGCTGGTGAGCTTTCGGCTGATCGACCTGGTGGGCATCGTCGATAAGGACACGGGGGAGTTCACATGGAAGTGGGGGCCGGGCGAGATCTCGCACCAGCACCACCCGACGTACTTGGACAACGGGAACATCCTGATCTTCGATAACGGTTCGCACCGGGGCGGCGTCACATACTCGCGGGTGGTGGAGGTCAATCCGGACACCGACCAGATCGAGTGGGAGTACGTCGGCGACCCGCCGATCTCATTCTACAGCTTCCACATCAGCGGGTGCGAGCGGCTGCCCAACGGCAACACGCTCATCACGGAGGGCGCGCCGGGCCGCATCTTCGAGGTGACACACGAGAAGGAGATCGTGTGGGAGTTCGTGAACCCGCACCGGATCCCGGAGGGAGCGCCATTCGGGGCCGGCGGGCCGAACTCGGTGTTCCGGGCTCACCGCTACACCGCGGACCATCCGGCGCTGGCGGGGCGGGACCTGACGCCCGAATCAAGCGGCTAAAGCCATCCCGGAACCAACAACCTGACCCCAGGGGGGCATGTGGCGACAACAAAGACAAAGTCCGGCATCCCGAAGCGCGTACGGACCAACACGATGCTGTTGGCGTCATCGCAGGCGTTCAGCGGCGCGGGCGGGCAGATGGTGCCGACACTGGCACCCGTGCTGGTGGTGCAGATGATCAACAACGCGTCGCTGGCGGGCATCGGCACGAGCATCACGGGGCTGAGCAGGCTCATCATCGCGTACCCCATCGGCAGGCTGACGGACGCGTTTGGACGGCGGGTGGGCGTTGTGCTTGGGCTGCTGCTGACGGGCAGCGGGGCGGGCATCATCGGCGCGTCGGCGATCCTGGAGAATTTCCCGCTCTTCCTCTTCGGGCTGCTGGTCATGGGACTCGGAACGGGGGCAGTGCAGCAGCTGCGGGTGGCGGCAGCGGACATGTTCCCGCCAAGCCGGCGTGCGGAGGGGCTGGGGCTCGTGCTGACCGGCTCGCTGGTGGGGGCGGTCTTCGGGCCGATACTCATCCGCGCCTCCGAGGCGCTGGCGCCGCGCTTCGACCTCGAACCGATCGCGCTGGCGTGGTTCTTCGTGCCCGTAGCGGTCATAGGGAGCATCACGCTCATCACGCGAGTGCGGCCAGACCCGAAGGTGATCGCCAGCAACCTGACCGAGTACTGGCCGGACTACGTCCCGCCGCCAGCGGTGCAGGGAACCCCGGAGAAGGTGAGCATCGTCACCTTCATGCGGGAGTACCCGAAGCTCACGGCTTTCGTGTCCATGTTCAGCGTGCAGGGGAACATGAACATGATGATGGCGATGACGTCGCTGGCGCTGAACGAGCACGGATTCCCGTTGTCCGCCATATCGCTCTCGGTGGCCATCCACGTGATGGGCATGTTCGGCTTCTCGATCCCCATCGGGCGGCTGGCGGACCGCATCGGACGGCGGAATACCATGCTGCTGGGAGTCTTCGTGGCGGCGGCGGGGACATGGTTCATCGTGGCGACGCCGTACTACTGGATCATCACGCTGGGCACGTTCCTAGTAGGACTGGGGTGGTCGGGGGTGAACATCTCGGCGACGGCGCTGTACGCGGACACGACACCGCCGGCGGCGCGCGGCCGGGTCATCGGCGCGAACGACACGTTCACGGCGTCGGCGGCCATCGGGATGCCGATCGTGGGGGGCGTCGTCATCGAAACGATGGGGCTGCCGATGCTGGGCTTCTTCGGGATGGCATTGATGGTCCCGGCGCTGTTCTTCCTGCTGCGGCTAAGGGAACGGTACCCGGGCTCGTACGAGGGGCCGGGCCGGAAGCCGCCGGCGCCAGTGGGGGGCGAGCCCGGCGGTTAACGCTTGCCGCCGGTGGCGGGGTTGTGTACATTTTTGCCAATACGCCCACCTGTGGAGGGAATTGATGTCTGCGTTTGAGGCGGGACAGCGCGTGCGCGTGAAGGAGGCCATCGGCGAACTGCCGGACAGCTGGACGGGCCGCGAGGCCGTTGTGGTGGAGCCGGCTCCGCGTGATCAGGGGCTGCTGGTGCGCTTCGACGACGAGCCCAACCGCACATACGCCGTTGCGGAGGACTGCCTGGAGGCGGCGTAGCCAGCCAAGCGCTCTTGGCGGCCAACGTCATCGGAGACTGGAGCGCATTCACGAGATTCGGGAGGTCGTCATGGCCCTGTTCGAGGAAGGACAGCGCGTAAGGATCAACCGGGAGGCCAAGGACCCGCCAGCCCCTGGGGTGCTCTTCGATCGGACCGGCTACGTCTTCAAGGTGATCGACTTCTTCGAGGGCGTCAAGAAGCCGGGCGACCCGCAGGAGTACATGGTCTGGCTCGACGGAGACTCGCAACCGAAGTCGGCGCCGGAGGGCTGGCTCATCGCGATCTAGGCGGCGGGGGACCGCTGCATAGACATTACTTCGGCCCCATTCACTTGCCCTGAGGGTCCTCAAGGGCACGGGGGTGGGGCCGATGCTGTGTCGATTGAAGGTCCGAAGACTGCGGTGGTGCCGAGGGAGGGTGTCGAACCCACACGCCCTTTCGGGCAGCGGATTTTAAGTCCGCCGCGTCTACCGTTCCGCCACCTCGGCGCTACGGATACAGTTTGCAGCTAACGCAGTGTTGGCGCAATCGGGGACGGCAGTGGGGAGAAGGGACTTGGAGGCGACGGGCGGAATCGAACCGCCGAATAAGGGTTTTGCAGACCCTCGCCTTAACCACTTGGCTACGTCGCCTCGTTTTGATGGTGCCCAGGGCGGGACTCGAACCCACACGGGTTGCCCCACGGCCCCCTCAAGACCGCGTGTCTACCAGTTCCACCACCTGGGCCAAACGAGAAACAGGCCAAACCAATGAGGGTGATAGCTATGCAATCTTCCCACTTGTAGGCCGTCGCTGTCAACGTTGGGGCGGGTTGGCGCACCGGCACGCGTACGGTAGCATTAGCCACGCAATGAGCACTGGAGCGGACAACCCCTTTCGGCCCGAGTACTTCCGCCGCGAGGACGAGTCACCGGACGTCCTCTTCTACCGGGAGCCGCGCCTGGTCGTGCACATCGACGACCGGGCGATCGAGGCGGTAGGCGAGTACTTCAGCACGAGCCTGCCGGCGGAGGGCATCATTCTCGACCTAATGAGCAGCTGGCGGTCGCACTTGCCGGCGGATTTCGCGCGGGAGCGGCTCATCGGACTGGGATTGAACGGCGTGGAATTGGCCGAGAACCCGCAGCTGGACGACCGGGTGCTCGCCGACATCAACACGGTGCGCGGGCTGCCCTTCCGCGACAGCTCGCTGCACGCGGTGGTCATCACCGTCTCGATCCAGTACATCACGCACCCCGTGGATATCTTTCGGGAGGTGCACAGGGTGCTCGAGGACCGGGGCAGCTTCCACATCATCTACTCAAACCGCATGTTTCCGACCAAGGCGACAGCAATCTGGCGCGCGCTGGACGACTACGAGCATGCGCAGCTCATCAACGCGTACTTCGCCGTGGCAGGAGGTTGGGAGCAGCCGCGCGTCCTGGACATCAGCCCGCACCCGAAGGGCTCCTCGGATCCGGTCTACGTGGTCTCTGCGCGCAAGGTGGCGGAGTGAAGCAACCACCGTTTTGCCGACAATTGACTCTTGACGTTCAGGCCATGGCGCTCCTACGCTTGGCGCGATGTAGCCGGGGGCGTTCCAAGGGCGCGAGGCTGCTATGCAGCTGATCGCCCAACATCGGAGGGCGGGAATGGCAGACGCGTCGTCGCTGGCGGAGCGGTACCGGCTCGTGCGCCAGGCAACGGAGGAACTGTGCAGACCGCTGGCTACTGAGGACTACGTCATCCAGTCCATGCCCGACGCAAGCCCGACCCGCTGGCACCTGGCGCACACAACCTGGTTTTTCGAGACGTTCGTCTGCAAGCCGTTTATTCGAGAGTACCGGCCATACCACGAGCAGTACGAGTATCTCTTCAACTCCTACTACAACGCCGTCGGCGCGCAGTACCCGCGACCGGAGCGCGGCCTCCTGTCACGGCCGACGGTCGCTGAGGTCTACCAGTACCGCTCTCACGTTGACCACGCGGCACTCGACCACATCGAGAATGCGTCGCCGGAGGAGCTTGCGACGCTGGAGGACACGCTGGTGCTGGGGTTCAACCACGAACAGCAGCACCAGGAGCTTATGCTCACCGACCTGAAGCACATGCTGTCGCACAACCCGCTTGCGCCTGTGTACCGGGCCGGACCGGAGGCGTCGAGAAACCCTGAGACGCCGGAGATGCGGTGGA
The DNA here is from genome assembly GCA_964499855.1 of uncultured Dehalococcoidia bacterium. Classification (GTDB taxonomy): domain Bacteria; phylum Chloroflexota; class Dehalococcoidia; order Lucifugimonadales; family UBA1127; genus UBA1127. Next base: position 13,292 of record CAZCPU010000013.1, on the reverse strand, counting down.
TCGACGTCCCGGCCGGTGTCCAGACCATCGGCCACGACGGTAGCGGCTTTCACTTTGACTGTGAGGGCCCCCGGCACCAGGCGCTGCTGCAGGGCGCGCGGATCGCATCCCGGCTCGTGACGAACGGCGAGTGGCTCGCATTCATGCAGGACGGCGGGTACTCGCGCTCCGAGTTGTGGTTGTCCGACGGCTGGCGCTCGGCATGTGAGCAGGGTTGGCAGGGGCCACTGTACTGGATGGAACGCAACGGCGAACGGCTGCAATTCACCCTACACGGCATGCTCCCCATCGACCCCAATGTGCCCGTTTGTCACGTGAGCCACTACGAGGCCGATGCATTCGCGAGGTGGGCGGGAGCTCGCCTCCCCACCGAGGCAGAGTGGGAGATAGCGGCAGCGGCGCTCCCCGTCGAGGGTAATCTTGCGGACGCGGGCGCCTTCCACCCTTCCGCGGCGCCGTCACCCGCGAACGGCGGCATGACGCAGGCGTTCGGCGACGTGTGGGAGTGGACGCAGAGCGCGTACCTGCCGTACCCAGGGTTTCGGGCGGCATCGGGCGCGATTGGCGAGTACAACGGGAAGTTCATGTCAGGCCAGATGGTGCTGCGGGGCGGGTCTTGTGCGACACCGGCGTCGCACATCCGGGCGACGTACCGAAACTTTTTCCCCCCGTCGGCACGCTGGCAGTTCACAGGACTTCGGTTGGCAAAGGACGTGTAGACCACGGCTAGCGCCAGGACCAGAAGGCTACGGTACCCTCGGCGATTACCTTTGGCTCGGATAATCCTTCGGCGTCCAGCACAATGACCTGATCCTGGGAACGCACAGCGCCATCGGGCTCCGGGATTCGGCCGGCAAAGACCAGGTGGGAGCCGTCCGGGGACCAGACGCCGTGGGAATGGGCGTACTGGTCGAAATAGCTGAGCCAGATAAACATCTCCTGCGTCGGCAGGAAGCGCACCAGCTCACGGGGCTCCGAACCGTCCAGGCCGGCAACCTTCCACACCAGCCATTCCTCCTCAGGGTCCAGCACCGCGTAGGCCAGGCGCGAGCCGTCGGGCGACCACACGAAGGCCAGAGTCGGGTCGGTCACAGCAAGGAGTTTGTTTCCGGTCCTTGCGTCCAGGACACTAAACCCGTCATACAATGAGAGACCTGGCAGCAGGTCGTTGGAGACGGCGATGCGGCCATCAGTGGGCGACCAAAGGAAGGCCCTGAGCCCCTCCGCCTCGACCAGTACACTTGCGCCGCCGCCGCCGGCATTCGCCGTGTGCAAGGCGAGTCCGCCCGAGGGCGTAGAACCGACGAACGCCATGAGGCCGCCGTCGTGAGAGAGGCCGGGGGCGCGAAAGGCGAGGCCGCCGACGGGCAGCGCGGACGTGTCCAACGTATCCGTTCCCTCAGCCATGAGAAGGCGATCCCGGACGTGCAGGAGCGCGCCATCGCCGAGGGGCGACCAGACGAAGTACAGCGGGGCCCCGGAGGCCACCTCCTCCGCGCCACCCTCGCCGTCCGCGCTTACGGTGTACAACGTCAGCCCCGAAGCTCCGGAAGCAAGAAAGGCCACGCTGTTGCCGTCAGGGTTCCAATAGGGGTAATGCGGGGCGCGATGGGCGACGTAGCCAACGTTGAGGGGGTTATTCGCAAATACGACGGTATCCTGGCCGGTAGCCAAGTCAATCACGCGGAGATCAACGCCGTCGACGATCGATCCCTCGACAATGACGCGGGAAACGGCCAGCCGCGAGCCGTCGGGCGACCATGCGGGCCATGCGTAATAAGAGGAGGGACGGGCCTGGGCGAGGCCGGCAACCGCGAGGCTCGCGACGGGGCCGGTGCCGAGCCGCGTGACCTGCTCGCGCTGGGCGCCGTCACCCTTCACAGTGTATACGTTGCCGTCGTCGCCCACGTAGGCAATGCGATCGACGCTGGGGAGGGAGGTAGGCGCGGGCGGCGGCGCGACTTGGTCCACCGGGCCTCCGCAGGCAGCCAGCAGGGCAAGCGAAAGGGTGGCAAGCAGGGATGCGAGCGTAAGACGCATTCGAACTCGCCCGGCCGAACCGTGGCCGGGTCTTCGAACGAGGGCCGTGCGCACTGCGCCTCGCGAGGCGGCGGAGCGTGCGCCTATGCAAGACACGGCAGCGCCGAGCCTACCGCATCTTGCGGCCTTTATTCATGGTGATGACGCCGTCCTTCTCAATGATGCCGTCGAAGAGAACGGTATCACCCGAGATGTCGTCGAAGCTACGCCCGTCTTCAGCCGAGACGCCGGTGCGCTCGAAGACGCGGAAGTTGGTTACCTTTCTGCCCGCCAGCTTGCCGCCCTGGGAGACCGCCAGCAGGTTTTCCGAGTCCGGGTATGGAAGACCGCACTGATTTGCCAACTCGATGCGCATCTCCCTACTCACGGCTTTCCCGCTGGAACTCCCGCCAAAAGGCCACATATTGGCCCCCTTTCCGCGCACGCCGGCGCCCAGACATCATACGCTACATTTCCACTTATGTATAATCGAGCGCTCTCGAACCGTACAGCCGGGCTCGACGCGACCGCCTGAGCGACGGGAGAAACAAGAGGGGGCCAGCAATGCTGGCCCCAAGGCGTTTCTTTGGCAGGAGCGCGAGGATTCGAACCCCGGACCGGCGGTTTTGGAGACCGCTGCTCTACCAGGCTGAGCTACGCTCCTGCGATGAAAATGGCGCCCCTGGAGGGACTCGAACCCCCGACGCCCTCCTTAGGACGGAGGCGCTCTATCCTCTGAGCTACAGGGGCAGTTGGTGGAGATAGGGGGATTCGAACCCCCGGCCTCTGCGATGCGAACGCAGCGCTCTTCCAGCTGAGCTATATCCCCTCAACTCCAAATTATAGCACGACTCCGCCATCCGACGGCACCCGGCGCGCCTTGCCACCCAGGGACGTGCCCCCTATGCTTGGGCCGGAGTCGCGCCACGAGGAGGATTGCCATGGCCGGGACGGAATTGCACCTGCTCAGCGTTGCGGAGGCCAGCGGAGAGATCGCCGCCGGACGGCTCTCGCCGGTGGAGTTAACGCGAGCGTACCTCGACCGTATCGAGGCGGTGGAGCCACGTATCAACGCCTACATCACCGTCACCGGAGACCTGGCGATTGAGCGCGCGCGACAAGCGGAAGCGGAGATCGCGTCGGGGCGAAACCGGGGGCCGCTGCACGGCATTCCCATCGCGCTGAAGGACCTGTACGAGACGGCGGGCGTTCCCACGACGGGCGGCAGCAAGATCCTGGCGGAGAACGTGCCGGACGAGGACTGCCCCGCGGCAGCAAAGCTGGCTGAGGCGGGCGCAGTGCTGCTGGGCAAGCTCAACATGCATGAATTCGCCTTCGGCATCACCAACAACAACGCCCACTACGGCCCGGCTCGCAACCCGTGGAACACGGACTGCGTGACGGGCGGCTCGAGCGGCGGGTCGGGAGCAGCGATGGCCGCGGGGCTGTGCGCGGCGACACTCGGTTCGGACACCGGCGGATCGATCCGCATCCCGGCGGCGTTCTGCGGCATCGTCGGGCTGAAGCCCACGTACGGGCGGGTCAGCAAGCGGGGCGTGCTGCCGCTCTCGACGTCGCTGGACACGGTGGGCCCGATGACCCGGAGCGTGGCGGACGCGGCCCTCGTGCTGCAGGCCATCGCGGGCTACGATGCCCTCGATCCCAACAGCGTCGACGCACCTGTGCCCAACTTCCTCGACACGATGGACGGAGGCGCGGCCGGGCTGCGGGTCGGGGTCGTGCGAGGCGACTACAGGTTGCCGATGGACGACGAACTGGAGGCCGCCGTCGAGGCGGCATTCGCGCAACTGGGAAGCCTCGGCGCGACGCTCGTGGATCCGTTGGAGCTGCCCGTGCTACGGGAGGCGCTGCCGTACAACTTCGTCATCATCTCGTCGGAGGCTGCGGCGTACCACCGGGAGTGGCTGGACGAACGCCCAGGCGACTACGGCGAGGACGTTTTCGGACGGCTGTCCGGCGGTCGCAACAACACGGCAACGGACTACATCGCCGCTCGGGAGGCTCAGTCGCGGATCCGTGGGCAGCTGGAGGAGGCAATGTCGAACTACGACGCGCTGGCGCTGCCGATGCTGCCGCTCACTGCGCCGCCCATCGGGCAGGACGCGGTGACCGTCGGCGGCGCGGCGATGGACCTGCGGACGGCGGTGACGTGGTACACGCAGCCCTTCAACCTGACGGGCTTCCCCGCCATTTCCGTGCCCTGCGGGTTCACGTCGGCGGGCATGCCGATAGGGTTTCAGCTGGTGGGCAAGCCCTTCTCGGAGGGCACGCTGCTGCGGGTCGCCCACGCCTACGAGCAGAGCACGGACTGGCGCAAGCAGGCGCCCGCGTTGTAGCGACGAGGCTGGTGGTTCAAATAGCCTTCCCTTTCCACCACCATGGCTGCCAAGCTATGATGAATAGAGCTATTCCTGCCTCCGCCCAATCCCGACTGAAGGGCCACCCAAAGCCATGCTGAACATCGACCAAATACGCCGGGCGCCCGACGAAGTCGCCGCCGCCCTCGCGCGCCGGGGCGAAGACGCCGATTTCTCGGAACTGCTGCGGCTGGACGAGAAGCGCCGGACAGCAATCACCGAACGCGACACGTTGCGCGCGACACACAACCAGTTGAGCCGCGAGTTCGGGCAGCTCATGGCGGCTTCTCGCAGTGGCGGAGGCGATCCGGCGCGACTGGAGGAGCTGCGGGGGCAGACGCAGACGGTCAACGACCGGGTGGAGGAATTGGGCGAGACCATCCGGGAGGCGGAAGCCACAATCGAAACGCTCATGCTCGAGCTTCCAAACCTGCCCCTGGACTCGACGCCGGACGGCCTCGACGAATCGGCGAACACCGTTATGGGCTCGTGGGGCGAGACGCGGTCGTACAGCTTCACACCGATGGCGCACTGGGACCTGGGAGACAGGCTAGGCGTCATCGACATGGAGCGCGGGGCCAAGCTCTCGGGCGCACGGTTCTACGTGCTGACAGGCGCGGCAGCCCGACTGGAGCGGGCGCTCATCAGCTGGATGCTGGACGTGCACACGCTGGAGCACGGGTACACTGAGATGGCACTGCCTGCGATGGTGCGCGAGCAGGTGATGCTCGGCTCCGGCAACCTGCCCAAGTTTGGCGATAACCTGTACCGCGACGTGGAGGAGGACCTGTGGCTGCTGCCGACGGCGGAGGTGGCGCTCACAGGGTTGCACCGCGACGAGATCCTGTCGCCGGACGCGCTGCCGCTGAAGTACGTCGCGCAGACGCCTTGCTTCCGGCGCGAGAAGGCAGCCGCGGGCCGCGACACGCGGGGCATCAAGCGCGTGCACCAATTCAATAAAGTGGAAATGTACCAGCTGGTGGAGCCTGAGGAGGGTGAGGCGGCGCTGGAGTCATTGGTGGAGGACGCGTCGGACCTCCTGCGTCGGCTGGAACTGCCGCACCGGGTGCTGTCGCTGTGTGCCGGCGACATGGGGTTCCAATCGGCCAGGACGTTTGACATCGAGGTGTGGTCGCCGGGCTGCGAGGAGTGGCTGGAGGTGAGCTCGTGCTCGACGTGCACCGACTTCCAGGCGCGGCGGTCGAACATTCGGTACCGGCCCGAGGCGGGCGCGCGGCCCCAGTACCCCCACACGCTGAACGGCTCGGGGCTGGCGCTGCCACGAGTGATCATCGCCGTACTGGAGACGTACCAACGCGAGGATGGGTCCATCGAGACGCCGATGGCGCTTCGCCCATACATCGGCTCGGACACCATCGTGTGACTCGCGCGGCGAGGGCAAATGGGCTAGGCTGAACTTGGGCGCCAACGCGGAGGGATGGCCGAGCGGACTATGGCGCCTGTCTTGAAAACAGGTGTGGGGCAACTCACCGTGGGTTCGAATCCCACTCCCTCCGCCAAGACACTCACTTCACCCATGTGCGCTTCCCTTTACTGATTGCCACGATGTTGCTGAATTCGTCGTCCGTTAACTTTTTGTTGGTTGACTGGGGTCTCTTGTGCGGCAGACTGGAAGTAGGAGAGAAAACAACCACACAAGAGGAGGCTGTCGATATGCCCGCAGTCGAGACGCTGGTCCGGCCCATCGCCAACAGTTACTGGGTGGTCCCCGGCCGCTTTCTGGCAGGCGAGTACCCAGGCGCGACCCTTCGTCGACCGTCGCTGGAGAACATGCATGCGCTGCTTGACGGCGGGGTCACGCACTTCGTCGACCTGACGGAGCTGGGCGTGAACAAGCCGTACACCTACGAGCTCGTCAAGGAGGCAAAGCGGCGGGGCGTGGACGTTGGGTACGAGCGCCACGCCATCATCGACATGGATGTCCCGACATCACCCGCCCAGATGGTGGACATCCTCGATTCCATCGACGCTGCAATGGACGCCGGTAGGGCTGTTTATGTCCACTGCCTAGCGGGTGTGGGCAGGACGGGCACGACCGTCGGGTGCTGGCTGGTGCGCCACGGGCACTCTGCCGACTCGGCGCTGGCACAGATCCACGAGTGGTGGCAAGGCACGGAGAAGTCGGCCCGAATTTTGCGGACGCCGCAAACCGACGAGCAGCACGACTACGTGCGCAACTGGCGGGAGCCGGTACGCTAGCTCTCTCCTAGCCGTCGAAGCCCTTGTATAGAAGCTGAAGGCCGTGACCGTCCGGGTCGTCGAAGTAGATGCATGTGTCGTCGCCGGGACGGCCGTGGACGTAGACGCCGGCGTTCTCCAAGCGGGCCTTGGTCGCCTCGTAGGACTCGGGATCCATCTTGAGTGCCATGTGGTTCAGCTCAACCTGGCCCTGCGTGACCGCATCGCCACGGGTCTTGAAGAGCGCCACCTGGTCTGAACCGCACCAGAGGAAACAGTTGCCGCCGCCTTCGTGGTTGACCGTCATGCCCAGGAGGTCGATGTAGAACCGCTTGGAACGCTCCAAATCGTTCACCCACAGTACCACGTGGTCGATGCCCGTCGTCTTGATCTGGATTTCGGTCTGCTGCATGACGTCACCTCCGCTGTCCCATCCGTTCGATGAACCCTTCGACAGGCTCAGGGCGAACGGACTTACCTGTCGTTGGGCGCAGTCTACCACCCGATGGCGTACCCGTCGCGACGTGGGTCCGCCGCGCCGTAGAGGGCACCCGTGTCAGTATCGACCTCGATCATCACCTCGCTGCCGGTTGCCGCCCAGTCACCGATGACGGACACCGGGTGACCGCGGCCGCGCAGGCCGTCGAGCACCTCGGCGGGGAAGCGACCCTCCATGCGGAGTTCATCGGGCGCGGTGTGCGGGACCGTCGACTCGGTGCCGTCCTGCACGTGCCGCCAGCGGGGGGCCTCGACGGCCTCGGCGACGGTCATCCCAAAGTCGAGCACGTGCGTGATGACCTGGAAGTTGGTCTGCACCTGCGTGTCGGCGCCGGGCGTGCCGCACACGAGCGAGAGCTTGCGGCCGGCCTCCGCCTGCTTGAAGACCATTACTGGGTTCATGGTGTGGCGCACACGCTTGCCGGGCTCGAGGACATCGATGTGGTTGGGGTCCAGGTGCCAGTAGGTCATCCGGTTGTTGAGCAGCACGCCGGTGTTGCCCGCGATGATGCTGGAACCGAAGGCGGTCTGGAGGCTCTGGAGCATCGACACGGCGTTGCCCCACTGGTCGACGACGCAGAAGCAGGTGGTGTCCTCGCGAGGAGCAGAGACGCCGGCCTTGGCCTTCGGCGGCAACGAGCCCTGGTAGCGCCACGGGTCGCCGTGCGGGACGGTTGCCATGGCACGCGCCGGGTCGATGAGCCTGGCCCGCTCCGTCGCGTACTCCTTCGAGATCAGCCCGGGGACTGGCACCTCCACCCACTCGGGGTCGGCCATATAGACCTCGCGGTCGGCGAAGGCGAGGCGCTTGGCCTCCACCATGACGTGGACGCTCTCGGCGGAGTTGCAGCCGAGGGTGCGGAGGTCGAATTGCTCGGCGAGACTTAGCTCCTGCAGCAGCACGTGGCCGCTGGAGTTCGGCGGGGCCTCAAACACCTCGTGGCCGTGGTAGGTCGTCGAAATGGCGTCCGACCAACGGGCACGCTGGTCGGCGAGGTCGCGCATTGAGATGAGGCCGCCTTCCTCCTGGATGAAGCGGACGATTTCCTCGGCGACGTCGCCCTCGTAGAAGACGCCCTCGCCCTCGGACGCGATGCGCTCGAATGTGCGGGCGAGGTCCTCCTGGTAGAGCATCTCGCCGGCGCGGACGGGGCGGCCCTGTCGCGCGTAGACGGCGGCGGAGGTGGGAAAGACGGTGAGGACTGGGTCCTCGGCGATGTTCCTGGCCAGCAGGTGCGAGACGGGGAAGCCATTGGCCGCGAGGTCGATGGCGGGCGCGAGGACGTCGGACAGAGGCAGCGTGCCGTAGCGGGCGTGCATGGCCGTCCAGCCTCGCAGGAGGGAGGGCACTGACGTGGAGAGGACGCCCTTCATGGGGATGCCGGTGGCCTGGTAGCGCTCCAGCGTGGCCTCGTAGGGCGCGGAGCCGGTGGCGTTGATGACCTGCAGCGAGTCGTCGATTTTTGTGTAGACCATGATGAAGCCGTCACCGCCGATGCCGGACATGAGGGGCTCGACGACGCTGACGGCCGCGGCGACGGCGAGGGCGGCGTCGACGGCGTTGCCGCCGCGCTGGAGCGTCGACACGCCGGCTTGCGACGCGAGGGGGTGGCCGCTCGACACCATGCCGCGACGGCCCATGACGACGGGCCGGTTGGACGCGAAAAGCTGACCATGCGGGGTGGACGTCATGACGGGCCTCCTGCGGCGAGAGTGGGTGTTGGGGGGACTATATGGGATGGGCGGGGGTGGGGGGAACCCCCAATTTGACGCCCCCAACCCCACGCCCATACACTGCCTAGCTACCGCTCGCCGGCGCGAGACCGGCCGCACCTGAGCCCGCAGCCACACCGAAGGGGACTCATGCGCAAGCCACGACCACGGTTCTTCTATGGTTGGCTGGTGGTAATTGCGTCGGTGCTGGCGGGGGCCGTGCAGAGCGGCGGGAGCGTTTGGGGCGCCAGCGTCTTCGCGTCGCACATGACGGACGAACTCGGGTGGTCGCGCTCCGCATTCTTCGGTGCGTTCACGTTACGGGCGCTCGTCGGCGGGGTGCTCTCGCCCTTCATCGGGCCGATGCAGGACACACAGTCGGGCCCCCGCATCCTCATGCTGCTGACGGGCCTCACCATGGGCTTCTCGCTCATCACGCTCAAGTGGATCGACAACATCGTCCTTTTCTACGTCCTCTTTGGCGCGCTGGGGGCGCTCACGATGGTGGGCGGCGCGGAGATGCTCATCGTGGCGATTGTGCCCAAGTGGTTCGTGCGCATGCGGGGGCGGGCGGTGGCGATCGCGTCGTCGGGCACGGCGATGGGGCCGCTGTTTTTCCCCTTCCTGGTCCACGGCATCATCACGCTGGTGGGCTGGCGCGACGCCTGGGTGGTGCTCGGCATCGGGTCGATGGCCATCATGGTGCCGCTGGCGCTGATGGTGCGGTCGCGGCCGGAGGACATTGGTCTGCTACCCGACGGGGCGCGAGAACCGGACCCCGCGACCCTTCGACAGGCTCAGGGCGAACGGGGAGGGACGGCGCAGGGGGAACGGCAGGTCCGGGCGCGGGCTGAACGGAGCATGACGCGGCGGCAGGCGATGCGGACGTACGCCTTCTGGCTATTGATCCTGGCGTTCTTCCTGGCGATGCTGGGCATGGGGGGCTTCCACGCCAACTGGATCCCATACTTCGAGGACATCGGGTTCTCGCCGGCCGTCGGGGCGTGGGCAGCCACGGCATACGGCGTGTGCTCCATCAGCGTCCGGCTGGTGTGGGGCGTGGTGGCCGAGCGGTACCCCGTCCGTTACCTGCTGGTGATACAGGCGCTGCTGACGGCGGTGAGCATCATGCTCTTCCTCAACATCAGCAACGTGCCGACGCTGATCATCGCCGGAGCGTCCCACGGGCTGGCGCTGGGCGGGTTCTTCATCATGCGGCCGCTGATCATCGCGAACTACTTCGGCAGGCAGCACCTGGGGGCCATAAACGGCATCCTGCGGCCCTTCGTCACGATGAGCGGGGCGGTGAGCCCGTTGCTCATCGCGGGGATGTTCGACATCTTCGGCACGTACCGGGAGGCGTTCATTCTCGCGACGCTGACGTGGGTACTCGCGGCGGGCGTCGTTTTCCTGGCGGCGCCCCCTCGACGGCAGCAGCCAGCGAGTGAGGCGGCAGCAGGGTAGGGATTGCCGAGGGCCTGGAGGGCGTCTTGTCAGGGTTTCGGCGGGTTAATCGGCGTCTGCGTTTACCAGCTGTAGATCCTCTTGAGGCTCCCGCCCATGAGGGCTGCGCGCTCGGATTCAGAAAGCTCGTCGGTGACGCGGAATGCGTCGACGCCCTGCTTGTATGTGAGGAGGCCGACGGTGCGGGTCCAGTCGGTGCCCCACATGCATCGCTCGATGCCGAAGGCGTCGAACAGGCGACGCAGCGGCTCCCAGATGTCCGGGTACGGAAATGGCTGATGGGAGAGGGTGCAGGCGGCCGAGATCTTGATGGCGACGTTGTCGAGCTCAGCCAGTGATGCAACGAGGGGCACGTCAGCGAAGGGATCGTCCGGGACGGGCGGGAAGTTGTACGTGAGCAGTCCCACGTGGTCGATGACCAGCTGGGTGTCCGGGTGACGCTCGGCGTAGGTACGGAAGAGGGACAGCTTGCCGGACGCCATGACGTTGAGGGGCACGCCGGCACGGGCCGCGGCGACGAAGAGGCGGTCGATGCCGGGGTCGTCGGCCTCATAGGGCTCGCGCGTGAGCATGAGACGGACGCCGACGACGCCGGGGTTGCGCACCCACTCGGCGACCTCTTCGGCGACGTTCTCCGAGTGCGGATCGAAGGGTTTGATCAGGCGAAATCTCGTCGGGTGCTTGGCGTGCACCTCCAACGCGTAGCTGCCGTCATAGCGGTACATCGAGTAGGGTGAGACCAGCAACGCGCCATCGACGCCGGCGGCGTCCATCGCTTCCACCATCTGGTCGCCGTTCATCTCATCGGGGCCGTCGAGGCTGCCGACCCAGGGGCGCTCGGGGCTGTTGCGCTCGTAGGAGTGCACCTGCGAGTCGATGATGGGCGTTCGCGTTGCCATTGCTCTTCTCCTTTTCACGGTCGCCGCTGGTGGCTCATCGGCTACTCGCGGACGCCCGACAGTCTACACCCGAAGGCGGGGCCGCGCACCGAGCGTCGTCGGTATACTGGACACTGCATGCCCCTATGCTAGAATGAGCCCGCTATTCAGATTTTGCACACCCGTGGAGTCTGTGCGGCTATGAAGAACAAGGTCTATGCGAGCTTCGACGAGGCCGTTGCCGACGTGCCGGACGGCGCGACGTTCATGTCGGGCGGGTTTGCGGGCATCGGGGTGCCGCGGAACCTGCTCATGGCGCTGGTGAGGCAGGGTGCGAAGGACCTGACCGGCATCTCCAACAACACCGGCGGGCAGGGCGAGGTCGTCGACGTGGGCAAGCTGGTGGAGAACGGGCAGATTCGCAAGATGGTCTGTGCGTTCAGCGCGGCGCCGCACCCGTCGCGGGCGAACCTCTTCGAGAAGCTGAACGAGCAGGGACTTGTGGAGGCAGAGCTGGTTCCACAGGGAACGCTGGCGGAGCGAATGCGGGCCGCGGGAGCGGGCATCGCCGCGTTCTACACGCCGACGGGCGTCGGAACGGAGACGGCCGAGGGCAAGGAGCATCGCGTCTTCAACGGGCGCACCTACGTGCTGGAGTACCCGTTGCACGCCGACTACGCCTTCGTGAGGGCGTACCGGGCGGACACATTCGGGAACCTGCAATTCCGGCGGTCGCAGCGGAACTTCAACCCCGTCATGGCCATGGCCGGGAGGATCACCATCGCCGAGGTCGAGGAGGACATAATGGAGCTTGGCGAGCTGGACCCGGACAGCATCCACACGCCGGGCATCGTGGTAGACCGGGTGGTGAAGATACCACCGCCGCCGGAGGGGATCTGGGACACGCCCAACCGGCGGTCGTAGCGTCCTGCGACAGGCTCGGGGCGAACGGTAGCGAGGGCAACGATGGCTGAGGAAAAGACGCCGCTGGACCGGCAGACGATGTGCAACCGCATCGCGATGGAGTTTCGCGACGGGTGGGTGGTCAACCTGGGCGTGGGCATGCCGACATTGTGCTCCAACTACGACTTTGGCGACGCCGACATTCTGTTCCAGTCGGAAAACGGCGTCATCGGCTACGGGCCGCTGTCGCCCGAGGGCGAGGAGGACATCCACCTGGTGAATGCGGGCGGACAGCACGTGACGTTGGAGAAGGGCGCCGCAATCATCCACCACGCCGATTCGTTCTCGCTCATCCGATCGGGGTACATCGACGTGACTGTCATGGGCGCCTACGAGGTTGCGGAGAACGGGGATTTCGCGAACTGGAAGACGGCCGGGCGCAAGGGCGGCGGCATCGGCGGGGCGATGGACCTCGCGGTTGGGGCGAAGCAGGTGTTCCTGGCGCTCGAGCACACGACACGCGAGGGGGCTCCGCGGCTGCTGAAGCGGTGCACGCTGCCGGTGACGGCCGTGGGCGTCGTGACGAAGGTGGTGACGAACCTGGGGCTCTTCGACATCACGCCGGATGGCTTCGTGATGCGGGAGATTGCGCCGGGGTATACGCCGGAAGAGGTGCAGGCCGTCACGGAGGCCAAGCTGACAATCTCGCCGGACCTGAAGGAGCTGCGAGCGTAATAGTGCGCTCTTCGACGGGCTCGGTGCGAACGGAAATCGTTAGAGCAAGGAGTACCTATGGCAGACCTCTCAAGGACGGCGGCCATCGTTGGGGTGGCGGAGTCTGACGAAATCGGGACGGTGCCGAACAAGTCGTCGCTGCAGCACCACATGGAGGCGGCGGCCAACGCGCTGGACGACGCGGGGTTGTCGAAGAGCGACGTGGACGGGCTGTTCACGGCAGGGTACTCGACGTACGCGACGGGCGACTACCTGGGCATCAAGCCGAGGTTCACGGACAGCACGACGGTGGGCGGGTCATCGTTCATCATCCACATCGCGCACGCCATCGCGGCGATAAACGCGGGGTGGTGCGAGGTGGCGCTGATCACGCACGGGCAGGCGGGCCGGAGCAACCGCGCGCCGCAGCCGGCCGACCCAAGTCTGCCGACGCTCCAGTACGAGATCCCGTACGGGTTCATCGGCCAGCCGATCAACTACGCCATGGGCGCCACGCGGTACATGC
>CAZCPU010000012.1:26437-31720 GCA_964499855.1 uncultured Dehalococcoidia bacterium | reverse complement strand
GGCCGACCCCCGGCCACGCGAACACCGTCTCGATGGTCACTGACCCCGTCATCTGGCCCACCACGATCGCGCCGAACACCGTCAGCGGCGGGATGGCCGCGTTCTTCAGCCCGTGCTTCCAGACCACCTTCCACTCCGGCAATCCCTTGATGCGCGCCAGCTTGATGTACTCGCTGTCCAGCACGTTCAGCATGGACGAGCGGGTCAGCCGCATGAAGGACGCCACGGAGAACCACCCCAGCGCCACAGCCGGCAGCACCATATTGGAAAGGCCCCCTCTCCCGGACGTGGGGAACCACCCAAGCTGGACTGCGAATATCCAGATGAGCACGATGGCCAGCCAGAAGGAGGGGAGCGATTGCCCCAGCAGGGCAATGAGCTTCCCCACCGTATCCAGCATCGTCCCCTTCTTCACGGCCGACATCACGCCGATGGGTACGGCTAACAGGATCGATACACCGATTGACACGACCGCTAGCTGGAGGGTTGCCGGCAGGTGCAGAATCACCAGCTCCATGGCCGTCCGGCCCTGCCACTTGAAGGACGGTCCGAACTCGCCCCTTGAGGCGTTCTTCACGAAGGTGAAGTACTGGACGTACCACGGGTCGTTCAGGCCCCACAGCTCGCTAATGCGGAGGAACGTCTCGTCGTCCGCCTCATCCGGCAACAGCACGTCGAGCGGGTTGCCCGACAGCCGCGCGAGGGAGAAGACGATGATGCTCACGCCGATGAGCGTGAACACCGACTGGATCAGCCTAATGATGATGTATCGCTGCATGTCCTCCTCGATTCTCCTTCGAATTGCTGTAGTCGAACTCTCTCCAAGGGTGCGAAGATTATACTTCGACTGTCAATCTTGCGCTCCAAGGTTTGGGTGCCCGTCCGCTGGTGGGGCAACTTGGAAAGCGTAGCTTCCCCTACCCCCAGGGCACAAGTGACGATTTGGTAAGGTGTATCAGATCGAATATGGGCTGTCAAGCTGTCTTTGCTAACGCGGATACCATTTCATTTGAAAGCTTGCCTCTCGCGTCTAGGGCCAGTGACGGCCGCGCCCCTGTTCCGCCGCCCACAGGCCAAAGTGCAGCAGTCCCCGTAGCCCCATCCGCCCGCCGAGCACGCTCGTCTCGTACCACCGCTTCCGGCGAATGACGTACAACGGGCTCGCTCCCGTGACCAGGAAGAACCGCAACGCCCCCAGCATCGCCAGCGTGATGGTCAACGCGGCGATGCCCCAACCGACTATCGCCGCCGCAGGCCGTAGGATGATCCATCGCATGGCTCCCTCCCCGAGGCTAGAGTATCGTCCTCGCCAGCGCTAGGCTCACGGCAACGAACGCCGCCAGGGCCAACCACGGCCACGCCGCGCGTGTGCCCCGCCCTCCGTCGCCCCGCCGAGTCCCCCTACGGCGCTGCCTCCGGTTCATTCGCGCCCCCGCCGTCCGTTCCCTCCATGTGCGCCATTGCCGCCCTCGCCGCCTCGCGCTCCGCTTCCACCTTGCGCCGCCCAATTCCTCGCGCCAGCGCCTCCCCGGCCACGACGACCTCCACGGTGAACGTTCTGTCGTGCCCAGGTCCCGTCTCCGCGAGCGCCCTGTATCGAGGAATGCCGAGACCCCTGGCCTGCGCCATTTCCTGTAGCTGCGATTTGGGGTCCTGCGTCCCTCGGCTGGTCCCCGCGGCGCCGAGATAGGGCTGCAGGACGCGCAGCACAAACGCCTCCGCCGCTTCGTGGCCCCGGTCGAGGTACACTGCCCCCACGAGCGCCTCCAGCGCGCACGCCAGGTTGTTGGGCTTGGCACGCCCGCCGGTTTGCTCCTCGCCCTGCCCCAGCAACAGGTGTTCGCCGAGCCCCAGGTCGCCGGCCGCCGCGCTCAACGTCTCGCCCCGCACGATTGCCGCCCGGGCCTCCGTCAGTTCACCCTCGGTCATCTCAGGATGGTCTAGGTACAACCTGCGCGCGACGACCATGCCCAAAAAAGCGTCCCCCAGGTACTCCAGCCGCTCATTGGAGGCCGGAGCATCCTGGGGGTGCTCGTTGACGTAGGAGCTGTGGGTCAGGCTCATTCGCAGCAGCCCGGCGTCGCGAAAGTCGACGCCTAGGGCGTGTTCCACCTGCGCCAGGTCCCGGTCCATTCGAGGTAGCTAGCTCCCGGCGGTGAAGGCGCCCTTTGGCCACGGCGGCTGGGGCCGCTTCACTTCGCCGATGTAGATGTGGTCTTCCATCATTTCCGCCAGCAGCTCCAGCGCGCGGGACGCGCGCGCCTCCGGCGGCTTGAGCAACTTCACGAATGCCGCCGCCCCGTTCGGGAACACGAACGTTGGCGTGCCGAAGACCCCAAAGCTCTCCACCGCCTCGATGTGGTCGGCGGCCACCTTGTCCTTGGTCGCCGGGTCCTCCATGTCGGCGCGGAACTTCTCCAGGTCCAGTCCCACGCGCGCGCCGATCTCCATCAATACTTCGCGGTCGCCGACGTTGACCCGCTCCTCGTGCCGCGCCCGCAGCAGCGCCATGTGGAACTTCCGGAACACCTCCGGCCCCTGCGCCTTGGCCGCCTCGCCCGCGCGCAGCGCCCACATGCCTCGAAACTCGTAGTCGTCGGGCTGCTCCCAGACCTTCCAGTCCGGGCCCTCCTTGCTGTTGATCTGTTCCAGCAGGAAGCCGCGCCAGTTCAGTTCCAGCTCGTCGCCCGCAGTCTCCTGTGCCGACTCCAGCCACACGGCTGCGTTGTAGACAAAGGGTCAGGTGTAGTCGTAAAACACGTCGCAAGAGAGCTTGGCCATGCCGCACCTCCCGATCAGGTGGCCCCATTGTAGAGGGGCGCTGCCCCAGCGTCAAAAGCAATGCGCGGCGCCCTCCGCGCTCCCGTCCGGAAGCCGCGCTATTGCCCCGAATTCCGAATCTGTGCGAATATAGCGGGTAGCCTTCGCAAGGAGCGGACATGGACGTCGTTGAGACGGTGGACCTCACCAAGATCTATGAGGCACGACAGATTGCCCTCAATAGCGTCAACATCTCCATTCCGCAGGGTTGCATCTTTGGACTCATCGGCCCGAACGGCGCCGGCAAGAGTACGGCCCTCCGCCTCATCATGGGCCTTCAGCGGCCGACAGCCGGCGCAATCCGCGTCTTCCAGGAGCCCATGACCCTCTCCTCGGGTCACCTCCGCCGCCGCATCGGCTTTCATTCCCAGAACGGCAACTTCCCCATTGACATGACGCCCATTTCCTACCTTGACCTCGTGGGCAAGCTCTTCGGCATCACGGCCGGCATTCGCAAACCCAGGCTCTCCGCGCTGCTCCACGCCATGGACCTCCTGCAGGCGTCCTCCCAGCGCATCGAGCACCTCTCGAGCGGCCAGCGCACCCGCCTCGGCATCGCCGCCGCCCTCATGAACGACCCCGACCTCCTCCTCCTCGACGAGCCCACCATCGGCCTCGACCCCGAGGGCCGCCACTACACCCTCGACCTCTTCGAGGAGCTCCGCCGCAAGGGCAAGACCATCATCCTGTCCACCCACATCCTGCCCGACGCCGACGAGACCTGCGACTACGTGGGCATCCTGAACCACGGGAAGCTGGTGTTCACCGGTTCCGTCCTCGACATGAAGCAGCTCACCCTTGCCAACACCATCGACCTCCTCGTCGAGGGTGAGATCGAGCTCGGCCTCCAGGCCGCGACGGTGGAGGTGCGCGGCATCCAGTTCGAGCGGCTTGGTGCAAATACCGTCCGAATCGCCTTCAACAACCGGGAAGGCGAGTTTATTACCGTCCTCAGCCAGGTGCTCGACGCTCTGGCCCGTCACGGCGTGGTGCTCAAGTCCATCCAGCCCGCCGGTGACCTGGAGGACGCTTTCCTGAAGACCCTGCAAGAAGACCGGCGGAAGGGATTCGCTCGGGCCCTGGACACTGAGGACATCATGGCCCAGTTGGGCATTTACCCCCCGTCCAGGAACCCGCGTGAGAGTCTGCCCTCGCTCCGCTCTGCTTCATCCGATGAGGTGAATTGATGCGTAGAGGCCTCGGCACAAATGCGTTCCTGTGCCTTCTCGAATACGACCTGATGATCCTGGCGAAGTCCTGGATCGTCAGGTTCTGGTTTTCCCTCACGGTCGTCGGCGGCGTCGTGGCCGTCATCGTGTCCCGCAACTTCGTCGACGACTCCTCCTTCCTCATGGGCTGGGCCCTCTTCCTCTACGTGGCGCTGGGCAGCCTGGTCGTGCTGGCCAACAGCGTCAGCGCCATTTCGCAGGAGTTCCGCTTCCTCGGCGAGTCCATCATCAGCCGCGGCATCGCCCCGACCCCCTACCTGTTGGCCAAGCTGGTCTCCCGCTCTTTCGGCAACGCCTTCATGTTCCTCGTCGTCGTCGCGCCCACGGCCTTCCTCATGCGCGTCATGGCCCTCAACAACGACATGACCGTGGAGGGCATCCTGGTCGGCATCGCCTACTGGGTGCTCTTGATCACGGTGCTCTCCTTCCTAGGCATCACGGTGAGCGTCCTGGTCAACAACACCATGCTTGGCTTGGTCGTCCTTGGCGTCATCTGGTACATGGCCCTCGGCATCCTTGACCTGGCCTACGCCGAGGACTTCTCCCCAGAGGGTGTCTTGGGCAACCTGCCGCTGGTCCTCCAGGGCAAGTCGCTCTCCAGCGAGGTCACGGCGCTCCTCGTCATCGGCATTATTCCCATTCTTGTCCTTCCCATCTTGGCCGTCCGGTTCATGAACAGCCGGGATTTGTAGCGCGGGAGACCCCGCGGCAAACTGCGTCCTCTGGAGGCGGGCATGGGCCCGCCTCTTTCCTTTTACTTCCGGCCGGACGGTGGACTTTGTGAAAAATTTACGAAATTCGTCACGGCGATGGAAATCTCATACAATGGAAGTGGAGACCATTGTTGGACGCGGCGCCGGGCCGCTCCGGCGCCGGAGAGGAGGCTAGCGATGGACGTCATCGACACCCTGCAGACCGGCGACTACGAGCAGCTCCTGGTTGCCGTCGACAAGAGCTCCGGCCTCCGGGCCTTCGTCTGTATCCACGACACCACCCTCGGTCCCTCCCTCGGCGGCGTCCGCATCTGGCCCCACGCCACCGAGCAGGACGCCCTCGCCGACGTCCTCCGTCTCGCCCGCGCCATGACCTACAAGAGCGCCGCCGCCGGGCTCGACTTTGGCGGCGGCAAGGGCCTCATCTGGGCCGACCCCCGCACCGGCGTCTCGGAGGCCGCCATTCGCGCCTTCGCCCGCCACGTCGACTCCCTCGGCGGCCGCTACATCACGACGGAGGA
>CAZCPU010000012.1:23355-26337 GCA_964499855.1 uncultured Dehalococcoidia bacterium | reverse complement strand
GGCCACCTGCTGGCCGCCGGCGCACGCATCATCGTCACCGACGTCAACCGCGATGCCCTCGAGCGCGCCCGTCTCCTCAACTGCCGCGTGCTGGACGACCCCGACGCCATCTACGATGTCCAGTGCGATGTCTTCGCCCCCTGCGCCCTCGGCGGCGTCCTCAACGAGAAGACCATCCGCCGCCTGCGCGCCAGGGTCGTGGCCGGCGCCGCCAACAACCAGCTGCTCACCCCGGACGACGGCCGGAAGCTCTGGCACCACGGCATCGTCTACGTCCCCGACTTCATCATCAACGCCGGCGGCGTCATCAACCTCGCCGTCGAGGTCGACGGCTACGACGAGGACGTCGCGCGGGACCGTGTCGGGCGAATCTACGACACCGTCACCGAGGTCCTCAACACCTCACACACGCGCGGCATTCCGCCGCACGAGGCTGCGGACCGGCTGGCGGAAGAGCGGCTGGAGCGCGCCCGGCTGGCACTCAAGGGCCGGCTGAACGGGAACGCGCACGAGGTCAGCGACCGATTTCGCCGCGTGAGGACCCCGGAGGGCGCGCTGGAGGAAGCCGCCGCGTAGGAGCATTGCTGCCGGAGCGGCGGGGAGCTAGCCGAACCCCATTCGGTCGATCTCCTCGTCGCTCCACCCAAAGTGGTGCGCCAGCTCGTGTACGACGGTGATCTGCACCTGACGCTCCAGCTCCTCCTTCGTCCCGCTCACGGCTTCGAGCGGCCGCTGGAAGAGGGTCACGCGGTCCGGCAGCGCGAAGTTGTAGTGGCCCCTGTCCGTGAGCGGCGTCCCCTCGTACAGGCCGAGCAGCCCGTACCCGTTCCGGATCCCCGTCTCCTCCAGCTGGTCGGCCGACGGCCAGGACTGGGTGTGAACGTCCACGTTGTCCAACAGCTCGAGGACTTCCGCCGGCATGTTGTCCAGCGCATCCGCCACCAGCTGCTGGAACGCGTCGGGCGACAGTCGAACGGCCACTACCCTGCCCCCACGCTGTCTCTGATTGCCCGGATGTGGTCGATCTGCGCCCGGTCCGGCCCCTTCCCCTCGCCCGGCGTCTCCAGCAGGAACGGCACGTCGCGAAACGCCGCGTGCGCCAGGATTGCCGCGAACCCCGCGTCGCCGATGTGGCCCTCCCCGATGTTCGCGTGCCGGTCCACCCCCGACGCGAACGGCGTCTTGGCGTCGTTCGCGTGCACGGCCACAAGGTTGGACAACCCTATGGCCTCGTCGAACTCCGCCATCGCCTCGTCCAGCCCCTCAGCCTGCGAGACGTCGTACCCTGCCGCGAAGCTGTGCTGCGTGTCGAGGCACACCTTCACCCGCGGGCTGTTGATGCCCTCCATGATCCGACCGATCTGCCTGAACGACGCACCAATGTGGTTCCCCATGCCGGCGCAGTTCTCGATGATGAGGTACGGCCCCTCCGGTGACGCCGCCAGTACCTCGCGCAGCGCGGCGACCGTCTGCGGCAGCGCCGCCTCGAATCCCTGCCCCATGTGGCTGCCCGAGTGGAAGATGACCCCCTCCGCGCCGATCTGCGCCGCGCATTCCATGTAGTTGGCGAGCGCTCCCTTGGATTTGGCCAGCAGCGCGGGGTCGGGGCTCCCGAAGTTCATCAGGTAGATGCCGTGCAGGAAGGAGGGCAGGACGCCCGTCTCCTCCGACTTCTGCCGGAATGCGAGCACCTCTTCCTCCGGCGGGGGCTTGTATGCCCAGCCCTGCGGCGGCGAGCAGAAGAGCTGTATCGTCTCCGCGCCTATCTCCACGGCCCGGTCCACCGCCTTGCTGATGCCGCCCGCCGACGACACGTGCGCGCCGATTCGCATCGCGCTACCCCAGGCCGCCCATCTTCGTGACGATGTCCCACTCCTCCGGCGTGACGGGTTGTATGGAGAGTCGGGCCCCGCGCTGCGCCACCATCATCTTCTCCAGCCCCGGCGTGCTCTTGATGGCGTCCAGCGTCACCGGGCTCTCGAACTCCCGCTCGGCCCGGATGTCCACCATGAACCATATGGGGTTTTCCGGGCTGCTTTTCGGGTCCGGGTGCGCCGAGTCCGGGTCCCAGGCCGTCTCGTCCGGGTACCCGCCTCGCACGACGACTGCCGTCCCCACGACGGCCATCGGCGCCACGCTGCTGTGGTAGAAGAGGATGCCGTCCCCCTCCTGGATCGTGTCCCGCAACAGGTTGCGCGCCTGGTAGTTGCGAACGCCGTCCCACTCTGCCACGCCGTCGCGTTGCAGGTCCCCGTACGAGTACGCGTTGGGTTCGGACTTGAAGAGCCAGTACCGTCGTTCTGCCATGGCTGCCTCCCGCCCCATTGTAGCGAAACACGCCAGCTGGCGCGCCCTGGACCCCTGTCCCATAATGCCAATATGGACGAGCGAAACGCCACGGTCTTCTACTGGCTTGGACAGGTCGAGTATCGTCGGGCGTGGGAACTGCAGGCCGCCCTGGTCGAGCGCCGGCAACGGGGGCGCATCGGCGACACTGTGCTGCTGCTCGAGCACCCCCACGTCTACACCCTCGGCCGCCGCGGCCGCACGGACGACGTGCTCCTCGACCGCGACGCCCTCGCCCTCGCTGGCGTCGCCGTCCACGAGGTCGACCGCGGCGGCGAGGTCACCTACCACGGCCCCGGGCAGCTGGTCGCCTATCCCATCATCGACATTCGTCCCTTGGGCGGGCCGGTCCGGTACGTGCGCGCGCTGGAGCAGGCCCTCATTGAGGCGCTGGCGTCCATGCACGTCGAGGGCCATCGGCGGCAGGGGTTGCACGGGGTGTGGGTCGGCGGGCCCGAAAGCGAGCGCAAGATTGCGGCCATCGGCTTGCGTGTCAGCCGTGGCGTCGGCAGCCACGGCCTTGCCCTCAACGTCAGCACGGACCTTGCCTTCTTCGAGCACATCGTCGCGTGCGGCATGCCGGACCTGCGGGTCACGTCGCTGGCGCGGGAGCTGGGCGAAAGCCCGGACGCCGGA
>CAZCPU010000012.1:15822-23255 GCA_964499855.1 uncultured Dehalococcoidia bacterium | reverse complement strand
GCCTGGTAGGTGCGCGCCTGCGCCTCCATGGCGAAGACCGTGGAGCGCGCCTGCCGGTGGCTCTCCTCGAATGTCTGCGTCAGGTCGTCGGGGACTAGGTCCGCGAGCTCACCGTTCTTGGTGGTGAGCTCCGCAGCGTTAGTCTTCGCTAGGTCGAATGCCCTGCTGGACTCGCCGAAGAACTTGGCGGCTTCTCCGAAGTTGTCGCTGTTGGCCGCCCGGTGCCCCTCCTCTACCAGGAGCTGCGCGTCGCCGTGATTGGGCCCGAACTCGCCGTTGTTGAGCAGCCGCACTTCCTCGAGCAGCTCGATTGCCATCTTCAGGTCCCGCTGCGACTCCGTTAGCCCCAGCACCTCGATTTGCAGGTTCCGGCCCCGCTCTTCGGCGGTCGCCAGCGAGCCTTCCGTCCGCACGAGCCGCGTCTGCGCGTTGCTCAGGTCCGTGGACAGCCGCGCCCCTTCGACTTCCAGGTCCCTGACCGTCGAGCGCGACGCGTCAAGCGATGCGGCCAGGCCGGTTCGTTCAGCGTTCGCGTCGTCCAGCTCCGTCCTGACGGCAGCCAGCTGTGCGTCCTGCCTCGAGAGGCGTGAGTGCAGGCTGGTGAGCTCATCCTTCTGTTCGGAGGTCTCCGCGCGAAGGGCCGTGACGTCTGGGCTGTGGACCCCGAGTCCAATGATCAGGCCGCCTGCAAAGAGGCCGGCCATCAAGGCCACAAGCAATGTGCCCACAAATATCTTCTGCATGTGCACCCTCCGAGGAATTGCCCATCATTGTAGCACTCTGAATTGTGACTAGCTATCGCGCCGCTGCCCCTGCCGTGCGTGTCGGCCGTCGAGGCCGCCAGGCGCGTGTGACGTGTGCCGTTCGCGTACAATGGGATAGCCCGGCCGTAGTCGGGCCCTGCCGGGGCGATAACATCCCTATGCAGGTGAAACGCGCGAACTGGGGAGAGGGATAGCATTGCCGCCCATAATGTCCCTTGACGGCATCAAGGTGCACTTCTCCGCCCGGAAGATGCTCTTCCGGGCCGATACCGTGCGCGCCGTCGACGGCGTCACCCTCTCCCTCGAGCGCGGCGAGACGGTGTCCGTCGTCGGCGAGTCCGGCAGCGGCAAGACCACCCTGGGCCGCGCCTCCCTGCGGCTCGCCCCCATCACCGAGGGCACTGTCGCCTTCGACGGCGACGACATCACCCGCATTCCCGAGGGCAAGCTGCGCTGGTTCCGCCGCCGCGCCCAGGCCGTCTTCCAGGACCCCTACTCCAGCATCGACCCCTTCATGGACGTCCGCCAGGTCCTGGAGGAGCCCCTCCTCATTCACGCCATTCACGACAGGGCCGACCGCGTGCGGCACGCGCTGGAGGAGGTGAGGCTGGCCCCCGCCGGCGAATTCTCCGGCAAGTTCCCCCACATGCTCTCCGGCGGCCAGCGCCAGCGCGTCGGCATCGCCCGCGCCCTCATCATGCAGCCCGACTACATCCTCGCCGACGAGCCCGTCTCCATGATCGACGCCTCCAGCCGCACCGAGATCCTCTACCTGATGCGCGAGCTGCAGGAGCGACTCGGCATCGCATTCCTGTACATAACGCACGACATCGCGACGGCCCGCTACTTCTCGGACCGCATCGCCGTCCTCTACCTCGGTCGCGTCGCCGAACAGGGTCCGCCCGCCGAGGTCCTCGACGCCCCCATGCACCCCTACACGGTCGCCCTCATCGAGGCCGTGCCCGAGGCCGACCCGGAAAACCGCCTCCGGGACCGTCCCACCGTTCCCGGCGAGCCTCCCAGCCCCGCCAATGTGCCCACCGGCTGCCGCTTTCACCCCCGCTGCCCGGAGTTCATGGCGGGCCTCTGCGACGTCGTGGAGCCGGAGCTCGTCGAGGCCCGCCCCGGCCGTCTCGTCGCCTGTCACCTCTACTCGCCGCAACAGCACGCCAACGGCGCCCAGCCGGCGCCACCGGCTGAGGAGTGACCCATGGACCTGCGGCAGCTCATCCGAGACATTCCCGACTTCCCGCAGCCCGGCATCGTCTTCAAGGACATCACCCCGTTGCTGAAGGACAACGCCGGCCTCGCCGCCGCCGTCGACGCGATGGCCGCGCCTTGGGCTGCCGCCCGCATCGACGCCGTCCTCGCCGTCGAGGCCCGCGGCTACCTGCTCGGCACCCCCGTCGCCCTCCGCCTCGGCGCCGGCTTCGTCCCCGCGCGAAAGCCCGGCAAGCTCCCCTACGACACCGTCAGCGTGGACTACGAGCTCGAGTACGGCTCCGACACCATCGAGATGCACCGTGACGGCGTCGAGGCGGGCCAGCGCGTCCTCATCGTCGACGACATCCTCGCCACGGGCGGCACCCTGGCGGCCGCCGTCCGCATGGTGGAAGGCGCCGGCGCCGAGGTTGTTGGCCTCTCCGTGCTCGCCGAGCTCGGCTTCCTCGACGGCCGTTCGCGGCTGCAGGGCTACCGCCTTGAAGCGGTTATGACCCTGTAGGGGTGTCAGTCTCCGGAATCTGCCGCACCCTCCTGCCGAAGCCAGCACTTCGCCGTGTGCCCCGGCCCGACCGTGAACAGCGGCGGGTCCTCCGCGAAGCAGATGTCCGTCGCGTAGCTGCACCGTGGGCTGAAGCGGCACCCCGAAGGCGGGTCGAGCAGGTCTGGCGGCGCGCCCGGAATGAACTCCGGATGCTCCCCCATGCGGAGCTTCGGCGTGCTCGCCAGCAGCTTCTCCGTGTACGGGTGCGACGGTCGCCGTAGCACCCCCTCGATGCCGCCGATCTCCACGACGCGCCCGCCGTAGATCACCGCGATGTAGTCGCACACGTCGCTCGCCAGCGCCAGGTCGTGCGTGATGAAGATGAGCGACAACCCCAGCTCTCGCTTGAGCCGCTTCAGCAGGTTCATGATCTGCGCCTGTACGCTCACGTCCAGCGCCGACGTCGGCTCGTCCAGCACCACCAGCTTGGGGTCGCGCACCAGCGCCATCGCGATGACGACGCGTTGCTTCATGCCGCCGCTCAGCTCGTGCGGGTACCGCCCGAAGACCTCCGTCGGCAGCCCCACCATCTCCAGCATCTCCCGGACCTTGGCGTACGCCTCCTGCTTCGATGCGTCGCCGTCGATCAGGAGCGGCTCGGCGATCTGGTGCCCCACGCGCATGACGGGGTTCAGGGAGTTCATCGCCCCCTGGAACCCCATGGAGATGACGTTCCCGCGAATGCGCCGCCGGAACTCCTCCTCGCCCAGCGACAGCGCCTCCACGCCGTCCATCCGGACGACGCCCTCCGGCCCGTGCGCGTTTCGCGGCAGCAGCCGCATCAACGCCAGCGCCAGGCTGCTCTTGCCGCTCCCCGACTCTCCGACGAGCCCCAGCGCCTCTCCCGGCTCCAGCGTGAACGACGTCCCGTCCACGGCCCAGAGCAGGCCCCGGTCCGTGACGTACGCCAGCCGGAGGTCCTCAACCTCGAGAAATGCCACGCCGTCTACCCCACCTCGAATCGCATGTGGTCCTCGCCCAGCACGACCTCGCACTCGACGCCCTGCTGCATGTACCCCTGCAGCTCGTCGAGGTGGTCGTCGCTGAACAGGTGCGTGAGGACCAGCCGCTTCACGCCCGCCTCGTGCGCGATCGTCTTGACCTCCTCCGGCAGCGAGTGCTTCGTCCGCCGCGAGGCCTCGTACATCGTCTCGGTGGCGTCTTCCTTGGTGTACGGCCGCCGCCCGTCAACGCCCTGGAACGGCTGCCAGAAGACCTCGTGCACCAGCACGTCCGCCCCCTTGGCCAGCTTCCGGATGCCGTCGCACGGGATCGTGTCGCCGGAGAACACGACCGAGCCGTCGTCCGTGTCGATGCGGTAGCACAGCGTGAAGTTCCCGCCGACCGTGAAGTGGTCGGCCCGCTCCGCCGTCAGCTTCCACGTGTCGCCCTCCATCGTGAAGCCCGCGTCGATGTCTTGCACCCCGCTCAGGATGGTGCCCCGGTTGATGTCCCGGCTCAGCCTGTTGTTCAGGTCGATGGTGAACCCGCCGGCCGTGAACAGGTCGCTCGACAGCTTCTCCGTGCCGATCGGCCCGAACACGTTCAGCGGCGTCTCGCGGCCGCTCCGCCCGTGCAGCACGAATGACGGGTAGTCGACGTTGTGGTCGTAATGGTGGTGCGTGAACAGCAGCCGCTGCACGTCGTGCAGCCGGATGCCGTTCTCCGCCATCCGCCGCACCGACCCGTATCCGCAGTCGATCAGGATGTGGTCCTCGCCGATCTGGATGAGCGACGAGCTCCCGCACCGGTGCGGCCGAAGCTGGGGTGTGCCCGTCCCCAGCATGAGCACCTTGATATTCATGGCGCCTCCCCCTACGCGGAAGCGGGGGGCACGGCCCCCCGCTCCTCAATCTATGCGTCTGTGGCAGAAGTCGCTATGCCGACTTCAGCAGCCAGAAGTGCGACCAGAATCCGGACAGCGCCCCCGGCCACTCGAAGTCACTGACGACCTCCGGATTCGCTACCACCTCTGCCGGCAACCAGTACAGGTTCAGGTTGATGAAGTTGTCGTAGACAATGTCGCCGTACTCCCTCCAGAGCTCGGCCCGCCGGTTGCGGTCCTGCTCGGCGCGGATCTGCAGGAACTTTGCGTCCGCCTCCGGAGTGGTTGCGCCGCGGGAGAAGGAGGTGTTGGACATGTAGACGCTGGAGCCCACGATCTGCCCGGCGCTCGTGGTGATCATCGACACATGGTTGGTGTACCCCTGGTTGCGGCTCTTGGCCCTGCGCGTGGCGGGGTCATCCTGGATCAGGTTGACCTTGACCCCCAGGTCCGTGATGTAGCTCGCGATGACCTCCTGCACGTCTATGGCGCCCGCCAGCGCAGTGACCGGGAACACGTGGACGTTGGTCTCCAGCGGGTTGTTGTCGCTGTATCCCGCTTCCGCTAGGAGCGCCCTTGCCGCGATCGGGTCGTAGCCGTAGGCCTCGGGGAAGTCGGTGACCCACCGCGGGTTGAAGCCTGCCCACGTCTCGTCGATGCTGTGGACGTACATGGTCCGGCCCTTGCCCTGCAGCAGCGCGTCATTCAATTCCGCCCGGTTCACGGCCTTGTTCAATGCCTGCCGCACTCGGATGTCCTGCATTGGCGAGTCCGGGTGCATGGGCCATTCCCGCGTCTGTGGGTCAACGTAGCAGCACTGGAACCGCATGGCGACCCGGCGCGCGGACGCCCGGCCCTGGATGACCTCCATGCCCTCCGCGACAGCCTGGTTCGTCAGGTCGTCGGGCAGGTTGGTCATGTGGATCTCGTCGGTCAGGAGCGCCGCCAACCGCGTGGACGCCTCGTTCATGTACCGCAGTTCCAGTTCCGGGAAGTCGGGCGTGATGCTCCGGTGGCCTTCGAAGCGCTCGAATAGCATGTTGACGGCCTGCTCCCGCGACTTGAACTGGTACGGGCCCGTCCCGACGATGGGCTCCTCGCTGAACTCCGGGTCGCGGCCCAGCTCCGCCGCGTTAGCGCTGCTCACCATGTTCACCGCCGGCTGCGCCCGCGAGAGCAGGTTGGTCAGGTCGGCGTCGAACCGCTTCAGGTGGATGAGCACCTCGTGGTCGTTGACCACCTCGATGTTGTCCACACCGCGAATCAGCGGCGCGCGCACGCCGCCCACGGCGTCTTCCTTGATGTACTCCTCGTAGGAGTAGACGACGTCCTTGCCAGTGAACTCACCCCAGCCCTTGTGGAACTGGACGCCCTCGCGCAGCTTGATCCGCCAGGCGTTGCCGCCCTCCAGCGCCCAGGATTCCGCCAGCTCCGGGACCTGCTGCCCCGTCATCGGGTCCATCCCGATGAGCGACTCGTCCATCGGGTCGAACTGCACGGCCGCCACCTGGCCGATGACCCGCCGGACGTTGGA
The DNA here is from genome assembly GCA_964499855.1 of uncultured Dehalococcoidia bacterium. GTDB lineage: Bacteria > Chloroflexota > Dehalococcoidia > Lucifugimonadales > UBA1127 > UBA1127. The sequence goes on along the minus strand of CAZCPU010000012.1, from coordinate 17,367 downwards.
CTCGTCGGAGAACGGCACGATGCCCACGATGACGCGGTCCACCTTCGGCTCGACCATCATGGCCACCGGAGCGGACCCGCTCGGGGCCATCGCCGGTGCGGCCGTCGGCGCTGCCATCGCGTCGCCCAACGCCGCCGCCGGCTGCGCCGGCGCTGCCGCCGCCTCCGGCTGCGCCGGCGCCGACGGGCTCGTCGTCGTCGCCGTCGTGCCGCCCGTTTCCGAGTCGCCCCCGCACGCCGCCACCAGGGCGAGCATTGCGGCCAGCGCCATCGCTACGGCGGCCAGCCTGAGATGTCTGCTGGTTGCCATTGACTGCCTCCTTCCCAATTCCCTCAGTTGCTGGGGAATGTTTGGACAGGGGCGCTCACCCCCCGGTCGACGCATTTCCCCCTCTGGTTGCGCAAAAACCCTAGCGCAATCAATGCAAGAGCGCAATGGTCTATGATGGACATTCCCAGAAGGAATGCTCTAGGAACAGGGAGCGATAGTCGTCCCCTTTTCTGCGCGCGGCCGGCGCGTGCGCGGTCGCGGTTCCGCGCCCTACACCCGCCCCCGCACCTCCGGCCCGTCGACGGCGTAGCGGAGCGCGCGGAATATCGCGCGGTTCATGTTCTCGCCCCGCCAGTGGCAGATCTCCGGGTTCATGTACTCCCAGACGACGTCCCCCTCCGTCGTCACCTCGAAGAGCCGCCCCGTGCGCCCGTCGCAGACGGCCGTGTTGCCGTTCGCCAGCCGCTGCGCCCCGCTGATGCCCGTGCTGAAGAACGACAGCGCGGGGTCTCCCCGGAACTGCCACATGATCTCGCTCGTCGCCGGGTCCAGCTCCACCACGCGCGAGAACACGCCGCCCGATGCCCGCGTCTCGCCGTTGTCGAAGATCAGCAGGTTGCCGTTGTCCAGCTGCGTCGGGTTGTGCTGGTGCGAGAGCACTCCCGGCCCAAACCGGTAGTAGACGTCGCCCGTCTCCTTGCTGATGAAGACGATTTGGCTGGTCTGCCGGAAGCTGATGCAGATGTCCCCGTTGAGCAGCTCCGTCACCCCGTTGCAGTGCGTCCACTCGCCCCGCATGCCGTTGCCCTCGATGACCTCCTGCTCCGGGTCCAGCTTGTCGTAGCCGTGCCACTCCCAGACCGCCTCGCCGTCCGCGTTCAGCTCCAGCAGGAAGTCCCCCAGCATGGCGTGCTCGCGCTCCCCCGGCCGCTCCCGCCCGCCCTTGACCCGCGCCTCCTGCTCCGGCGTCAGCTCCTCCCACCCGATGACCATGATGTTGCCGTTCTTGAGGACGATGTGGTCGTGGTGGATGACCGGGTTGTCGTACCGCCACACGACGTTGCTGTCCCAGTCCAGCTCGACGAGCACCCCGCCGAAACCGCCCCCGGTCCACGGCTCCGTGTCGTCATAGCACCGGACGAGCAGGTTGCCGTTGTCCTTGAGGAAGCCGTAGAACGGCCTCGCGGGCGCCGGTGGTGACCACTCGTGCACGACGTTCCCGTCCATGTCGATCAGGCGCGTCTTGTCCGCGCCGATGGTCGTGTACAGCGTGAC
>CAZCPU010000012.1:7661-15722 GCA_964499855.1 uncultured Dehalococcoidia bacterium | reverse complement strand
CGTCCATGTCGATCAGGCGCGTCTTGTCCGCGCCGATGGTCGTGTACAGCGTGACGCCGCCGAAAGACCGCTCACGGTCGTAGTGCGTGACCCCGTGGTTGCCGTAAACTGCGAAACCCATTGGAACACTCCTTCCTCAACCCAGTCTGCGCGCGCCGTACCGCGCCTACACCCGCCCGCGAATCTCCGGCCCGTCGACGGCGTACCGGTGCGCGCGGAACACCGCCCTGTTGAACTTCTCCTCCCGGAACTCCAGGATCTCCGGGTTCATGAACTCCCACACCAGGTCCTTGTCGTGCGTCACCTCGAACAGTCGTCCGGGACGCCCCTCGCAGATGAGCGTGTTGTCGTTCGGCAGCCGCTGCGCCCCGCTGATGTGCGTGCTGTAGAACGACGCCGTCGGGTCGCCCTTGTACTCCCACACGATCTCCCTCGTGGCGGGGTCCACCTCCACCACGCGCGACGTCGCCGCCGCCCGCGGCCGGTGCTCGCCGTTGTCGAAGACCAGCAGGTTGCCGTTCGCCAGCAGCGTCGGGTTGTGTTGGTGGAAGAGCTCCCCCGGCCCGAAGCGCCAGTACACCTCGCCTGTGCCCTTGTCGATGAAGATCAGCTCGCTCGTCTGCCGGAAGCTAAGGCAGATGTTTCCGTCGGGAAGCTCCAGCACCGCGTTGCAGTGCGTCCATTCATTGCGGGTGTCCATGGGGCAGATGGTGTCCTGCGCCGGGTCCAGCCTGTCCTTCCCGTGCCACTCCCACACCACCTGCTGGTCCGGCGTCAGCTCCAGCAGAAAGTCGCTCAGCATCTCCTTGGTGTTCCCCTCGTCGTCCAGCTCCTCGTAGCCGCCCTGCACCGCGTCCTTCTCCTCCGCCGTCATCGGCTCCCAGCCGATGACCATGATGTTGCCGTTGCGCAGGACGATGTGGTCGTGGTGGATGACCGGGTTGTCGTACCGCCACACGACGTTGCTGTCCCAGTCCAGCTCGACCAGCACCCCGCCGTTGCCTCCGTACGAATACGGCTCGTTGCCGTCGAAGCATCGCACCAGCAGGTTGCCGTTGTCCCGCAGGTAGCCGTAGAAGGGCTTGGCGGGCTCCGGGGCCGTCCACTCGTGCACCACGTCCCCGTCCATGTTGATGAGCTTGGTGTTCGCGCTGCCGAAGGTGCTGTAGAGCGTGACGCCGTTGTAGGTGCGGTCCTTTTCCCAGTAGGTCACGCCGTGGTTGCCGTGGACGGCGAATCCCATGTGACTGCCCTCCTTACCCGGATGAAGCGGCCTCCGGCGGCGCTCGCGGAACGGCGCACGTCGCAGCCCGCTGGAATGATTTGCGATAGGTTCGCCGTGCGTTGGGCAAGTGTCAAGCGTGTCGCTTTTCCCGAGGGAAACGTGGGTCGGCGCTAGTCTGAGGCCGTGAGGACGAAGCTGTAGTCCCCGTCGTTCGTCGTGACATCGAGCGTCATGTCGCCCAGGTCCGCGTTCATGTCCGGGTCGACCAGCAGCACCGGCTCCCCATCGCACCGGAACACCATGTCGAGCAGGTCCGGCTCGTCCAGCTCGAACACCAGCTCGTCGCCGTCCCAGATGACGCGCATGACCTGCCCGGAAGGGTGCCCCTCCGAGATGCGGCCGTGCAACAGGGCTTCCAGCGCCGCGGATGTCACGTTGAAAAGCATATTGAGAGTATACGGCAACCCCGGCGGCCTTTGCTTGCGCGCAAGTCAACGGTTTTGCGGGTCATTTGCCCCGCCGTGCTCCGCGCTACCGCATCGTGCGGAGCCGCGGGTTCAGCACCGGCTCGATGGCCAGCGCTAGCAGCACGAAGGCCATCGCCGTCAGCACGATCAGCAGCCCCGGCGGCAGCACCCACCACCAGTACCCCACGTACACCGCTCCCGTCCGGAATCCCTGCTCCAGGATCTGCCCCCACGTCGGGATCGACGGGTCCCCGAGCCCGAGGAAGCTCAGCCCCGCCTCGGCCAGGATTGCCGCCGGCGTGAAGAAGATCATCTGCGCAAAGACGTACGGCGCCGTCTGCGGGAAGATGTGCCGCAGCATCACCCGCCGCTGCGACGCCCCCAGCGCCTTCGTCGCCTCCACGAGCTGCCCCGAGCGCATCTGCAGCACCATGCTCCGGATGAGGATCGTGAGCCCCGGCCAGCTGAACGCGACGAGCACAAGGATGATGAGCAAGAGGTTCGATCCCAGCACGATCACCATGAAGATGAGGATGGGCAGCAGCGGCACGTTCGCCACCACGTCCGCCAGCCGCTGGATCGCCGTGTCCACCCACCCGCCGAGATAGCCGCTCATAATGCCCAGCGACGCCCCGATCGTCGTCGTGAGCGTCGACGCCAGCAGTCCGATGAAGAGCGCCACCGGGAAGCCGAACAGCAGCCCCACGAACAGGTCCCGCCCCTGCGAGTCCGACCCCATGCCGCCGAACACGTCCCCCCCGACCACCACCTTCGCCCCGTCCATGCTGTCGTTCTCGTCCGCGAAGGTGGCGGTCACGACGAACGTGTACTCGCCCTCGAGCGGCTCGAATGCCGCGCCCCCTCCCGCAACCGGCGTGCCGAATGCCGCCTGGTCGCCGAAGCCGCGCAGGTCGCGCTCATCCAGCTCCGTGCCGTACCGCTCGTTGTGGTAGTCCGCCAGCGCCGAGCGGAAGGTCTCCTCCGTGCTCAGCAGGATGCGGTACGGGTTGTCGAGATAGCGAACGAAGGGCCCGGCCTCGCCGTCCCGGGCGCCCGACGGCACGTGCTGCAGCAGCCGCACCGAGCCCCCGTCGGGCCGCTCCAGCGCGAGCGTGATGAGCGGCGGCCGCCCGTGGAACGTCACCGGGTCCAGCGAGAACGAGATGAACGTCGGGAATCCGTTGAAGCTGTGCGTCAGGGGCAGCCGGTACGTCTCCGCCGTAACGCTCCCCGCCGCGCGGACCTCGTCCGGCGCCCCGGTGGTGAGCGTCGCGTGGGCCACGTTGTCCGAGCCCGGGAAGATGTTCGTCCACGTCGGCGGCGCCGCCTTGGGGTTGTCCGCCCACACCGCCGGGTTGCTCCACTCGCGCGTCCCGAAGTCGAGCGGGTAGGTCGCCAGCACCCACACGGACACCGCCACCAGGAACCCCAGCAGGATCAGCCCCGCCTTCCCTATGGTGCTGCCCACCAGCACCCGCACTGCCCCGCTGAACGTCGCATTCATCCGCTGTACCGTACCCTCGGGTCGAGCAGCAGGTAGAGCACCTCCAGCACGAAGCGCGCCACCACGTACATCAGCGTGAAGATGAAGGTGAGCGCGACGATCAGCCCCTCGTCCGGCGTCCCCGCCACCGCCTCGAAGTAGAGCCGTCCCATCCCGTTCCAGTTGAACACGGTCTCCACGAGGATCGACCCGCCCAACGATCCCACGAGGCTCAGGATCAGCCCCGTCACGATGGGCGGCGCCGCTACGCGCAGGATGTGCTGCCGCATGACCGCGCTCTCGGCGAGCCCCTTTGCCCGCGCCACCAGCACGTGGTCCTCCTGCGCCACGTTGAGCGTCATCGTCCGCACCGCGTACAGGTACGGCCCCACGCTCACCAGCACAAGCGTGATTATGGGCAGGATCGCGTGCTTCAGCATGTCGAAGAACCGCGCGATGCCTCCCTCCGGCGGCGGCGTGCTGAACATGCCGCCGCTCGGCAGGATGTTGAATTGGAACGACAGCAGCAGGATCAGCAGGATGCCCGTCCACCACGCCGGCAGCGCGAACGACACCGCCGCGCCGAACGACACCGCCCTGTCGAGCTTGGTCCCCACGCGCGTCGCCATCTTGACGCCCGCGGCCAGCCCGATGATTGCTGTGATGACCAGGCTCGTCGTCAGCAGGATCGCCGTGTTCGGCAATCGCTCCAGCACGATGTCGGACACGCGCCGGCTCCCCTCGGAGCTCCTCAGCGTCCGCGCCTCGCCTAGGTCCAGCGTGATGACGCGGAACACCGTCGCCGGCATCCGCTCCCACCACGCCCTGTCGAGGTCGTAGAACTCGATCAGCTCCTGCCGCCGGGTCTCCAGCGCCTCCTCCAGCGCGTCGGGGTCCCGGGCCTGCGTGGCCTGCGCCGTGCGCAGCGCGCGGATCTCCTCATTGATGACGGCCGTCAGGATGCGGTCCGAAAACCCGGTCGACCCCAGCGTCACCACCAGCAGCACGAGCACCGTCAGCAGCACGCCCAGCAGCGTCGCGGCGCGGATGCCGAGGGTACGCACTAGGACCAACGGGCTCCTCCGTTAGAGTCAGGTTCAGCGCGGCGCAATGCCGCCCGCACCAGTATACCGAACGAATCTGCGGCAGGGCGCGTCGAAAATGCAGAGGGGCGGCGCCTTCCCGCGCCGCCCCTCGCCTACTCCGTTGCCTGAAACCCTACCGCCACACCCGCCGTCGCAGCACCAGCCCCAGCAGCGCTAGTCCCGCCAGCGCGTACACCGACTCCGCCTGCTCCCCGCGGCCGCACCCGCCGCCGGTGTCCTGCTGCGTTGGCGTCTGCGCCTCGGTCTCCCCCGCGCCGGTCGACGTCTCGGTCTGCGCCGCGTCCGTCGAGTCCGTCGTGGCGGTCGACGACCCCGAGGTGCTCGGCGCCGCCGTCGCCGCGTCCAGCGATGCCTCCAGGTCGATGCGCCGCTGCGTCATGCTCGACACGGCGTCGCTGTACCCGCCCAGGTAGAGCTGGTAGAGCCCCGGCTGCAGGTTGTCCCCCACGCCCTGGTCCAGCGCGATCGTGAACGCGCCTCCCGCGCCGGGCTGCGCCTGCCCCATCGCGAGCACCCGGTTCTCCGCCGGGTCGAAGAGGGTGTACTGCAGCCCGACCGTCCCCGGCCCGTCCACCTGCACCGTCAGCGTGTTCGCCGCGCCGATCTGCAGCGGCGTCGACGGCGTGTCCGACAGCCGCACGAGCTCCGCCTCGCCGAAGCTGAAGTCGCCCTTGGAGAACGGGTAGTCCGGGTGCCGGTTGGCCGTCAGCTCCGCGAACTGCGCCGGCGGGTCGTACCGGGTCAGCATGAACGGCCCGTTGCTGATGACCATCAGGTTGTGCTCGCTGAACCAGTCCAGCACCGCCTGGTACCGGTCCTGCGCCTCGCCCGCCGTCACGTACGACCGCCCGTTGACCGTGAACACGCTCTCCGGAACCGTGTCGTTGCGCTGGAACCCCAGCAGCGTCGTCCGCACCAGCCGCGCGTCGCGGTCCTGCACCAGGCTGATCCACGGCACGTCGAACCGGGCCGCGGCCGTGTCGCTGTACGCGGCCCGCCTCTGGTTGAACACCAGGTCGTCCATCGCCGCCAGCACCTCCCACGGCATCGACACGCTCGACGGGCTCGCGTAAGAGGCGATGTAGTTCTCCTCGAAGTGCCAGAAGTCCACGTAGACCTCCAGCCGGTTGTCATCCACCACGCGGATGCCCTTGAACGTCTCCAGGAACGGCCGCGCCGTCACCGCCAGCGCACGCTCAACCTTGGACTTGTCCTCGTCGTACGCCATGTCGAAGCTCTGGTAGATGGAGTACAGGACGTCCGCCATCGTGATGTCGATGCCGTGGTGCCACTCCGCCGAGAAGTACTTGCTGTAGTCCAGCGTCACCTTGCTCGTCGCCTGCGTCCCCGCCGGCACGTTCTGCCACGAGTCCGTCGGCGGGTCGACTATGACCGCGTCCGACGGCACCGGCAGCTTGCCCGACGGCCCCGCCGTCTCCACCTCGAACGAGGCCCGCACCGGCTGCGGCACCCCCGAGAACGGGTGGTTCCAGATCGGCGGGTCGCTCAGGTTGCGCCAGATGTCCGTGCTGTAGACGTCCCCGAACCCGCCGATGGGGTTCCACGTCGTCCGCTCCGTCCACACCCACAGGTGCCCGATGGTGAGCTCGCTCTGGCCCGGCACCTCCGCCTCTCGCAGCGTCCACGGTGCCTTCGGCCCCGCGACCAGGTCCTGCGTCACGCCCGTCAGCGCGCTGTTCGCCGCGAAGCTGTTCTGTATCGTCGCGACCCACACCCGCACCGAGTCCTCGACCGCGATGCGCGTGGCCCGCTGGTAGAGCTCGTTGCGCTCCGCCTCGTTGTTGAACTCGCCCCGGAAGATCCGCTGACCTATCTCGTCCAGCTCCTCGTTCTCGTACTGCCAGAACCCCGCCTCGCGCCAGCCCGGCATGCCGCCCGTCCACGGCGCCGAGAACTGGTTGATGGACGAGAAGTCGTAGCGATTGGGGGCGGAGCGGCCCCAGCCCTCCGTGTACATGTGCCACTCGAACGTCTGCGGGTTCGACGAGTACACCGTCAGGATGGCCGGCGCGAAGTTCTGGTACACGGGGTCGACGTGGAAGCCCGCCTCCCGCAGCTCCGCGCGCACCAGGTCGCCGATCTCCCGCCGCTCGTCCTCGATGCGGATGATGAACTTGATCCGGATGGGCCGGCCGCCGTAGTTCCACACGCCGTCGACCATCTCGGCCCCGGCGCCCGTCATCGCGTCGCTGATGAGCCCCCGCGCGAACTCCGGGTCGTACCGGATGTTCAGGTCGCGGATGAGGTCGAACACCGTCAACTGGTCGAAGTCCGTGGGGCTGACGTGCGTCACCATCGGGTCGGCCATGCCCCGGTAGATCTCCCCCGCCACGAACTCCCGGTTCACCAGGTGCTGCACCGCCCAGCGGACGTCGCGGATGGAGAACGGGTTGAGCTGCCCCTCCGGCGCGTCCGCGGGGTTCAGGATGAGCGACGTCGTGGACGCCGGCGCCTCGAAGATCTGCAGGTTCTCGTCGCCGCGAAGCTCCGTCGCGGCCGCCGTCTTGAGGCCGAAGAGGTAGAGGTCCATGTTCCCCTGCTCTAGGTCGAGCGGCGCGCGGTCGACGTGGAAGGCCTTGAAGTAGACCTTGTCGACCGCCGGGCCCTTCTGCGCCTGCTCCGGGCCGGAGGCGTACACCACACCCGCGCCCAGGGCGAGCACGAGCAGCATGGCGGCGCTCAGGGTCAGCAACAGCCGGAAGCGACGGGCCTGCATGGGGCCTCCTCCTCTTCTGCTTTCAACATTCTAACGGCGACGCGCCGCGTCGTGGCGGCGTGTCCCCACATTCTCCCTTGTCGGGGCGAGCTTGCCTACGTTCCACCCGCCTTTGGAGCGGTGTTTCGCGCCGCCAGAAACGCCAGACCGCCCACGACGACCGCCGTCCCCGCCACCGCGGCGATCAGCAGCCACCACGGCGCCTGCGTGTCCTCGATGATCGGCGCCGGGATTTCCGGTATGACGATCTCCGGCGCGGCCGCCTGCGCCGGCTCCGCCGGCGCTTCCGGCGCCGCGGGCGCCGCCGCTGTCGCTAGCCCGCTCAGTCCCTGGAGCTGCGATTCAAGCGCTCCCATCCGGTCCACCAGGTCTTCCTGCGTGTCCTGGATGTTGTCGAAGCCGAACTCCATGAAGAAGGACGACGTGGCGAAGTTCCCCGATTCGTCGAAGACGTCGATGGCGTGCGCCCCCTCGCCCGAGATCGGGATGAACACCTGGCTCGTAAACCGGCCGAGGTCGTTCGTGCGTTCCGTCGCCACGGCCACGCCGCCGACGCGGATGATGACGTTGATGTCGGGCTGGTAGTTGAAGCCCTGCAGCGTCACCGGCTGCCCGCCCGGCCCTGCCGGCGGGTTCAGGAACACCTCGGGCGACTGGATCGCCGCGCGGCGCGTGAACCCGATCTTTTGGTTCGTCGGTCCGAACTCGCCCAGCCGCGTGTCCGCCCACGTCATGTACACGTCCTTGTCGGACGCCGCGATGGAGAAGTAGTCGCCGATGAAGACGCCGCCCGGGAAGCCCTTGTTCGCGTTGGAGTGGAAGTCGGTCACCCGCGTGTCCGGCGTGTCGATGTCCAGCTCCTCGTCCCGGAAGCCCCACGTGGCCCCCTTGTCCGTGGAGGTCGTGTAGTAGATGTGGTAGCGCGTCTGCGCCCGGTCGTCGCGGAAGTCCCCCCACATGACGTGCAGGTCGCCGTTCGGCGATGCCGCGATGCTCGGGAAGAACTGCAGGTGGTGCGTCTCGTCGCCGTTCAGCGCCCTCGC
>CAZCPU010000012.1:4538-7561 GCA_964499855.1 uncultured Dehalococcoidia bacterium | reverse complement strand
CCGTCGTCCTCGGACCGGGCGATGTAGTTCTCCGCGAGCCCCTCCTGCGAGTCGTCGTCCGTCGAGTCCAGCCACGTGACGTAGACCGTGCCGTCCGTCGCCACCTGCGGCTGCGAGCCCTGCAGGACCCGCTGCGAGCCCGTTGCCTCGCCGGGGGCGTCCTGCAGCTCCTGGCTTTCTTCGGACGCGTCGGGCTCGGACCCGCCGCCCGCCGCGAAGATCCTGCGCACGACCGGGCTGACCGTCACGGGATCGCTCCAGCTCCTCCCGCCGTCGTCGGAGCTGACCGCCTGGATCGACGTCTCCAGCACCGGCACCCCGAAGAACGGGAAGTTCCCCGAGAACGGGAAGACGATCGGGTAGACAGACTCGAAGTGCGTGAACGTGACGTAGATGACGTCCTTGGACGGGTCCTCCGCGCTCGGGCCGATGGCCAGCCACGGCTTGTCAAGGAACCCCAGACTGATGTCCCCCTCCAGTCGCCCGCCGCGTCCGACGGCAAGGTTCTTCGTGATGGCGCTCCGGTAGGTCGAGATCGGCTCGCTCCACGTCCGCCCGCCGTCCTCCGACTTGGTGATGCCGATGCTCGACACCGTCGCCGAGTCCGCGGCCGGTCCGATGGTGAACTCCTCCACGCCTATCGAGATGAAGATGACGTACACGTTCCCGTCCCGGTCGAAGGCCACCACCGGGTCGCCCCCGGCCCCGATGTCCTCGGCCAGGAACGGCGGCTGCGACGGGCCCTCCCACGTCACCCCCCCGTCGATGGAGACGTAGATGCTGATGTTGGGGAAGTTGTAGTCCACCGCGCCCATGACCAGGTGGTCCGGGTCGTTCGGGTTGACCGCGATGTGCGGCTCCGTCTGGATGGGGGAGTTGGAGAAGTCTCGCGGGATCAGGATGTTGCGGCTGAACGCCGGCGCCGGGTCCCGGAACGGCACCAGGCCCGCCCCCTGCGAGACGGGCGCCGTCGGTGGCGCCAGTGGGGCCATGAAGACCTCCGGGATGTTCTCCCACGCAAGCCCTGGCGGCGGCGCGTAGTTGTTCCGCGTCTTGTGCGCGAAGTTCAGCGGCCCCCGCGGGTCCATCCCCCGGGCCATGATGCCCACGGAGCTGGAGAGGACGTCGGTGAAGGGCGTCAGGTACGTGAAGGGTGCGACGTTGACGTAGTTCTCAACCTCGTTGAGGAATGGGCTCACCACCTGGGGCGCCCGGCGCTCCAGTTCCTCCGGGTCGGTCTGGGTGTTGGCGTCGTTCTCCGGCCCCTCGGCCAGGGCTGCGTGCGGCGCCGCCGTCAGCAGCAGAATGAGGGCCAGCAACCCCACCGCCAGCCTGATGCTCCGCTTCATGCCTAGATCCCCTTTCAGTCTGCTTGGTTGTCGTGCCTCCCCGGCCCGCGCCGGCATGCGCCTTATTCCTCGATGAGGGCGGTGGCGGCGTCAATGCGGTTGATGAGCAGCAGGAAGATGTCGCTCTGCAGGTCCCCCGAGAGCGTCCCGAACTCCACGGCCCCCGTGTCGAAGAACGCCTGCAGCGATTCGCACGTGTTGTCGTAGTCCCCCTCGAACCACTCGAAGTACGTCGGCAGGAAGGCGATCACCCTGTCCACCTTCGTCCCCAGCGTGGGGTCGGCGGCCACGGCAAGCTCCTTCAGCTCCTCCCAGTATTCCGTCGCCTCGTCCAGCGTGTCGGGCGTGTCCTTGCGCAGCTCCACCAGCAGCAACCGGTCGTCCCCCAGCGGCGCGATGGCGCTCTCGAACCCGGACAGCCTTGCGGCCAGCGCCTCCTCGGAGCCTATCTGCGCTTCCAGTGCGCTCACCTGTCCCTGCGTCGTGGTCAGGTCCGCCTGCAACGTCCGCTGTGCGTCCTCCGCGGCGGCCAGCGCCTCGCCCTGCCTCGCCATCTCGTCCATGAGGCTCTCGTTCGTCGCGGCCGTGAGCGCGATCTCCGCCTTGAAGTCCGCCACCTCGTCAAGCAGCTCCTGGTACCGGGCGTCCTTGTCGGCTATAGACGCCTCCAACCGCGCAACCCGTTCCTGGCTCGCGTCCAGGCTGGACGCCGCCTCCGTGGACTGTGGTTCGAATGCCACGTACCCGATGCCGACGCCGATGCCCAGCGCCAGCACGATCAACACCAGGGTGAGTCCCAGCGTTCCCAGCGAAGTCGAATTGAACATCTGCCACTCCTTGAAGGTGTCCCGGCCCCGTCGTTGACGCACGACGCCGGCTGCTCACCGCGATGTGTCTTCTATTGTCCCCACTATCTCCCGGCTGCGGACGCGCGCCGCACTCTTACGTTGTCTCCGTCTCCGTCGTGGTCTCCGACGCAGTCTCAGCTTCCTCAGTCTCTTCATCCGGCTCCGGGACGGTCGAGAAGTAGCCCTTGCCCGCCCGGTAGAAGGAGTCCAGTCCGAACACCAGCATCGGTGCCGGGTCCTCGACGTCCACCTGCCAGATCGTCCACGCCTCTATCCTGGCCCCCGGGTACAGCCGCGCGCTCAGGAAGGGCTGCGGCGGCCGGACGTTGAAGGGAATGATGTAGTCGTGCCCGTCGCTGGAGAGCATGCCGAAGTCGAGCTGGTTTACCCAGTCCGTGTGGCCCTCCGGCCCCTCCGTGTAGTCGATGCGCACCCAGGCCAGCATGTATTCCGTGCCGGGGAAGGGCGGCAGGTTGAACCGGTATGCCTGCCGGATGATCTCCCATGCCCGTGCTCCGCGTATGACCTGCAATATCGTGATGTCGTGCGCCAGCGGGCTGCCGTCGAAGTACCGGCTCAGCACCCGGACCGAGTACCCCAGCGGCGCCGGGTCGCGGTACGAGTGCCCCGGCCCTGGCCGTACCGGCACCAGGTTGACCTCGCCCTGCTGCAGGCGGCGGATGAGCCCCTTCGTCTGGTCGTCTATGCCTATCGCCCAGCCCAGCGTTACCAGCGGGCTGGTCGTCGCCGGCGAGCGGCTGATGACGCCCACGACCAGCCCCTCGTCCGTCAGGACGGGGCCGCCGCTTTGTCCCCGGTGGAACGT
>CAZCPU010000012.1:1173-4438 GCA_964499855.1 uncultured Dehalococcoidia bacterium | reverse complement strand
GCCGCCCTCGCCGCGTTCAGGATCTCGGTCAGCGATGGCTTTGGCGGGGGCGCCGGCGTCGGCGGCGGCCCCACGGTGGCTGCCGGCGCTGGCGTTGGCGCGGCGATGGTCGGCCGGGGCGTCGCCGTCGGTGACGGCGGCTCGGCCGTTGCCGCCGGTGCGGGCGTCGCCGGCGCCACGGTCGGCAGCGGTGTCGGCGCTGGCGCCGTCTCCGTCTCCGCGGCCTCCTCCGTGCAGGCCATCAGCCCCGCGGTCAGCAGGAGTATCGAAACTGCGACTAGTACCCTTTTCATGACTGTTCCCCTTCTGTTGTCCGGGGCAGGGTGGGTTCAACGCAGTACAACGGGAGGCGGGAGAATGTCGGAATCGGCGGGCGTCGCAATTCAGGCGCCCGCTCCGGGCCCAACGGTTCCGGTCTCATCGTCATGGCTGTGTTGCGGTCTATGGTACCAACCCGTACGGCAAAATGAAACGCACTAGTATTGGCTCAACGGTGCCGGCGTTTCGGCGTCCGGAAACTCGGCGAATGCTCGACGATTGCCCGCGCATGCAATTCCCCGCAAATGCAGTAACGGGCGACAGGGTTGCGTGGGTATCAACGCCCGTAGATTTGCCCGGTTGGGCCGTCGCCGCGGCCCCCCGCCGACGTTGGCCCGTCCGCCTTCCGCTCGTTGACATGCCTATGGCCGCTTCCTAGAATATTGCCCTATTTCCCGCTCCGCACACTCTCTCTGTGAGCGACGCCCATGGCGACCATCGAAGCCCTCTACAGGCTCCAGGAGCTGGAGCTGGCCCTCAAGAAGAGCAAGACGGACCTTGCCGACATCGCCGCGCGCATTGAACGGGACGAGCGCTCCCTCCACGCCCACGCCCTCGCCGTCCGCGCCCAGCGCGCCCTCGCCGCCCTCGATGCCGAGCAGTCCGCGCTCGACGGCCAGGTGCAGGAGACCGCCGAACACCTGAAGGGGTTGGAGCAACGCCTCTACAGCGGCAGCACGGCCGCCTCCAAGGACCTCCTCGCCCTCCAGCGGGAGATCGCCCACTTCAAGGAGCGCCAGGGTGACCTCGATGAGCAGCTCCTCGCCAAGATGGAACAGGTGGAGTCCGCCCAGGCCCGCGCCGCCGACCTCGAGGCCGCCTACCGCGAGGCCGAGTCCCAGTGGCGCGACTCGCTTCCCTCCCTCCAGGCCGAGCAGCGTCGGCTCCAGCGCCACGCCGAGGACGTCGCCGCCTCCCGGGACGAGGCGGAGGCCGCGCTCACCGCCGCCGAGCTCAAGGGCTTCCGCAACCTTGAGGCCAGCCGGGGGCAGGCCATCGCCCGCGTCGAGCGGGGCATGTGCGGCGGCTGCGCCATCGCCGTCCCCACTCACGAGGTCCAGCTGATGCGCTCCACCCACGACCCCGTCCGCTGCCCCAACTGCGGCCGCTTCCTCTATCCCGCGTAGTCCAATGGCCTCCAGCCACACCCAGCGCCGAGGTCAGCCGTGAACCCGCAACTGTCCCTCGAGATCAAACAGGTGGCCGTCTGCCTCTTTGTCGTCGCGGCCGCGCTCATCGTCGTGGGCATCGTCAACGGCACACTTGGGCGGCACATCATCCAGGTGATTCCCCTGGTCCTGGCCTTCGTCATCATCCCCCGGTGGACGTTCGCCGGCGTGTGGGTCGCCGCCGGGGCCCTCGTCGTCTGGTTCGCCGTAGTCGCTGCCATCTGGGCCTACCTGCTCGGCCTGTGGGATATCGCCTCCGGGACCTACACCAACTTCGAGGTCTTCCTGACCATCCTCGTCGCCGGCTGCTCCGCGCACGCCATCCAGAAGGCGGCCCAGGGCGGCCGGCGAGGCCCGCTCCTCGTCGGCGTCGCCGCCGGTGCGGCAGGCCTCGCCACGCAGCTGACGGCCATCACCCTCGGCTCCGCGATCTTCCCTTGATTCGGACGCCCTACTCCCGCCCTGCTACAATGGACGCGGGGCCGGTGGGCTGGGTGGCCGCTCCGATTCGTCGGAGAGGAAAGTCCGAGCTCCAACGGGCAGGGTGCTGGGTAACGCCCAGGCGGGGAAACCCGACGGAAAGCGCCACAGAAACATACCGCTCCGGCTCGCCGGTGTAAGGGTGAAATCGGGAGGTAAGAGCTCCCGGCCGTCCGTGGTGACACGGCGGCGGGCAAGCCCCACCCGGAGCAAGGCCTAATAGGGGGGCCAAGAGCGCCCGGCTCGCCCCCGGGTTGGCCGCATGACTCCGCCGGCAACGGCGGGGCTAGAGGGATGGCCACCGCCCGTTTGCCCATAAGGAGGAAGCCCCTTGGGGCGTAAACTCATGGCGGACGGGTACAGAACTCGGCTTACAGGCCCACCGGCCCCTTCTCCACAAGGCCTCGCAAAATGCCCCTTCCCCCGCTCGCGGGGGAAGGCTGGGATGGGGGCCGTTCCCCCTGAGCCCGTCGAAGGGCGCGATAAGCGGACGGTAACCTGCGGAGGCCCGCTCTGACATGACCCCCAATGCCCTCGCCGCCCGCGACGTCAAGCGCGGCCTCGCGACGGCCGTCGTCGGTGTCCGCGTCCGCTGCCACCGCTCCCTCGCGAGCACCATGGACGCCGCCCGCCGCGCCGCCGAGCGTGGCGCACCCGAGGGCGCCGTCGTCCTCGCCGAGCAGCAAACGCGCGGCCGCGGCCGCTTCAGCCGCGAGTGGGTCTCGCAGCCCGGGCAAAACCTCTCCCTCTCCATCGTGCTCCGGCCCACCCTCGAGCGGCTGCGTGCCCTGAACATGGCGGCCAGCGTCGCCCTCGTGGACGCCATCCGCGCCGCGACCGGCCTCGCCGCGACCGTCAAGTGGCCCAACGACGTCCGCGTCGACGGGCGAAAGGTCGCCGGCATCCTCATCGAGGCGCGCACCACGTCCAGCTCTCCCGGCTACGCGGTTCTCGGCGTCGGCCTCAACGTCAACCACGACCCCACGCCGTCCCTGCCGCCCCCCGCCGAGGCCACGAGCCTCGCCGCCGCGCTCGGCCGCCCCGTCGACCGGCTCGCCGTGCTCCAAGCGTTCCTCCGCTCCCTCGACGCCCTCTACGCCACGGATCCGGACGACGAGCGCCTGTTCGAGCGGTGGCGCAGGTCGCTGGACACCCTCGGCCAACGTGTCCGAGTCGCCTGGGGCGGCGACGGCGCCACCGTCGCGGAGGGCCTCGCCGCAGACGTCACACAGGACGGCGACCTCCTCCTCCGCCAAGAAGACGGCACGACGGTCACCCTGAACGCCGGCGAGGTGACG
>CAZCPU010000012.1:0-1073 GCA_964499855.1 uncultured Dehalococcoidia bacterium | reverse complement strand
CCGCTCGCCCCCGCGTTTGAGGCTCCGCCCTTCCTAAGCTACAATGAATACCGTGTGTGCCTCGCCGAGGGCAGGCGGAGCAACTTCTGCGGAGGATTTGTGGCGGCGCAGCGAATGGACCCCCTCATGGGCATGCGCGACCTCTTCGAGGAGGAGAGTCGCCGGAAGCTGCGTGTGCAGAACGAGCTGCAGGCGGCTCTGTCCCTCTGCGGCTACCGCACCGTCGACACCCCCGTCCTCGAGCCCACCGACATCTTCCTCCGTAAGTCCGGCGGCGAGCTCGCGTCGCAGATGTACAGCTTCGTCGAGCCCGGCGGCCACCAGGTGAGCCTCCGGCCCGAGTTCACCTCGCAGGTCATCCGCCTCTTCCTCCAGCAGAACGGCTCGCTCCCCCTGCCCGTGCGATGGCAGTACGCCGGCCCCGTCTTCCGCTACACCCCCGGCGAGTCCGGCCACGGCCGCCAGTACACCCAGGTCGGCGCCGAGCTCATCGGCGCGGGCGGTCCCGCCGCCGAGGCCGAGGTGATGGCGACGGCCTGCGGCGCTCTGGCGTCCCTCGGCCTCCGCCCGCTCCGCCTCGTCGTCGGCGATGTCGGCGCCGTCCTCGGCCTTCTCCGCCAGTTCTCCCTGTCCGAGCGCGCCACCCACTACCTCCTGAACGTCATCGGCCGCATCCGCGACGGCGAGGATGACCTTGACGCCGTCCGCGCCCGCGCAGGGGAGCTCGGCCTCCTCGTGCAGGGCGAGCGGCAGGGCATGGCCGCGTTGGGCCAGCACCTCGCCGCCGTCGACGCCTCCGCCGCGTCCACCTTCGGCGCCCGCAGCGCGACCGAGATCCTCGAGCGCCTCGCCCGCAAGCTGCAGGCCTCCGACGATCCCGGTCAGCTCGAACGCGCGATGCAGTTCACCGGCGCCCTCGCCCTCCTCAGCGGCCCTCCGCACGACACCGTCGAGCGCGCCCGGTCGCTGGCGACGTCCTGCGGCCTCGACCCGTCGCCGCTCGACACCCTCGACGCCTGCGTCGCCGCCCTCGCCCTCCACGACGCCCGGGACGTCGAGGTCTCGGTCGACCT
>CAZCPU010000011.1:23284-32354 GCA_964499855.1 uncultured Dehalococcoidia bacterium | reverse complement strand
TCCTCGCCCAGCAGCTTGATGCGGACGGGCGGGCAGTCGGGCTCCGGGACCTCGTAGGTCTGGAGCGCGGGCAACCAGTACTCGCGGAAGAGGTTGCCCATGAGCGTGCCGGGGCCTATGCGGCAGAGTTGTTCGTTGTCGGCCTGACTGAGCATGTATCCCTCCTACACCTTTGCCTCAAACCTCTCTCGAAGGTGGGTCGTGTCGGCCCACCAATCCGCGTTGCGGGGCATGACGATCTGCCCCGAGCGCTTGTGGTAAGCGGCGGGACTCTCGACGCCGGGGGGCGGCGTGCCGTCCTCGGCGAGGGCGCGGGCGGCCTGCAGGTAGCGGCGCCGGGTGCGAATGATCATCTGGTCGGTGGTGCCGAGGTGCTCGCTGGTGCGGTCGAGGATGGGGCCCATGCCCTCGGTCATCGCCATGTCCTGCTGGCGGACGCCCGCGATGCCGGACCAGCTCTTCCACGTGCGCTGGGCCTCGCGGTCGATCTGGAAGTCGTTGTCCCAGTTCTGTTCGATGACGTATCGGTCGTACCAGCCGGTGCCGTTGCCGAGGTACTCGCGGCCGGCGTTGAAGCCCGCGCCCAGGCCCTCGTTGGCGCCGGGGCCGATGCTCCACTCGAGGGTGTGCTCGTCGTCCATGGGAACGTAGGCGAGGAAGCGGGACTCCTCGCCGAGGGTGGGCACGGGGGGCATGGCGAAGCAGGGGAAGAGGAGGTGGCCGATGCGCCAGTAGTAGCTGTCCTCCTCCGCGACGCGGTACATGCCGTAGCTGGTGCCGACATCGGTTTCGCGGACGTTGAACTTCCCCGCGCGGTTCTTGCTCATGTAGTAGCGGAAGCTCTGCGGCGGCAGGTCCTCCGGGCGTGCGGCGCCCGAGTGGAGGAAGGCCGCGTGTACGGTGTCGATCTCACCCTCGATGCCCTGCATCCAGTTGTTGTTGCGGAAGAGGACGCTGATGTAGGGGTCGGGGTACATGTTGCCCTCGAGCTCCGGCAGCGCGGGCGGCGTCGCGCGGGGGCCCATGTAGGCCCAGATGACGCCGTTGCGCTCACGGGTGGGGTAGGCCTTGATCTTCACCTTGTCCCTGAAGTTGGACTCAGCGGGCTCGGAGGGCATGTCGACGCAGTCGCCGTTCACGTCGAACTTCCAGCCGTGGTAGACGCAGCGGATGCCGGACTCCTCATTGCGGCCGAAGAAGAGGCTGGCACGACGGTGGGGGCAGTAGTTGTCGACGAGGCCGACGGCGCCGGTGGAGTCGCGGAAGGCGATGAGCTCCTCGCCGAGGAGCATGATTCGGACGGGGGCGCAGTCCGGCCCCGGCAGCTCGCCGGACTGGAGTGCGGGCAGCCAGTATTCGCGGAAGAGGTTGCCCATGAGGGTGCCGGGGCCGACCCTGCAGAGGGCCTCGTTGTCCGTCTGGCTCAGCATGTGCTCCTCCTTGCGTGTGCAGCGGTTAGCGGCGGGCGTCCAGCCGCTCGACTTGACCGGGCCACGCGGGCAGCGCCCTATCGCTGGTGACCAGAGTGTGGCCGTTCATGGCTGTAGCGACGATGATGCGGTCGGCTGGGTCGCCGCCGATGTCTGCCAAGCTGCCGGCTCGGACTCCAAGCGCGCCGTCAACGGGGAGCTCCACCAGCCCGTCCCGTAATAGCAAACTCCGCCATGCAGCCAGGTCTTCCAGCAGGGTGATCCGGCCCCTTTGCACCAACATACCGATTTCCCAAAAGGTAATGGCCGAGACAGCGGTGTTGCCTGTATGGACTGCCATTTCTATTTGCTCACGGGCTTCCCTGCCCAAACGTGTATCACCAAACCTGCTCCATACCAGAGCTTGGGTGTCAAGCAGCAGCATTACTCGCCGTCAATAAGACCCTGCTCGGCATCCCACACCACGTCGAGCGGATCGTCTAAGTCGCCATGGATTTGGATGATGTCCCGATCGCGGCCGAACCAGGATGAGGGCCGATCCCTGTGAGGTGTCAGCTTTGCCACCGGCTTGCCGTTCTTGGTGATGACGATTTCTTCGCCGCTCTCCGCCACCTCATCCATGAGTTTCAGGCATTTGGCCTTGAACTCGGACGCCTTAATGGTCTTGGCGTTGGGGCCCGCTTGTTGTGTTGCCATGATGTGCTCCTGTGTGCGGCTATCGGCGAGATCACGACGGCCCCATCCCCCTGCCGCCGGTGCGCGCCGCCTCCGCCCGGCCGGTGTTGCACGGGTCGGGGTAGTCGGTCGTGGCGGCGAAGAGCCATGGCTCCAGCGCCTTCTGCCAGTCGTCGTCAGGGGGCAGGAGCGTCTCGCAGGAGCGGACGGTGTACCACTCGGCGTTGTCGGAGCCGGGCGGCGGCGTGCCGTCCTCGACGAACTGGCGGGCGGCGGCGATGAGCTTGCGGCGCGTGCGGATGATGGCGGCGTCGGCGGTGCCGAGGTGCTCGCGGGTGCGGTCCATGATGGCGCCCATGCTCCACTCGAGGGCGGCGTCCTGCTGCCGGACGGCGGGAATGCCGGTGAAGTTCTTGTTCTTCTTGGCCCACAGGTCCATGTGGAAGTCCGTCTCCGGGCTGATCTCCGCCCACCAGTTGGGGTAGATCTTGCCCTTCTGCTCGGGCTTCATCGGGCCGGGAGGGCCAAGCACGCCGGGTTCGGTCGACAGTCCGAAGTTCGGGCGGCGCGAGCCCTTGAGGGGCTGCGTCGGGTGCCAGTGCACGCCGAAGTGCATCGTGTTCTCGTCGTCGATGGGCATGAAGATGGAGAGGGGCACGATGCCGTCGAAGATGGCGGGGAACATGCCGTAGATGGGGAAGAGGAAGTGGGCGACGCGCCAGTACTTGTTGCCGTCCTCGTCCCGCTCCGCGCCGTACATCATGCCGTAGTCCTTGTTGACGACGTGGAACTTGGCCGTCTGGCCGGGGTGGTAGAGGCCGTACCTGGGCGAGTCGTCCTTGTTGAGGCGGCTGTGCAGGAAGTAGATGTGCGTGGAGTCGAGCTCGCCCTCCAGGGCCTGCATCCAGTTGCACTGGTAGATGAACCGGTGGCCGTGCCCGCGCTGCTCCTCCGGGACGAGGCCCCACTCGAACTGCGGCACGGGCGGCGGGTTGTCCTGGCGCCGGCCCATGTAGATCCAGACGATGCCGCCGAAGTCCTCGGCGGGGTAGGCGGTGATCTTCACCTTGTGCCTGAAGTTGCTGGTCGGCGGCTCGTTGGGCATTTCCATGCAGTTGCCGCCGACGTCGAACTTCCAGCCGTGGTAGGCGCAGCGGAGGCCGCCGTGCTCGTTGCGGCCGAAGAAGAACCCGGCGCCCCGATGCGGGCACCGCTCCTGCGTGAACGCCGGCCGGCCGTCGGTGTCGCGCCACGCGAGGAGGTCCTCGCCGAGGACGCGGACGCGCTGGGGCTGGCCGTCGGGTTCGAGCTCCCAGTCGTAGGTGACGGGCATCCAGTACTCGCGCATGAGCTCGCCCATGGGCGTGCCTGGGCCCACCCTGCAGAGCAGCTCGTTTTCTTCCCTTGTCAGCATCGTTCCCTCCGCTAGCGGGGCGTTGGGGCCATTGTACTCCGCGATAGACGCATTAACTACCGTGGGGCGCCGGGCCGCCGTCCGCGCGCTCGCGATTCGACGGGCCGGCGCCCCTGGTTCACGCTTTGATGACGTTACCGGCTATTTCTTTACCGCCTTGA
This sequence comes from uncultured Dehalococcoidia bacterium, assembly GCA_964499855.1. GTDB lineage: Bacteria > Chloroflexota > Dehalococcoidia > Lucifugimonadales > UBA1127 > UBA1127. The sequence goes on along the minus strand of CAZCPU010000011.1, from coordinate 28,674 downwards.
TGCGGTGGAAGTGCGAGTACAGTCCCGGCGGCGATCCCGGGTAAACGTAGGACTCCACCACCCCGGGGTCGTAGACGAGCTCCGCGGGGACCCAGAATAGGGGCATCCAGACGTGGAGGGGGTAGGCGGCGTCGCTCAGCTCGCGGAGGATCTGGTTCTGCTCATCCGGAATGACGGTGCCGCGCAGGCGGGTGACGATGGGCTCGAGTTCCAAGTGCTCGATGTTGTTGCCGCGCGGCGGCACGCTGGACTGGCGGACGCGCCAGCCCTGGATGTCGAAGTCCGGCGTCCCGTGGAAGTTCACCTGCCTCTGGAAGCCGAGCTCGCGGTTGGTGGCACGGGAAATTGCGGGGTCGATAGACAGCAGGTTGGTCTTGATGCCGATGTCGTTCCAGTAGCCGGCGGCCGCCTCCAGCACGTCGGCTGACTGCGTGAACTGGGCGGACGTGGTCACGTGGACGTCAAATTCCAAGGGATTGTTCTCGTTGTAGCCGGCCTCCGCGAGGAGGGCGCGTGCCGCGGCCGGGTCGAAGCCGTACTCGGATGCGAAGTTACGCTCCCAGTCCGGGTTGTTGTACGGGTTGCTTGGGGACATGTGGTTCATGTACATGAGCTTGCCCTTGTCGGCGAAGAAGGCCGCGTTGATGGCGGTCTTGTCCAGGGCCTTGTTCATCGCCTTGCGGACCTTGAGGTCCAGGAAGGGCGTGTCGCAGTACTTGTACCCGCAGGCCGTCTCGCTGTCGACGTATACGCCCTGGAAGCCGAGGAACACCCGCTGGGCGTCGACGGTGCCCACGGAAAGCGCCATGCCGGCGGCGATGGCCTCCTCCGTCTGGTCCTGCGGCAGCTGCGTGATGTGGATCTCGCCGGCGATCAGGCTGGCGATTCGAGTGGACGCTTCAGAAACCCAGCGGAACTCCAACTCCGGGAAGTCCGCCTCCAGGCGCCAGTGCTCGTAGGGCACCCGCTCGAAGATGACGTTCTCGCCTTGCGAACGAGAGACGAACTGGTAGACGCCGGTGCCCGCCGGCGGGCGGTTCAGCAGCGTGATCTCCCCGATGCTGGCGGCGTCGTCAGCACTGGAGATGTCGAGCGAGGACATGTTGAGCTCGGACATGAGACGCAGCAGCTCGGCGTTGGGACCGGGGAGGCGGAGCACGACTTCGTGGTCGCCGATGACCTCGATTTCGCCAGCGCGGTACTGGCGCGAGTGGGTGTGGGTCGCGTCCTCGCGAGCGTGCTGGGAGTGGGAGTACACGACGTCCTTGGCGGAGAACTCGCCGTTGTCGCCGTGGAACTTCACCCCTTCCTGCAGCACAAAATGGAAGGAAAACCCATCCGGTTCAAAGTTCCAGGACTTGGCGAGTTGCGGTTCCAGCTCCGCCGTGTCCGCGTTGTAGCCGACCAGCGACTCATAGATCGGCTTCAACTGCATGCCGGCCGGCGGGTTGAGGTCCTTCTGGACGTTGTTGGACTCCACGCTGGGGCCGGGGTTGGAGATGATGACGCGGGAGACAACGGGCTCGCCCATCGAGTCGCCCATCGCGTCGCCCGTCGGGTCGTCGCTGGTCGTGGCGGGCACGGCGGTTGGGTTCGCGGCGGCGTCACCGCCTGCGGCGCCGTCACCGTCATCGTCACCGCCGCAGCCCACGGCCGCGACGAGGAGCAATCCCAAAAGAACAGACCACGTGAAGCCGAGGACCCTTAGTTTGCCCATGACCATCCTCCCTTTGCTCCCCCCCGGAGAATGGTGGCACTGCCCCCCTTGGTTGCCCTGTGGCCGCCATCATAACGATTTATGATTGCGGCGCAAGACCCTTGTCCATTGCAGCTTACCGGCCCCAGAGCTCCTTTGTGGCGATTGCGGCGCCGTCCGACATGGCCTTGAACTTGGCCCAGCAGATGTTCGCGTGGCCGACGCGGGAGCCGATGCCGCAGTCCGTGCCGGCCATGACGTTCTCCTTGCCGACGATGTTGGCGTAGCGCACGAGCCGCTGGGCGACGAGCTGCGGGTGCTCGATGAAGTCGCTCGCGTGGCCGATGACGCCCGGGATGAGGACCTTGCCGTCGGGCCAGTCGACGTCCTTCCAGACGACCCACTCGTGGTCGTGGCGGGGGTTGGACGCCTCGATGGAGTAGCCGGCGGCCTTGACGTTGAGGATGATGTCGGCGATGTCGGCCAGGTCGATGTCGAACATGTGGGGGCCGTGGTAGCTGCCCCAGCAGGTGTGGAAGCGGATGCTCTCCTCCGGGATGTCGCGGAGGGCGTAGTTCAGGGCATCAACGCGCAGCTGCGCGAACTTGCGGTACTGGGGCACGTCCATCTCCGGGTGGATCTGCCATGCGTCGGGGAGGTCCGGGTCGTCGATCTGGAGGAGGAATCCGGCGTCGACGATGGCCTTGTACTCGATGGCGAGGGCGTCGCCGATGGCGTAGAGGAACTCCTCGGCGGTGGCGTAGTACTCGTTCTTGAGCCAGTGCTCGACGGTGCCGGGGGTGATGGCGGGGAGGAAAGCCTCGGGGTAGGCGACGCCTTCAAGACCGGCCTTGAAGTTGTCAATGTCGGCCTGCACGTCGCCGTGGCCAACGTAGGAGATGGGGCCGACGCACACCGTCTGGTCGACGCGATTCTGGCCCGTGGCGGCCTGAGACCGGTTGGGGCCACGCTGGAAGTACTCCGGGAAAAACTCGAGGTCACGGCCGCCGATGGCGCCCATGCGCGGGGTGTTCTCGTCAGCGGAGCGGATCTCGATGCCGCCGAGCCGCTCGCGGAGGTAGTTGCTGAAGCTCGACTTGCTGAGCTCGCCGTCGTTGATGCTATCGATGCCGTTCTCGAGCTGGAGGCCGATGTTCTCCTTGATCACGCGGCGGATGTCGGCGGTGAGCTGGGCCTCGTCGACCTGCTCGCCGCGGCTCTTGGCCAAGACGCGCTCGCGCATGTCCTGGGGCCTCGGCAGCGTGCCGGCGTGCATGGTCAGAATCCTGTCCGTACTCCGAATCACTGGGCGTCTCCTTCCGGGGCGTAATCCCCACGAAACATACAAGTTGCTCGCAACATACTACTCAAGAATAGTGGAAACGTAAGCCCCCGTTCACCAATACGGGTGATTCCCGGTGGCTATACTCCCCCGCCCTCTCTTCCCGCGGCGAGCTCCAGCCACATGGCGTACACGGTGCGCCGCGGCAGCCCAGTGGCGCGGACGACTTCGGCGACGGCATCGCGCGCGGTGCGGCCCTCGGCCTGCAGCCGCGCCAATTGCCGGCGAGCGTCTTGCGCAACGGCGGGCGAGTCGAGCGGCAGGGGAGGCTGCGCGCCCTCGACGACGAGGGTGAACTCGCCGCGCGGCTCCGTGAAACGGTCGAGGGCTTCCTGGAGTGTGCCGTGGAAGACCTCCTGGTGGAGCTTGGTGAGCTCGCGGCAGACGGCCACGCGGCGGTCGCCCCACGCGGCGAGCATGGCGGCGAGGGTCGCGAGGACGCGGCGGGGGGACTCCAGCGCAACGAGGGTATCGGGCTCGCCGGCGAGGGTCTCGAAGGCACGGCGCCGGTCGGCGGCGCGGCGTGGGGGCCAGCCGATGAAGCGGAACCGGTCGCCGGGGAAGCCGGAGACCGAGACGGCGGCCGTCACCGCCGAGGGGCCGGGGATGGGGACGACGGCCACGCCAGCGGCGCTGGCGGCTGCGACGAGGCTTGCGCCGGGGTCGCTGACGCCGGGGGTGCCGGCCTCGGTGACGAGGGCGACATCGCGCTCGGCGAGGGTGTGCAGGAGCTGGGGGATGCGAGCGGCGGCGTTGTGCTCCTGGAAACTGAGGAGCCGCGTCCGGATGCCGAAATGGGTCAGGAGCTTGCGCGTGGTGCGGGTGTCCTCGGAGGCGATGAGGGCGACCTCGCCGAGCACTCGCAGGGCGCGTGCGGAGAGGTCCTCGAGGTTTCCGATCGGCGTGGCGATGACGTAGAGGCTCGGCATGGGATGATCATAGCACTCGCAGAGAGACGGGAGCGGCAGTGCGGGGGACTCCAGCGGAGGGAGCCCCCATCCACGCATTGGGCGGGGGGCAGGCCCTGACCCTACCACGCGAGCGGGGAAGGGACCTGGAGCAGGGGGTTGCTGGACACGTTCCGCCCCCTCCCGTATGCTCGCATCCGTTCAAATGATGCTAGCGGAGGGAGCCCGGTATGACCATTGCCAACAAGATCCAGCAGGCCATGCAGAGCCAGTCCTGGATCCGCCAGATGTTCGAGCTGGGCATCCAGCTGAAGCGGGAGCACGGGGACGAGAACGTCTTCGACCTTTCGCTGGGCAACCCGATCCTGGAGCCGCCGGACGAGGTAGCGGAGGCGCTGAAGCGGCTGGCGTCGGACCCGCCGGCGGGGATGCACCGCTACATGCCCAACGCGGGCTACGCGGAGACGCGGGCGGCCATCGCGGGGCACCTGGAGGCGCAGACGGGGTTGCCGTTCACGGCGGCGCACACGGTGATGACGTGCGGGGCGGGCGGCGCGCTCAACGTCATCTTCAAGTCCATCCTGAACCTGGGCGACGAGGTCATCATCTTCGCGCCCTTCTTCCCGGAGTACCCGTTCTACGCCGACAACCACGGCGGGACGACGACGGTCGCGCCGACGGACGAGGCGTTCTGCCCCGACCTGGACGCGCTGGCGCCGATGCTCTCGGCGCGGACGAAGGCGGTGCTGGTGAACTCGCCGAACAACCCGAGCGGGGCGCTGTACCCGGCGGACCTGCTGGCGCAGCTGGGCGGGCTGCTGGAGCGGGCGGAGGCGCAGTTCGGGAGCTCGATCTACCTGATCAGCGACGAGCCGTACGCGCAGCTGACCTATGACGGGGCGGTGACGCCGCCAATCTTCAACGCGCATACGCGCTCGATCCTGGCGACGTCGTTCTCGAAGAACCTGGCGCTGCCGGGGGAGCGCATCGGGTACATCGCGGTGAACCCCGGTTGCCCCGACGCGGGGACGCTGGTCGACGCGCTGACGTACTGCAACCGGGTGCTGGGGTTCGTGAACGCGCCGGCGTTGATGCAGTGGCTGGTGCGGGACGCGCTGCAGGCGAGCGTCGACATGTCGTGGTACGAGCGGAAGCGGGACTTCCTGTACAACGAGCTGACGGGCATGGGCTACAGCATGGTGAAGCCGCAGGGGGCCTTCTACGCCTTTCCGGCGTCGCCGAACCCGGACGACGTGGCCTTCGTGCGGGAGCTGCTGCAATGGAACGTGCTGGTGACGCCGGGGACGGGGTTCGGGTCGCCGGGGTACTTCCGGATCTCCTTCTGCCTGGAGGACCGGGCGCTGGAGGGGGCGATGCACGGGTTCCGGGAGGCGATCGCCGCGTACAAGTAGTCGCCGGGCAACGCTCTACGGGCACGGGGCGA
>CAZCPU010000011.1:21510-23184 GCA_964499855.1 uncultured Dehalococcoidia bacterium | reverse complement strand
CCTTCGACAGGCCCAGGGCGACCCTTCGACAGGCTCAGGGCGAGCGGTGTGGGAGACCGGGCAAAGAGAAAGGGGGCCGCCAGCGGCCCCCCTTCAATCGGCTCACCCACCTCTGTGGAAAAGGGCTAGGCCTTTCCCTCCAGAGATGGAGCCGCGGACGTACTACTGCTACTATCCATAGGCTCTCACCTCCTTTCCACTGAGGTAGACGCTATCACACCCAAATGCAACACACAAGGGGCCTACAGTCGCGTTGACGCACCCGGATTCCCCGCTTACGCTGTCTTGCACCGACGGCGGGCCTCCGCCGTGAGGAAGCCCCCCAACGGTCTGGCGCGTTCCAGCGCACGAGACCCCAACTCGAAAGGCGAGTGCATTGGCGCTATTCGGCAGGGGAGGACGCGGGACCACTCCGTCCCCGGACGCTGACGGGCTCCGACCCCCGGACGACAGGCCGGCGCCCGTCGCGAGCCAGGGATTGGGGCCGCCGATGAGGTCCCTCCGCACGAGCCTGTTCGCCTCCTTCCAATACTCGGACTTCCGGCTGCTGTGGGTCGGGCAGCTGGGCTGGTCGGGCGCGAACTGGATGGAGCAGGTGGCGCGCAACTGGCTGGTGTGGGAGCTGACGGGCTCGGGCGTCGCGCTGGGGCTGGTGAACCTGTTCCGGGCGCTGCCGCAGCTGTTGATGTCGCTGCCGGCGGGGGTCGCCGCGGACCGCTTCAACAAGAAGTACGTGCTGATGGCGTGCCAGTCCGTGACGATGACGTGCTACCTGTGCCTGCTGGGGCTGGTGATCTCCGACCTCATCCAGCTGTGGCACATCTACCTGTTCTCCTTCCTGCTGGGGATTTCCATGGCCTTCAACCAACCGGCGCGCAACGCCCTGATCCCCAACCTGGTGCCGGAACAGATCATGCTGAACGCCTTCGCGCTGAACCAGGTGGCGATGAACTTCATGCGGGTCATCGCGCCCGGCATCGCGGGGCTGCTCATCGGGTGGTTCGACGTGACCGCGGCGTTCGTGGGCTCCGTCATACTGTTCGCCGTGGTCGTAGTCGCGACGATCATCATGAAGGCGCCGGGGGCGCGGAGCGTGAGCGCGACGGAGAGCGCGAGCGGGCAGCTCATGGAGGGCATCCGCTACGTCATGGCGGACAAGAACATCCTGGTGGTGATGGTCATCGCGCTGGCGGTGTTCACCTTCGTCATGCCGTACAACACGCTGATGCCGATCATGGCGGACCGGGTGCTGGACATCGGCGCGCAGGGGTTCGGGTTGATGCTGTCGGTCGCGGGCATCGGGGCGCTCGTCGGTGGGCTCATCGTCGCGGCGTTCGGCGACGTGCGGCACAAGGGGCTGTTGTACCTGGGGGCGTCCTTCGGGTACGCGCTCTCGGTGTTCCTGCTGGGGGTGTCGCCGCACGTGGGGCTGGGGATTCTGCTGCCCATGTTCGTCATGCTATTCATTGGGGCCGGGCAGGCCATCTTCATGACGGCGGGGAACGTCACGCTCATGGCGCACGCGCCGGAGGAGCTGCGCGGCCGGGTGATGAGCGTGTACAACCTGGACCGGGGGCTCATGCCGCTGGGGTCGGCGGGGGGCGGCGGGCTGGCCGACTGGCTTTCGGCGCCGGCGGCGCTCATGCTGATGGGCGGCACGGCGGCGGCGATGGT
>CAZCPU010000011.1:9563-21410 GCA_964499855.1 uncultured Dehalococcoidia bacterium | reverse complement strand
GGGACAGGGTATTGCGGGGCGGGTCTTCCGGGACAGGCGGCGGTGTCAGGGTGGGCGGGAGGCGGGGGACGGCGGCGATGGTCCGCCTCGCAGCACCCCTGGACCCCGCCGCCCTCGCTGGGGAAGGCGCTGGATTCGCAGACATGGCTCGAGGCGCAGGAATGGTGTCGAGAGGGGCGGGAACGGCGGCGTGGGGGAAGACGCAGCGCGGCGTTTCTCCCGCTTTGGAAAGGCGTAGTATCATGGACTGACGCGTTTGCCGCAGGAGGGGGGCCGAGTGGCATCGTCCCGGCGCGGAGACTCATTGGAGCCGACGCCCCCCGAATCGGCGGGCGCGGCCGCTGCATTGGAGCGGCGGGAGCGACTCCTGCGGCGCCGAGGGCGCTTCCGCTACGGCACCTTCGCCTCATTCCAGTACCGCGACTTTCGATTCCTGTGGCTTGGGCAAATCTCGCAGGCGTTGGCGCTGTGGATGGAGCAGATCGCCCGGCCGCTGCTGGTGCTCTCGGCGCTGGTGGGGGGAGACGCGCGGGACCTGGGGCTGGTGTTCGCGGCGCGGACGGTGCCGCAGCTGGCGGCGGGGTTGTTCGCCGGGGTGATCGCGGACTGGTACGACCGGCGGAGCGTGCTGCTGGTGGCGAAGACGGGGTCAGCGCTGGCCAACTTCGCCCTCGCCTTCCTGATACTCTCGGGGCAAATCGAGCTGTGGCACATCTACGTGCAGGCGTTCGCCAAGGGCATGTTCAACGCGATGGACCAGCCGGCGCGGCAGTCGCTCATCCCGAGCATCGTGCCGGCGCGGCACCTGACGAACGCCGTCGCGCTCAACAGCGCGTCCATGAACACGATGCGCATCGCGGGGGCGAGCGTGGCGGGCATCCTGGTGGCGTTCGCAGGATTCGGGGTGACATTCCTGATAGCAGCCATCGTATTCCTGGGCGCGGTGCTGTTCACGTACCTGCTGAACGTACCGCCCCACGAGAGGACCGGCAAGCGCAGCGTCGGCAACGCGTTCTCGAGCTTCCGCGAGGGGATCAGGTTCGGATGGGCAACGCCTTCCATCCGGTGGGTGATCATCCTGGCGCTGGTGTACTTCATGTTCGGCATGTCCTACATGCAGGTGTTCGCGCCGCTCTTCGCGAAGGACGTGCTGGAGATAGGCGAGCGGGGATTCGGCTTCATGATGTCGCTCACGGGACTGGGCGGGGTCATAGGGGCGCTGACGCTGGCGTCGCTGAACCCGCGGAGGCACCGCGGCCTGGCGATCATGGGCGTGATGGCGACGTTCGGGGCGATGCTGGTCCTCTTTTCGCTGAGCACATACACGGGCATCGTGGCGCTGTCGCTGGGGGTGGTCGTCTTCATCGGCATGTTCCAAACGCCGTTCAACTCGCTGACGAACTCGCTGCTGCTGGACTCGGCGCCGGTCGACATGCGGGGGCGGGTGATGGCGCTGATCAGCCTGGACCGGTCGGTGATCACGATAGGCGCGACGCTGGCGGGTTTCACGGCGCACGCGCTGGGGGTGCAGTACGCGCAGCTGATCTTCGCGGGAGTGGTGCTGGCCGGGGTGTTCGTGGCGCTGACGCTGGTGCCGGCGTTCCGACGAATTCAGTAACCAAATGCGATGGCGGAACGTTTCCATGTATAGAGAGAACGGTCAAGGAAAGGAGGGTCACATGCCAAACCTTACTGAAGGCCCAACTCACCGGACCCGGTTCTTCCTGGCGCTCGGGCGGAAGGACGCGCACCTCCTGAACCCGGAGGACGTCGGGGCCGCCCACAAGTGCAAGGAGACCGAGAACGCCATCCAGAACACGCTTCGGATCATGCGAGAGGCCCTGCCGTACACGTAGTCGTGGCGGGAGGCGATGAAAGAGACCCGGCCATGGGGCCGGGTCTCTTGCTTTCCAAGGGTGTGGAGGGGGTGGGGCGCTTACTTCGCCGCCACGGGCTGCTGTGAGCGCTTCCTCCGGGCCGGGGGTACCGGCTCGACGGGCGCGTGGCCGTTGAGGAGGGGGCGGAGGTACTCGCCGGTGTGGGAGCGGTCGATGGCCATGACGTCCTCCGGGGCGCCGGTGGCGATGACCTCGCCGCCGTGCTCGCCGGCGCCGGGGCCGAGGTCGATGATCCAGTCGGCGTTCTTGATGACGTCGAGGTGGTGCTCGATGACGATGACGGTGTTGCCGGCGTCGACGAGGCGGTGGAGGACGCGCATGAGGGCGGCGACGTCCTCGAAGGAGAGGCCGGTGGTGGGCTCGTCGAGGATGTAGAGGGTGCGGCCGGTGGCGCGCTTGGAGAGCTCGGTGGAGAGCTTGATGCGCTGGGCCTCGCCGCCGGATAGGGTGGTGGCGGGCTGGCCGAGGCGGATGTAGCCGAGGCCGACGTCACGCAGGGTCTCCAGCTTGGAGCGGACGCGCGGGAGGTTCTGGAAGAGGTCCAGGGCCTCCTCCACGGTCATGTTGAGCACGTCCGAGATGGACTTCTCGCGGAACTTCACCTCGAGGGCCTCGCGGTTGTAGCGGGCGCCGTTGCAGACCTCGCAGGGAACGGTGACGTCCGGGAGGAACTGCATCTCGATCTGGATGTAGCCGCCGCCCTCGCAGGCCTCGCAGCGGCCGCCCTTGACATTGAAGGAGAAGCGGCCGGGCTGGTAGCCGCGGGAACGGGCCTCCGGCAGCTTGGCGAACATCTCGCGGATGGGCGTGAAAGCGCCGGTGTAGGTGGCCGGGTTGCTGCGCGGGGTGCGGCCGATGGGCGACTGGTCGATGTCGACGACCTTGTCGATGGCGTCGAGGCCGGTGATGCTGTCGTGCTCGCCGGGGCGGTCCTTGGCGCGGTAGAAGGTCTGGGCGATCCGCTTGTAGAGGACCTCATTGACGAGGGTGCTCTTGCCGGAGCCGGACACGCCGGTGATGACGACGAGCTTGCCGAGGGGGAAGTCGACGTCCACGTTCTTGAGGTTGTTGGCGCGGGCGCCGGTCAGGGTGATGCACTCCCCGGAGCCGGTGCGGCGGGTGCGGGGCAGCGGGATCTCGCGGCGGCCGGAGAGGTAGGCGCCCGTGAGGGACATCTCGCTCGCCATGACGGTGTCAAGGGTCCCCTCGGCGACGATCTCGCCGCCGTGCTCGCCGGCGCCGGGGCCGAGGTCGACGATGTGGTCGGCGGCGCGCATGACGGCCTCGTCGTGCTCGACGAGGAGGACGGTGTTGCCGAGGTCGCGGAGTCGCTTGAGGGTGGCGATGAGGCGGTAGTCGTCGGCGGGATGGAGGCCGATGGTGGGCTCGTCGCAGACGTAGAGGACGCCCATGAGGCCGGAGCCGATCTGGGTCGCGAGGCGGATGCGCTGGGCCTCGCCGCCGGAGAGGGTGTAGGCGGTGCGCTCCAGGGTGAGGTAGTGGAGGCCGATCTCCGTCAGGAAGCGCAGGCGGTTGTCGATCTCCTTGAGGATCTGCTGGGCGATGAAGCGGTCGCGGTCGTTGAGGGCGAGGTCCTGGGCGATGAGCTTGGGGTCCTCGCTGCGGACGGCCTCGGTCCACTCCAAGGCGCGCTCGATGTTCTGGGAGCAGACTTGCATGATGTCCATGCCGCAGACGGTGACGGCGAGGGCCTCCGGCTTGAGGCGGCGCCCGCTGCAGGACGGGCAGGGGCGCTGGGCCATGAAGCGCTGGATCTCCGTCCGGACGTAATCGGACTCGGTGTCACGGTAGCGGCGCATGAGGTTTGGGATGACGCCCTCATAGGTGGTCTGCCACGTGAACTCGCGGCCGCGGTGGGTGCGGTGGCGCATGGTGAACTTCGTGTTGCGGTCGCCCTGGAGGAGGAGGCCCTGGACGACCTGCGGGAGGTCGCGGAAGGGCGTCGACATCGAGAAAGCGTGGGCGCTGGCGAGGGAGTTGAGCATGCTGGCGTGGACGCCGTGGGCGGTGCCGGGCCGCATCCACGGCGCGATTGCGCCCTCATCGAGGGAGAGGGCGGGGTTGGGCACGACGAGCTCGGGGTCGACCTCGAGGCGGAAGCCGAGGCCGGTACACTCCGGGCACGCGCCGTGGGGGTTGTTGAAGCTGAAGGTGCGGGGCTCGATCTCACCGAAGCTGATCTGGCAGTAGGGGCAGGCGAACTGCTCCGAGAAGATGATCTCCCGGTTGCCGCTGGACTGGCGGCCGCGGCGGCGGTTGGCCCTTCGAGTTCCCTCAGGGCGAACGGATTCGGAGCCGGGAGCGGGCTCGGGGGCCGCGGCGTTGCCGGCATCGGCGGCTGCGTCCGGCAGGACGGCGACGGTGACCATGCCCTCGGCGAGGCGCATGGCGGTCTCGAGGGACTCGTGGACGCGGCTCTGCTCGAGGTCATCGTTGATGACGAGGCGGTCGACGACGACCTGGATGGTGTGGCGGTAGTTCTTGTCGAGGGTGATGGTCTCGGAGAGGTCGCGGACCTGGCCGTCGACCTGGACGCGCACGAAGCCCTTCTTGCGCGCGTCCTCAAAGACGTCCTTGTACTCACCCTTGCGGTCGCGGACGACGGGGGCCATGAGCATGATGCGGCTATCGCGGGGGAGGTCGAAGACGGCGTCGGCGATCTGCTGGACGGACTGGCGGACGACGGCGCGGCCGCACCGGGGGCAGTGGGGCTTGCCGACGCGGGCGAAGAGCAGACGGAGGTAGTCGTAGACCTCCGTGACGGTGCCGACGGTCGAGCGGGGGTTGTGGGAGACGCCCTTCTGGTCGATGGAGATGGCGGGGGAGAGGCCCTCGATGTAGTCGACGTCGGGCTTCTCCATGCGGCCGAGGAACTGGCGGGCGTAGGCGGAGAGGGACTCGACGTAACGGCGCTGGCCCTCGGCGTAGATGGTGTCGAAGGCGAGGGAGCTCTTGCCGGAGCCGGATACGCCGGTGACGACGACGAGCTTGTTGCGTGGGATTGTAACGTCGATATTCTTGAGGTTGTGCTCGCGCGCCCCCTTCACGACGATGTGCTCGAGCGTCATGGAACCCTTCGTCCTCCGGCAGCCGCCACGGTTGATTTGAGCGCGTACAGAGGCATTGTAGCACCGCGGGGCGGCGGAGGCCCTGCAAGACCGGGGCATTTCCGTGCCACAGGCGGTGTCCGCAGTTCGGCGTCCTGTATAATGGCGCAGGCATAACAACCATTGGCCGGGAGGTCTACCGTGTTCAAGCGCATTCTGACTCCCCTGGACGGCTCGACACTTTCCGAGGGCATCCTGCCGTACGTACGCGCGCTGGCCCCGGCGCTGGGCGCACGGGTTGACCTGCTGCGCGTGTACCAAGAGCTGGCATACGAGCTGGCACCGGACGACGAGGCGGACAGCGAGGCGATAACGGCCGCGCTGGAGCCCATAGCCACGCGGCTGCACCACCAGGCGGACTACTACCTGGACCACGCGGCGGGGTCGCTGGAGGCGCTGGGGGTCGCGACGTACCGGCTGGTGCGGTCGGGGCCGGCAGCGGACGTCATCGTGGGCGAGGCGGCGGAGGTGGACGACACGCTCATCGCGATGTCGACGCACGGGCGGACGGGACTCGGGCGCTGGATCATGGGCAGCGTGACGGACCGGGTGCTGCACACGACGGCCGCGCCGTTGCTGGTGGTACACCCCGAGCGGGGGGCGCCGTCAGTGGACAGCACGGCGGAGATCAAGACGGTCATCGTGCCGCTGGACGGGTCCGACCTGGCGGAGACGGTGCTGCCGGTGGCGACGGAGCTGGCAAGCAAGACGGGGGCGAGGATCCTCCTGACCGAGACCGTCGGCATACCCTCGGGATACGCCCCGGAGCAGGACACGGGCGGCATAACCGGGGTGAGCATGATCTCGGAGATGGAAGACGGGGCGACAGTGTACCTGGGCATGAAGGCCAGGGAGCTGAGGGCCGCGGGCGCGGGGGCGGTGGACACCGTCGTAACCCGCGGGACGGCGTCGACGGAGATCGAGGAGCTGGCGAGGGCGACGCCGGACAGCCTCATCGTGGCGTGCACGCACGGGCGGAGCGGGGTAGGACGGGCGGTACTGGGGAGCGTGATCGACCGGCTGGCGCGGCACTCGGGGCACCCGGCGCTGATCGTGCGGGCGCCGCGCTAGGGGCGGCAGTACAGACTACGACGCAGGCCTACGGGGGCCGGGGGAAGCTGCATGTTCAAGCGAATCTTGACACCCCTGGACGGCTCGAAGCTGTCAGAGGGCATACTGCCGTACGTCCGCGCGCTTGCGCCAGCGTTCGGAGCGGGGGTGTCGTTGCTGCGAACGCACGAGGACCTGACGCGGGAGGTCACCGTGGAAGACGACGTCGACCCGGAATCGATGAAGAGGGTGCTGGAGGCGGTGACGCGCCGGCTCCACGACCAGGCAGAGGAGTACCTCGCGACGGTGGCGGCGGGGCTGACTGAGCTGGGGATTGCGACGGAAATCGACGTGCGGGCGGGGCCGGCGGCAGCGCACATAGTAGGCGAGGCGGAGGAGGTCAGCGGCACGCTCATCGCGATGTCGACGCGCGGCGAGACGGGGCTCGGGCGCTGGATCATGGGGAGCGTGGCGGACCGGGTGCTGTACACGACGAATACTCCGCTGCTGATGGTGCATCCGGAGCGGGGGGCGCCGTCGATGGACAGCACGGCAGAGGTGCGGACGCTCATTGTGCCGCTGGACGGATCGAAGCTGGCGGAGGCAGCGCTGCCGGTGGCGGCGGAGACGGCGAAGGCGACGGGGGCAAGGATACTGCTTGTTGAAGCCGTCGGGTTCCTGTACACGGGCCACATCACCGGAGTGAACGTCGTCGACGAAATGGAAAAGGATGCCGAGGCGTACCTTGGAGCAAAGGCGGGAGAGCTGCGCGACCAGGGAGTGGAGGACGCGGACTTCGTAGTGAAGCGAGGGTTGGCCGCAGCGGAGATCGAGGAGGTGGCCCGGGCGACGCCGGACAGCCTCATCGTGGCGTGCACGCACGGACGGAGCGGGGTGGGCCGGGCGGTGCTGGGGAGCGTGACCGACCGGCTGGCGCGGCACTCGGGGCATCCGGCGCTCATCGTGCGGGCGCCGAACTAGTGCGGCGGCGGGGGTCTCGGGACGGTCCGGCCTCTAGACAATGGCCGACCACCACGCTATAAATCGCAAAGTCGCCTGCAGCACAGCTACGCAGGCGACATGCCCCAACGGGCGGACACGTTGTACAGGACTGGGGATGAAGGGGCACACCCCAGATACAGGCAATCGGCAACGGGGCCAATGCACGGGCGCCAAAAGTGGGCGTCCGTTCTCTTGTGTGGAGATGGCTTTGGGATGGGGAGGAGTGGAATGTTCAAGCGAATCCTGACACCGCTGGATGGGTCATCGCTCTCAGAGGGGATACTGCCATTCGTTCGGGCGCTCGCCCCGGCGCTTGGCGCAAGGGTGGACCTGCTGCAGCTGCACACGGAGGCGACGTACGAACTCGAACAGCTGAACGACAGCGAGCAGGCGTCGATCATGGCGGCGCTGGAGCCGCTGAACGTGCGGCTGCAACACCAGTCAGAGGCGTACCTCTCGCGGATTGCGGAGGGGCTGAATGCGCTTGGGGTGCAGACAAGGATCCTCGTGCGCTACGGGCAGCCGGCGACGCAGATCGTGGAGGAGGCCGAGAAGGACGACGACACGCTCATCACCATGTCGACGCGGGGGCGGACGGGCATCGGCCGGTGGGTGATGGGCAGCGTGACGGACCGTGTGCTGCACACGACGCTAACGCCGATGCTGGTGGTGCATCCCGACCGGGAATCGCCCGCGGTGGAGAGCGTTGCGGGGATCAAGACGCTGATAGTGCCGCTCGACGGATCCGAGCTTGCCGAGACGGTGCTGCCAATCGCAGGGGAAATCGCGGCGGCGACGGGGGCGACCGTGCAGCTATTCCGCGTGCTGGACGAGCCGGGGAGGTCGTCGCTGAACGTGAGCGAACTGGCGGCGGCGGGGGTAAGCGAGGCGACGCAGGAAGAGGCGGAGGCGGCGGCGTACCTAGGCGCGATGGCGGAGCAACTGAGGGCGGCCGGGGCGACGGACGTGCGCTCGACGGTCACGCGAGGCAGGCCGTCGGACGAGATCCAGGAGATAGCGAGGACAACCCCGGACAGCATGATCCTGGCGTGCACACACGGGCGCAGCGGCGTGGGGAGAGCGGTGATGGGGAGCGTTACGGACCGACTCGTGCGCCACGCCGGGGACCCGGCGCTGATCGTGCGGGCGCGGCACTAGGGGCGGGCTAGGCGGTCACCTCGATGTAGGTGTCGCGGGACTTGACGATCTCGCCGATGCGAAAGCCGTCGGCGCCGTGGGCGCGGAGGGAGTCGATCAGGCTGGCCTCGCGCTGGCGGGGGACGGACATCAGCAAGCCTCCGGACGTCTGGGCGTCGCAGAGCAGGAGCTTTGCGGCCTCGGAGATCGCGTCGTCCCAGTGGGCGACACCCTTCAGGGAGTCAAGGTTCCGGCGCGTGCCGCCGGGGACGACGTTCTGCTCCAGCAAGTCCCACGTGCCGTTCAGCACGGGGACAGCGCCAAGGGAGACCTTTGCCGCGACGCCGCTGGCCGCGGCCATGCTCCGCAGGTGGCCGAGGAGGCCAAATCCGGTGATGTCCGTGCAGGCGTTGACGCCGGCGGGCTTCATGGACAGCGCGGCGCCCTCGTTGAGCTTTGCCATGACCTGTATGGCGTCGTCAATGACGGCGGCGGGAGCGACGCCGGCCTTGGCGCCGGTGGTGATGATGCCGGTGCCGATTGGCTTGGAGAGGACGAGGACGTCGCCGGGGCGGGCCTCGGCGTTGGAGATGTGGTCGAAGGGACGGACCACGCCGGTGACGGCGAGGCCGTACTTGGGCTCGGCGTCGTCCATGGTGTGGCCGCCGGCGATGAGGGCGTTGGCCTCCTCCGCCTTGTCGTAGCCGCCCCGGAGGATTTCAGTGAGGATGCTCTTGTCCATCGAAGCGGGGAAGCAGACGACGTTGAGGGCGATGACGGGCATGCCGCCCATGGCGTAGACGTCCGACAGGGAGTTGGCGGCGGCGATGGCGCCGTAGGCGTAGGGGTCGTCGACGATGGGCGGGAAGAAGTCAACGGTCTGGATGATGGCAAGATCCTCGGTGATTCTGTACACAGCGGCATCGTCCCCGGTATCAGGACCGACAAGAAGATCGCGGTCCGACATTCGGGGCAATTGACTGAGGACTTGGCCCAGATCCTCCGGGCTGAACTTAGCCGCTCAGCCGGCGCAATGGGCAAGTTCAGTCAGTCTGACTTCACTGTTTGCCATACCCTCCCTCACGTCCCGCAGGCAGGTTCAGAAACACTCGGCCTGGCAGGACTGACGCATTATATCAGTATTACAGGAGCACTGCTATGAAGGGGCAGGCGTAAGCCTCAACGCGTAGCCCGCCGGCAGCCGCGTGTGCGGGGTGAGGGAGGCGACGAGAACGGTTGCGGACTCGCCGGGGGCGAGGGCGGGAACGGGAATGCTGCCGGCGTTCGAGGGGTCAAGGGGGACGTCGGTGACGGAGACGTTGCCATCACCACGGTCGATGACGACGCGGACGCCGAAACGCTGGGGGAGGGTGTTGGCGGTGCGCACGAAACCGTCGGCGGACCATGCGCCGTCGGTCTCGGCGTCGTCGAAGAAACCGATCTCGGGGACGGCGACGTCGTCGACGCAGGCGCCGTCGAGGCTGATGGCGACGTCGAAGACCTGCTCAAAGGACACGAGGACGGCCGCGCCGGCGAAGGGCGTGAGATCGACGCGCTCCTCCACCCAGCCGTCGCTCTGGCCGGTGATGCCGGGGCCGTAGGTGGCGCCGATGGGGTCGTCCGAAACGGTGTGGGTGCCGGGGAGGACGCTCCAGGTCTCGCCGCCGTCGGCGGAGGCGGTGACGTAGAGGTAGTCCCAGAGCTCCTCGAGGTTGTGCCACATTTTGAAGGTCAGCGTTGCCGACGCGACGTTGGAGAGGTCGAACTCGTGGGTGAGGCGGGAGTGGGAGGAATCGCCGCGGTTGCTCCACCAACAGGCCTGGCCGCTGTAGGGCGACGTGTCGAGGATGGCGGAGGTGGGGTCGCCCTCGAAGTGCAGCACGGCGCCGGAGGCGGGCACGTCGAGGCGGGCGTAGTCGGTGGCAAAGGGGGCGACGCCGCCGCTGAGGCGTCCGTCCGTTGAGAGGGTGCGCACGGGGGCCAGGAGCGACAGAGAGGAGTCGTCGGCGTACCCGTAGGGCATGGGGGCGCCGCCGCCGAGGAGGTTGGCCGTCGACCAGTCCATGTAGAGCTCGGGGAAGGTGACGTCGTGGCCGGCGTCGCGGAGGTAGGCCTCGATGCCGGCGGCGCCGTCCTCGGGGCGGGCAATGAGGGGTGCGAGGGCGTCGATGCCGTAGCGCTGGGAGAAATAGATGAAGAAGAGGTGTGCGGCGTTGTAGTGGCGGCCGACGCCGCTTCCAAAGCCGGGCCAGTTGGTCAGGGAAACCTCGTCACGGAAGCCGGGGGGCGCGATGTCGCGGCCGCGGGCGACGAGGCCGGCGGCGACCTCCGAGATGCCCTCGTTCACCCAGGTGTGCTCGGTGGGGTCCACGAGGTGGTGGAGCAGATGCTGGTACTCGTGGCCGGTGAGGCTGCGGAAGGCGCCGGGGCCGGCGCGGATGACGCGGGAATCCAGGTAGAGCATGGGGCGGCCGTTGCTGTAGGGATAGACGCCGGGGGTGTAGTAGTCGCCGGACGAGAAGTAGCCTGCCGCGCCGCTGAGAGGGGTGATGAGCATGGTGGCGGGCGCGCCAAGGCCCTCGCTCATGCGCTGCGGGACGTAGCCGAGGGCTGCCTGGGAGACCGAGGGATAGACGCGGTCCTCAAAGTGGGAGGCAAGCTCCTCCAGCTGCGCCTCGGTGGTGCTCACGCCGTCGGCGGTGTACCAGAAGGCGTGGGGGGTGACGAGCCGGAGGGTTGCCTGAACCGTCGCGATGCGCTGGCGGGTGAGGTCGACGACCCAGAAGTCCTCGACGCGGCCGACGTCGAGGTGGCCGAGGACGGGGGCGGCTGCGAGCCGCGCGTCCTGACCCGGGCGGAAGCGCCGGGCGAGGGCGATGAGGTCGCTGGGGGGCGGGGGCGCGATGCGGGCCGCCGGCGGAACGTCCTCGGCGGGGGCCGTCGCCATGAGGGACGGCTTGAGGGCGAGGGCGTCGGCGTTGCCGGCGGGTGCGGGCGCGCCGGGGGCGGTGGAGGGAGACGGGGCGCCGGAGGGAGCAGGAGGCTCGCGGTCAGGGGTGGGCGCGGGGACGGCGGTGGGTGACGGCACGGCGCCGGGGGTCTCACGGGGCGGCTCGGACCGGCAGGCGGCGAGGGCCACGAGGAACAGCAGGGCAGACGTGAGCGCGACTGCGAGCACGCTCCGCCCCGTAGTCCCGATGATGAATGTCCGGCCCTGCATGCCGTCCCCTGTGCCGCCTGTCCTATGTTCAGGGTACCACAGGTAGAGCGCGCCGCAGCTTGGAACGATTGGGGGCCGGGTTGCGAGGACGCGTCTTGAGACCGGCTAGACGCCCGCGAGGGCGAGCTGTCGCGCGGGCTGTGCGGGCTGCCACCAATCGTGGCGGCGCTCCCGGAGGCCGTGGGTGTCCATAAGCTCCGACACGCGGTCCTCGACGTCGCGGCGGAGAGTGGTGGGCGCGAAGGGCTCGGTGTAGAGGCGCTGGTAGGCGGAGTGGAGGCGGGGGTGGCGGGCGGACAGGTAGTCCATGAAGTGCTCCCGGGTGCCGGGCTGGAGGTGGAGGACGTTGGGGTGGAGGTAGTGGGCGCCGTGGGCCGCGGCGGCCTCGACGACGGCGGCGAGGCTCTCGTGG
>CAZCPU010000011.1:0-9463 GCA_964499855.1 uncultured Dehalococcoidia bacterium | reverse complement strand
CGGCGCTCGACGAGGGCCTCGAGGCAGCCGCGGGTGAGGCGGCGGGCGCCCTCGATGGGCTGGTAGGGATCGGTGGCGGTGCCGATGGCGACGACGTCGCGGGGCCAGGAGGGGCGGGAGAGCTCGGCGCGGAGGCGCTCGACGATGTTTGCCTTGACGAAGACGAGGCCGGAGAAGTCCTCGGATGGGTTGAGGTCGTGGAAGGCGTTGTAGCGGCGGGCGAAGCAGTAGTGGCAGCCGTGGACGCAGCCCCGGTAGGGATTGAGGGACCAGCGGAACCCCATGCCGCGGACGCGGTTCAGGGCGGTGCGGCACTCGGTGTCCGTGAACTTGGCGTGATGGGACATGGGCCCCTCCCTCGACGATGGAGGAAGGGTAGAATAGAACGTAAGTTCTTGTCAAGGGGGTGGATGGGGCCCTGCCCTGGGTGCGCCTCCCGATGGGGTCTGCTGCGGGCGGTTCGCGCTCGCATCGAGCACGGGGCGGGCTCTTCGGCTTCCCTCAGCACGAACGGGCGCCCCCGTCCCAGTGGATTCCCGTCCTCGTTTCGCGGCAAGGGCGAGCTTTCACGGGTATGGAGCATGCGGGGTCAAACGTGCTGGTCGAAGAGGATGGGGTTGCCGTCGGGGTCTTCCAGGAAGAAGCTGTCCGGGCCGGCGGTGGTCTCGTTGGCCTCGCTGATGAGGGCGATGCCCTTGCCCTTGAGCTGGCGCTGGAGGCTGCGGATGTCGGTGAAGGCGTCGAGCTTCTGGGCGTTCGAGTCCCAGCCGGGGTTGAAGGTGAGGATGTTCTTGTCGAACATGCCCTGGAAGAGGCCGATGGTGGTGGAGCCGTTCTGCAGGATGAGCCAGTTTTCGGCCTGGTCGCCGCCGATGATCACGAAGCCGAGCCTGGCGTAGAAGTCCCGCGACGCCTCGATGTCGTTGACGGCGAGGCTGACCGAGAACGCACCCAATTCCATGTCGAAACGCTCCTTTGCGCGGTGTGTGGCGGGCCCCTCGCGGCGGCCCGCTCGCCGCGGCGGGGTTGTGGCCCGCCGCGACCGAGCATGAGTATACTGGTTATTGGCCCAACAGATTACCAGGAGAGATAGCATGCCGCTCAACGTCTACCTGCACTTCAACGACAACTGCCGCGAGGCCTTCGAGTTCTACCGCTCGGTGTTCGGCGGGGAGTTCACCTTCTTCGCCACCTTCCGCGAAATGCCGGAGGACATGGGCGTGGCGGAGAACGAGATGGACAACATCATGCACGTCTCGTACGACATCGGCGGGACGACGCTGATGGGGAGCGACGTGCCGAGCGTGTTCGGGCCGCCGGTGGCAATGGGGAACAACTTCTCGATCTCGGTCCTCACGGACAGCCGCGAGCAGACGGACGAGCTCTTCGGCAAAATGGCGGAGGGCGGCGAGGTTACGATGCCGCTGGGAGACATGTTCTGGGGGGACTACTTCGGGGCGTGCACGGACAAATTCGGCGTCAACTGGATGTTCAGCTGCACCCCCGGCGAGGCGACCTCGTAATGGGAACGGCGCGCGCGGGGCTGTCGCGGCAATCGTGCGGGGCTGTCGAGGCAATCGGGCGAGATGTCGACGCATAATCGATGACGTTCTGGAACACGTGGACCTTTGACCCGCTGACCCTGGCAGGGTTGGCGGCGCTATTCGCGCTCTACACGCGGGGGCTGTGGAGCAGCCGGGGCCGCTCGGGCAACCTCTTCCCGTGGTGGCGGCCAACCTCGTTCTACGCCGGGTGGACGACGCTGATTGTGGGAGCGGTGTCGCCCATCGACGGGCTCTCGGGCGACCTCTTCCTGATGCACATGGTGCAGCACATGCTCATGATGATGGTGGGGCCGCCGCTCATCCTGCTGGGCGCGCCGGTCGTGCCGGTGCTGCGGGGGCTGCCGCGACTGCTTCGCAACGACCTGGCGATACCGCTGCTGCAGATGCGGCGGGTGCGGAAGGCGCTCGGGTTCCTGGCGTCGCCGCTGATCGCGTGGCTGGTCTTCGTGTTCACGGTGTGGGTGTGGCACATCCCGGCGCTGTACAACGAGGCGATCACGAACGAGGCGCTGCACTTCCTGCAGCACGTCATGTTCATCAGCGCGGCGGTGTTCTTCTGGTGGGCCGCCATCGACCCGGTGCCGCTGAAGCCGCGGCTTCCGTACTCGCTGCGGCTGCTGTACCTGTTCCTGGCGACGCTGCAGAGCACGGCGCTGGCGGCGATCATCACGCTCTCCGAGGACGTGCTGTTCACGTACTACGAGGGGGTGCCGCGGCTGTGGGGGCTGACGGCAGGGGAGGACCAGATGATCGCGGGGCTGATCATGTGGATACCGGGCGCGGGCATCTACTTCACGGTGCTGACGATCCTGTTCTTCGTCATGCTGTACAAGGACGACGAGCGCATGCGGAGGCTGGAGGGACGGACGATGAGCGGGCGGCGGCGTTGGTGAGGGCGCAAAACTTTGCGCGATTTTTCACCAACCCATTGACTGGGAGAGATTGGCGACTATAGAATGTGGCTGCTGCAAAGGGGTCTGCACAGCCGTGCCAGCACGGGATGGGCCCGAACCCCGACGCGAACAGCCTCTCAGCGCTCATGGGGACGGCAGCGACCGGTCACAACGACATTGAGAGAGGACCATGGCGAACCGAATACACATCCGCCCTAAGTCCCTGCTCGTACTCCTCGCCCTAGCAGTTTTACCCATCCTCGCAGCCTGCGGAACCGTCGACTCGGCGCAGACGACCATCAACCCCCAGTCGGACGTCGCGCGGGAAATTCAGGGCACGTACGCGTTCATCTTCTGGGTGTCCGTGGTGGTATTCGTCGTCGTGGAGGGCGCGCTGGTGTACGCGGTGTTCCGCTACCGCAGGCGCCCAAACTCGGGGATACCGAAGCAGACCGAGGGCAACATGGCCCTCGAGGTCACATGGACCATCATCCCGGCGCTGATCCTGGTCGCCATCGCGGTGCCGACGTGGATCACGATATTCCGGACGGACGACATCCCGGCGGGCTCGTACATCATCAACGTCACCGGGCACCAATGGTGGTGGGAAGTCGAGTACCCCGAAGTGGGCGTGGTGACGGCAAACGAAATCCGCGTGCCGTCCAACCGCACGATCGGCTTCCACCTGGAGACGGAGGACGTGCTGCACAGCTTCTGGGTGCCGCAGCTCTTCGGGAAGGTGGACTTGGTGCCGGGCAGGACGAACACGGTGTGGTTCACGCCGGACGCGGACACCGAGGGGCAGATGTTCCTGGGGCAGTGCGTGGAGTTCTGCGGACTCTCGCACGCGAACATGCGGATGCGCATCTTCGTCGACAGCCCCGAGGACTTCGAGACATGGACCGCGGGGCTGCAGGCGCCGGCGCCGGAGCCTTCGGGCGTGGCGGCTACCGGGCACGAGCTGTTCTCGACCAAGGGCTGCACGGTGTGCCACAGCATCAACGGGGCCTACGACGCGGCGGGGCTTTTCCCTGCGCCCAACCTGACGGGCTTCGGATCGCGGGTGACGCTGGCGGGGGCGATAATGGAGAACAACTCGACGAACCTGACGGCGTGGCTGGACGACCCGGAGGAGATCAAGCCGGGGAACATCATGTACAAGGAAGCCGAGGCGTACAAGAACCCGGACCTGGCCTTGACGGATGCAGACATCGGCGCGCTGGTGGCATATCTTCAGACATTGCAGTAACGCATTCGAGGGCGTAGCGCCGGGACGGCCCGGCGGACGTTTGGAGGCGAATACATGGCAACGGCAGTAGGCGCAATCGGGGGAGCGGACCACGCCGCTTCCAAGAGCGGCGTGTGGAGCTGGATCACCACCGTCGACCACAAGCGCATCGGCATCCTGTACGGGATGACGGCCGTCTGCTTCTTCCTGGTCGGTGGCTTCGAGGCGCTGTTGATCCGGCTGCAGCTGGCGGAGGCGGAGAGCACGCTCATAGCAGCGGGGCTGTTCAACCAGCTGTTCACGATGCACGCGCTGACCATGATCTTCCTGGCGATCATGCCCCTGGGAGCGGCGTTCTTCAACTACATCGTGCCGCTGCAGATCGGGGCGCGCGACGTCGCGTTTCCGCGACTGAACGCGCTGAGCTACTGGCTCTTCCTCTTCGGCGCGCTGCTGCTGAACTCGAGCTTCATCTTCGGCGGGGCGCCGGACGTGGGGTGGTTCGCGTACGCGAACCTGACGGCGTCCGAGTACTCGCCGAGCAGCGCGGTCGACTTCTTCGCGCTCGGCATGCTGGTGCTGGGCGTATCCTCGCTGGCGGCGGCGCTGAACTTCATCATCACCATCCTGAACATGCGGGCGCCGGGCATGACGCTGATGCGGATGCCGGTGTTCACGTGGATGACGCTGGTGGTGTCCTTCCTGCTGGTGTTCGCGCTGCCGATCCTGACGGTGGGGCTGGTGCAGCTGCTTTTCTGGCGGGAGTTCGGCATGCCGTTCTTCTCGGCGGAGGCGGGCGCGGACCCGCTGCTGTGGCAGCACATCTTCTGGCTCTTCGGCCACCCCGAGGTGTACATCCTGATCCTGCCGGCGATGGGCATAGTCTCGGAGATCCTGCCGACGTTCTCGCGGAAGCCGCTGTTCGGATACTCGACGGTGGTGTTCGCGGGCGTGGCGATCGGGTTCATGGGGTTCGCGGTGTGGGCGCACCACATGTTCACGGTGGGGCTGGGCTCGATCGCGCTGGCGGCGTTCTCGGCGAGCACGATGCTGATCGCGGTGCCGACGGGCATCAAGATCTTCAACTGGATCGCGACGCTGTGGGGCGGGGCAATCGAATTCAAGACGGCAATGCTGTTCTCGCTGGGGTTCGTGGCGCTGTTCGTCATTGGCGGGCTGAGCGGGGTGATGCACGCCTCGCCGCCGGTCGACACGCAGCAGCAGGACACGTACTTCGTGGTGGCGCACCTTCACTACGTGCTCTTCGGCGGAAGCATCATGGGGCTGTTCGGCGGCATCTACTACTGGTTCCCGAAGATAACGGGCCGACTGCTCAGCGAGGGCTGGGGCAAGTTGCATTTCTGGCTGATGTTCATCGGCATGAACGTGACGTTCGGGCCGATGCACCTGGTGGGCATCGACGGGATGCCGCGGCGCATCAACACGTACGACGAGAGCATGGGCTGGGAGCTACTGAACCAGATCGAGACGGTGGGCGCATTCATCATCGCCTTGAGCGTGGTGGTGTTCCTGATCAACTTCTTCAAGAGCGTCAAGTCCGGGGAACCGTCGGGCGACGACCCGTGGGACGGCCGCACGCTGGAGTGGTCGATATCGTCGCCGCCACCGGAGTACAACTTCGCGCGGATCCCGGTGGTCCACAGCAACGAGCCGTTCTGGGACCAGAAGAACCCGGGGCTGAGGCACGACCCGCCGCCGGTCATCGCGGGAGGCGCGGAGGAAGAGGCGGAGGAGTCCATCCACATGCCGAACCCGTCGTACTGGCCCATCGTGGTTGCCTTCGGGACGGCGCTGGCGGCGGGCATGGTGATCGTCAACCCGTGGCTGGCGTCCATAGGCGCAGTCATAGGCCTGCTAGGCGTCTACGGATGGATCTTCGAGCCGGCGGCGCCCGAGCACCACTAGAGGGGAAGTCGTGACAACACACACCACGGCACACGAGAGTCACCTGGCCACGACGACGGGGCTTGACCATCGCAAGCTCCTGATGTGGCTGTTCCTGGCGTCGGAGTGTCTCTTCTTCGGCGCGCTGATCGCGACGTTCCTGCTGTACAAGGACGCGAGCGTCGTGGGGCCGTACCCGCACGAGATCCTGAATATCCCGGTGACGAGCACGAGCACCTTCGTGCTGCTGACGAGCTCGCTGGCGATGGTGCTGGCGCTGGCGGCGGTGCAGCGGAACGACGTGGTGTCGGCGCGCTTCTGGATCTTCGCGACGGCGTTCCTGGGCGCGACGTTCCTCGGGTTCCAGGTGTACGAGTTCTACGAGTTCGTCATTCACGGGCTCACGCCGAAGACCAACGTGTTCGGGGCGAGCTTCTTCACGCTGACGGGCTTCCACGGGGCGCACGTGACCGTCGGCGTCATCTGGCTCATGTCGCTCTTCTTCTACTCGTTCAGGCACGGGCTGCCGGCGGAGAAGAGCCTGGACGTGGAGCTGGCGGGACTGTACTGGCACTTTGTCGACATCGTGTGGGTAGTCATCTTCACGGTGGTGTACCTGATCAGCAGCCTGGAGCCGGCGGCCACCTAGCGGCCGGGCCACACAGGGAGAGGCGAATGGCAGAGCAAGAGCAACACGGGGCGGCCCCGCACGAGAGCGCGCATCCGTCTCCGGCCAAGTACATCCTCATTGCGACGTACCTGACGCTCATCACCATCTTCGAGGTGCTGATCTACTACGTGGAGGCGCTCGAGGATTTCTTCCTCTGGATATTCCTGATCCTGTCCGCGCTCAAGTTTTACTATGTCGCTATGTTCTACATGCACCTCAAGTTCGACGCCAAGATATTCAAGAGCCTGTTCATCTTTGGCCTCGTGCTTGCGACATTCATCCTCGTCGCGTTGCTGCTGCTCTTCAGCATCATCATTTAGCAGAGAAACGTTGCTCTCCGTCCGCACCATGGGGCCTCTTCCGCACAGCCGGGCTGGAATGGCGTTGTGAACGCATCCTCCTTGCGCAGCTTGCGAGCGCTCCTTGCCGTCACCGTGGTGGTGACGTTTGGCCTCATCACGCTGGGCGGGGTGGTCCGGGCGACCGAGTCCGGGCTCGGGTGCCCCGACTGGCCGCTCTGCCACGGGCAGATCATCCCTCCGTTCGAGTACCACGTCCTGATCGAGTACTCCCACCGGCTGGTTGCGAGCGTCGTCGGGGCGCTGGTGGTGGCGTGCGCCGTGCTGGTGTGGTGGAAGCACCGCGAGTCCACGGGGCTGAAGCGGCTGATGGCCGTGGCGGTGGTGGCGCTGGCGGTGCAGGTTGTGCTGGGCGGGATCACGGTGCTGACGGAGCTGCCCGCGCCGGTCGTCACGGCGCACCTGTTCGCGGCGGAGACGCTGTTCGCGATGCTCATCGTGGCGCTGCTCATCGCGCGGCCGGCGACGGCGGGAGGGGCGCCGGAGCAGCGGCACCCGTACTTCAACACGGTCCTCGCGATGGCGACGGTGTCGATGGTCATCCTGCTGTCGGGGACGTACATCGTGGGGAGCGGCGCGAGCGCGGTGTGCCCGTCGTGGCCGCTGTGCACGAGCGACTGGCTGCCGAACTTCGGACTGCAGTGGGAGCACATGGCGCACCGGGCCATCGCGGGCATAGGCGGGCTGTACATCATCGCGGCGGCGCTGCAGGCGCGGCGGCTCAAGGGGCGGTCGCGGGCGCTGGCGGGGATGGGCATGGGCGCGGCGGCGCTGGTGGTCGCGCAGGTGCTGGCGGGGGCGGCCAACCCGTGGTTTCAGTTCGACGAGTGGGTGCGGGTCCTTCACCTGAGCCTGGCGTCGGCGCTGTGGGGACACCTGGTCGCGATGGCGGTCGTGGCGGCGCGAATAACGCCCGAGGCGGACGCTACGGCTGCGCAAGAGGGTGCGCCGCCCGCAGACGGGGATGGGGAGTCGAGAGCAGCGGGCCGGGAGGCGCCGGGGAGCACGCTGCGCGCGATCATCGGCGACTACGTGGCGTTGACGAAGCCTCGAGTGATGTCGCTGCTGCTGGTGACTGCGTTCGGGGGCATGGTGCTGGCGGCCGAGGGGTTGCCGGGGGCGGGGCTCATCGCGACGGTAATCATCGGGGGAGCGCTGGCGTCCGGGGGGGCGAGCTCGCTGAACCACTGGCTGGACCGGGACATCGACCGGAGGATGGCGCGGACGTCGACGCGGCCGGTGGCGAGTGAGCGGGTGACGGGAAGGCAGGCGCTGGTCTTCGGGCTCGTGCTGAACGTGCTGGCGTTCGCGCTGCTGTGGTGGGGCGCGAACCTGCTGGCGGCGGGACTGGCGATGGCCGGGTCGGTCTTCTACGTGCTCGTGTACACGAAGTGGCTGAAGCGATCGACCACGCAGAACATCGTCGTTGGCGGAGCAGCGGGCGCGGTGCCGCCGCTGGTGGGTTGGGCCGCGGTGACGGGGGGGCTGACGCTGCCGGCGTTCTACCTGTTCGCGATCATCTTCTTCTGGACGCCGCCGCACTTCTGGGCGCTGGCGCTGCTCATCCGCAAGGACTACGCCGAGGCCGGTGTGCCGATGCTGCCGGTCGTCGCGGGCGAGGCGAGCACCCGGAGACACATCCTGCTGTACACGGTGGCGCTGCTGATGCTCACGGTGTTGCTGGGCATCGCGACGGAGAGCCTGGGGATGGTGTACTTCATCAGCGCGATAGGGCTGGGGCTGGGGTTCATCGCGTACGCGGTGCGGCTGTTCCGGCAGGCGGGGGAGCGTGCGGCTGCGCCGATCTACCGGTACTCGCTGCTGTACCTGGCGCTGCTGTTTGCGGTGATCATGGGGGACGGGGCGTTGTAGCGTGGCGGGTGTGGCGAAAGTAGCGGCCCATCACATATACTGAGAGTGCTCTTAAAGGTTCCCCCCCGATGACAAGTGCCCCAGGAGGCACTCTCCTGCAAAGGAGTAGTTGGGGGGGTCATTTTTTGTGGGACATTCAGTAGTAGCGCCTTGAGCTCTGGGAGAAGATCTCGAACTCACTTGATATAGCGGATGCAATCCGGTTGTATGCGTCTGTATCGAGAGCCTCGTACTTTCTGAATACGGCCCAACTGTAGTAGTCGGCGACCTGCAACCCGTAGTGTGAGCGGGATTGGTGCGTCCAGAACCTGTGGCTCACCGGAGTGGGCAACGTTGCTGCCAATGTCTCCTTCACCCTTTTCTCAATGGCTTGCCTTACCCGCTTTAGGGGTGGCGTGTCCAAGATCACAATAGCCTGAGTAGTGTCCTCTTCAATCTCCTCTGACAAGACGAACCTAAGTTGATACTCCAGCATCCGCGGGAGGAAACGATCCTCTGCTCGCAAAGCGGGGCTAATTTTGGGCTTGTCCACTATGAGGCTGTGAACATGCGTTGATGCACCGTTGGCGGCTAGGGCGGCAAACACCTGTTCACGAAGGGCTCGGCGATCATTGACGCAATGGAAGAACTCCAAGTCAACACCATTTTCCAGGCACGTGTACAAGAGGTCGTCCAGTTCGGCGCCTACGGTGAACGGCCGCCGCATAGCGACGCAGGTCAGGACGAAGTAACGAGACCCAAGCGTTGAGAACCCAAGGTCACCGGATTCATCCAGGAACAAATAGAGGGTGTTCTTCACGTTCACTTACCAGCGTCACTTCGCTTCCAAATTCCGGTCCATTTGCCACATATGCCTATAAAAAGCGGAAGAGCAAGGTTGTATACCCTGCTCTTCTGGATTCTTGGGAACTGGCCTGGTTATGCGTTGGCGGGGAGGGCTTGCTTGGCCTGCTGGACTACGGCGGCGAAGC
>CAZCPU010000010.1:30794-33389 GCA_964499855.1 uncultured Dehalococcoidia bacterium | reverse complement strand
TACAGTCAAGCTGCGCAGTTCCTCAACGAAGTCCTGCGCGCCCTGCGACAACGGCCGACCTCTAAGCGTGACCACGCAGACCACATCGTCCGGCAGCAAGTTCCGGAGCGGCAGGACCTCGAGCTCGCTGGCGTCGCCGGGTGAGAGCGAAATGTCAGGCAATATGGAGATGCCCTCGCCGCCCGCGACGTACTGCTTAATCGCCTCGGCGTTGTCCGTCTCCACCGCGAGCTCGTAACTGATGCCGCGGCGGCGGAACGCGTCGTCCAGAAGGCGCCGGGTCCGGGAACGGGCGCCCAGCATGACGAGGGGCCACCGCGCCAGTGCGCTGTAGGTGAGTTCCGGCAGGTCGCTCACGGGATGGCCCTTAGGGGCGACAAGGACGCGGCGGATGTTGAACAGCGGCGTGAAGTCGAATCCCACGGGCACGTCTGCGGTCGGGATGACGCCCAGGTCCGCCTCTCCCGACGACACCATGGACAGGATCTCGGCCTCGGCGCGGGGCCAAAGCCGCAGCAGGATGCCGGGGTGCCCGGCGCGAAAACTGCGCACAGGGATCGGCAGCATCTGAGCTATGAGGATGGCCGTGCTGGCAATGGTCACCGGCCGGCTTCCGTCCAGGTCGAATCGAAAGGACTCCAAAGCCGTGATGCCCTCGACGAGGGGGCTCGCCATCTCCAGCAGGACGGTGCCGGCAGCCGTGAGCTGGATGGGCCGTTTGCCCCGCAAGAGGAGGTCCACGCCAACTTCCTCCTCCAGCTTCTTGAGGTGCTTGGTAGCCGCAGGCTGACCAAGATCCAGCGCCCTGGCGGCGGCGGATATGCTGCCGAGCCTTGCCACAGTGCAAAAGGTGCGCAGTTCCCGGAAGTCCATTTTCACACTCCAGGGGCATTCCCGATTGGAATAGACAATACACTTCTCCATGCCTTGACACAAGAAATTGCGATAGTGATACTGCGTTATAACCAGTATTCTTCCTACCAAACCTATAGGAGGACCGTCATGGCGAAGTTCAGGATCATGCCCCACAGCCGCCTGCAGGAGTGGGTGGCCGAGGAGAAGGGGTACTTTACCGACGAAGGTCTCGAATACGAGTTTGTCCGCGGCGACCGGAACCAAGCGTTCCGACAACCCACGGTCTCGTCCACGGACCAGGCGCCGGTTGAGGTCAAGCGAGGCGCGTTTGAGGGCATGTCGGAGGGCCGGGCCTGCGAGATCAGTTCGGCGTGCCACTGGGCCGTCAACATGGCCGCCCACGGGGAGTCCGGCCGCATGTGGGGCCATGCCTACTCCGTGACTCCATCCGGGATCTGGGTCGCGCCGGAGTCCGACATCACAGAGCCTGAACAGCTGGCGGGCGTTCCCGTGGCCGTCGGCTACCACTCCGGCAGCCACTTCTCCGCCATCCAGGCGCTGGAGCCCTTCCTGGCGAAGGAGGACATCAACCTGCAGTTCGTGGGCGGACCGCTGGACCGCTGCCAGCTCTCGCTCGACCGCCGCGTTCAAGCGGCCAACGTCTTTGGCACGCCGTCGTACGTGCTGGAGCAGCAGGGTTTCCGCAAGATCGTTGACACCTCCTTCATGATCGGCTTCCTGATCAACGGCGACGCGACGGACGAGCAGCTCTGGGCCTACTTCAACGCGCTGCAACGGGCACAGCGAGAGATCGACGTCGCCAAGGAGCTCTACCAGCACTACTTCCTGACCGAGCTCCCGGAGCGCTTCCACCCGTTCTTCGACTACCGCAAAGCGGGCATCGGCGAGCGGCTGGTCTTCGAGCCGTACACGCAGGAGACCTTCGAGCGGACGCACCGCTGGATGGTCGAGTGGGGCATCTTCGGTGATGACCAGGTGGGCCACGCTTCCTACGCAGAGGCTGTCCACGCGTAGTCCCCTGACAAGAACAGGCGCCCGCAGGGGCCTCGGGTCCGCCCGGGGCCCTTGTGTGTTGCCACCCCAGTCCGGCATTGCCTTGACGGGCAATTGGCGCACAAAGGATACTGCCGTTACCAAGGAGAATTTTGGGTATTTCGAGGAGGACTGGCATGGCCAAGTTTCGTGTGATGCCCCACGGGCGCCTGCAGGAGTGGGTGGCCGAGGAGAAGGGGTACTTTGCCGACGAGGGACTGGACTACGAGTTTGTTCGCGCCGACGCGAACGCATTCTTCGCCCAACCCACGGTCTCGACCACGGACCAGGCGCCGGTCGAGGTGAAGCGCGGCGCGTTCGAGCACATGGAGTCCGGCCGGGCCTGCGAGATCAGTTCGGCATGCCATTGGGCCGTCAACATGGCCGCTCACGGCCAGTCCGGCCGCATGTGGGGCCATGCCTACTCCGTGACGCCCTCGGGCATCTGGGTTGCGCCGGAATCCGACATCAAGGAACCCGAGGACATGGCCGGCATTCCCGTTGCGGTCGGCTACCACTCCGGCAGCCACTTCTCCGCGATCCAGGCGCTGGAGCCCTTTCTACCAAAGGACCAGATCAACCTGCAGTTTGTGGGCGGGCCGCAGGACCGCTGCCAGCTCGCGCTCGACCGCCGCGTGCAGGCGGCCAACGTCTTTGGCACGCCGGGGTACGTGCTCGAGCAGCAGG
>CAZCPU010000010.1:21072-30694 GCA_964499855.1 uncultured Dehalococcoidia bacterium | reverse complement strand
GAGGACCAGGTGGGCCACGCCGAGTACGAGACCGCCGTCCACGCGTAGACCATTCTCCCGAACAGGCGCTCGCACGGGCCCCGGGACGTCCCGAGGCCCGTGTTGTTTCTCCCGCGTGCTGGCGCATGCCTTCAAGGTTCAAGTAGACTGCGCCCATCCAACCTGAGCCAGTCCAATCGAGAGGAGCTTTGACCATGGCAGACAGAGCGACAACCAGACTGCGCAACTCCATCAACGCCGAGAAGCTCCTCATCATGCCCGGCGGGTTCAGCCCGCTGGCCGCGAGGATGTGCGAGTCACTGGGCTACGAGTCCTTCTTCCTGGCGGGCTCGCAGACGAACGCGCACATCTATGGGCAGCCGGACATCGGGCTGATCGGGCTCCAAGAAATGGCGGCGGCGGCCCGCAACATCGCGGCGGTGTCGTCGATTCCCGTGCTGGCTGACTCGGACACGGGCTTCGGCAACGCGGTGAGCGCCTTCCACGCGGTCGAGACCTACGTGCGGGCCGGTGCGGCCGGCCTCCACATCGAGGACCAGGAGTTTCCTAAGCTGTCAGGCACGGCTGCGGGGCGGCGGTGCATTTCGACCGAGGAGGCCGTCGGCAAGTACAGGGCCGCGGTGGCGGCGCGGGACGCGATCGACCCCGACTTCGTCGTCTGCGCGCGGTGCGACTTCATCGGCGCGGAGGGCGGCGATTTCGAGGGCGCCATTGAGCGGTGCCTGCGATACCAGGAAGCGGGCGCCGACCTCATCTGGCTCAACAACGTCCAGCACAAGGAACAGGTGCACGAGGCCGCCGAGCGCATCCCCGGCGCGGTCATGCCCACCTTCGGCGGGGCACCGCCCGGCCCGACGCTGGAGGAGTTGCAGGAGTGGGGCGTCGCGGTGGCCATCTTCCCGGCGATGACGAGCTCCGTGGGCCTGCAGGCGGTGTGGGAGCTGATGAACGACTTCAAGGAGCGCGGTCTCGAGGCGATGAGCGACCGGCGACAGCAGGCCGCGGCGGGCAAGTGGGGCCTGGCGGACTTCCACAACTTCGTCTATCCCGGAGGCGCGCTGGTCCGGGACATCGAGGACAACTACCTGCCGAGCGACGTCCAGCGAGACTACGACTCCACCTTCGGGCATTACCGGCCTCCGACGTAGGGGCGGCTGGGGACCCGTTCGTACGGCGTAGCGTGCGCGATGCTATAATGGCAGGTGCGGTCGTGATTTCTGTCACGTAACCGCAATCCCTGTAGGTGCATGAGGTCCCGCCCGATGCAAGCCTGCCCTTCCGCGCGCCGTTTCCTCGGCTACCCGATTGCCATCGCCGTGCTGGCGTTGGCGCTTTTGGCGATTGCGGCGTGCTCGGAGGATACACCTACCGCCGATTGCGCTGACGGCGACGTGGAGTTCGAGTCGGCGGACGGGATCCCGCTATGCGGCCGCCACTACGGCAACGGCGAGGTGACTGTGGTGCTGGCGCACATGAGGCCTTCGGACCAGGAGAGCTGGGCGCCGCTGGCGGAGACGCTGGCTGAAGAGGGTTACTCGGCATTCACCTTCAACTTCCGAGGATACGCGCCCTCGGGCGGCGACCGGGAGCTGGGTCTGATTGACCTCGACCTGGGCGGTGCGCTGGACTACCTGGCGACGCTGGGCGTCGAGCGGCCGGTGCTCGTGGGCGCGAGCATGGGCGGTACGGCGGCCGTCAAGGTCGCGGCCAACCGCGACGTGGCCGGGGTCATAGCGTATTCGGCACCGAAGGACATCGAGGGTTTGTCGGCAGTGGAGTTCATCGACCGCGCAACTGCACCCCTGCTGGTGGTCGTCGCGGAGGACGACACAAGCGCACGACTGGACGGCGCGGCCATTTACGACGCGGCTAACGAGCCAAAGCTATTCGAGGTTTACACGGGCGGTGTGCACGGCACCGACCTCGTCTTCGGGCAGCATAGCGAGTTGGTGGAGGCCCGGATTCTAGAGTTCCTGGAGATCTACGCACAATGAGCGCGCCAAACATCGCCATCATCAACTATGGGGCGGGCAATCTCCGGAGCGTCGCGAAGGCGCTGGAGAGCCTGGGCGCCAGCGTGCGCGTGACGGCCGATCCCGCGGAGATTGCGGCGGCGGACGGCCTTGTGCTGCCCGGGCAGGGCGCATGCGACTCGGCGATGGTGGCGCTGGAGGCGCAGAGCCTGACGGAGTCGGTCAAGCAGGCGATCATCGACGAGAAGCCGTTCTTCGGCGTGTGCCTGGGGCTGCAGCTGCTGTTCGACTATACGGAAGAGGGCAACGCCGAGTGCCTTGGCGTCATTCCAGGGCGGGTGAGGAAGTTCCCGCCCGGGCTGAAGGTGCCGCATATGGGTTGGAACACCATCGATCTGCTGCAGCCGGACCACCCGGTGTTCGAGGACGTGCCGGCGGACAGTCACTTCTACTTCGTGCACAGCTACTACCCGGACCCGGAGTCGGCGGAAGCGACGGCCGCGGTGACCGACTACGGCCTGCGCTTCTGCTGCGCCGTCGCGCAGGGAAACGTCGTCGCGACGCAGTTCCACCCGGAGAAAAGCGGCCCTGTGGGGTTGCGGCTCTACGGCAACTTCTTGCGCATGGTGCGGTCTATGACGTAACCTCTTGCAACCGGCAGAGGTTTCTTTGGAGGGTGACCTATGGGAAAGTTTCAGAAGGGGGACCTGGTGCAGGTCCCCGGTACCATCCGCGGGATCCAGGAAGAGATCATCGGGCAGAAGGGGCGGGTCGTCACGGAAGTGCCTGAGCGCACGATGCCCTCCACGTACGGCGAGGGCGACCCGGTGTACCTCATCCGCTTCGAAGGCGTGCGCGACTCCTACTTTGTGGAAGAGCACAACCTGGAATCGGCGTAGTCCGGGGCCCAAGCGCGCCAAGATCGCGTTGAGGACTCATTCCTTTCCAAGGGCGGTCCTGGCATGGATGTAATCCCGGCAATCGACCTGCGCGGAGGGCGCTGCGTCAGGCTTTACCAGGGCGACTACGACCAGGAAGAGGTCTACGGAACAGACCCGCTGGCCGTGGCGCTGCGGTGGCAGGACGAGGGCGCATCGCTGATTCACGTCGTCGACCTTGACGGTGCAGCGTCGGGCGAGTTCGCGAACCTGGACGCCATACAGGCCATCGCGGCGGGCATCAGCGTGCCCATCGAGGTTGGCGGCGGCATCCGGGACATGGCGAAGGCCGATACCCTGGCCGAGTCGGGCGTCGACCGGCTTGTGCTGGGCACGTCGGCGGTCGAGGACCCGGACTTCGTCGGTGCCATGATCGAGCGGTTCGGGGCAAGGCGGGTCGTCGTCTCCGTCGACGCCCGCGACGGTTGGGCAGCGCTGCGCGGGTGGACGCAGCCATCGCGGCTGCGGGCGCTGGACCTGATGCACCAGATGACCGCGTTGGGGGTAGAGCACCTGGAGTATACGGACATCAGCCGGGACGGTACGCTGACTGAGCCCAACTTCGAGGCGATGACGGAGGCGGTGCTGAACGTGTCCGCCCCCATCATCGCGGCTGGGGGCATTGCCAGCACAAGACACCTGGAAAGGCTGGCGGGGCTAGGCGTCAGCGGCGCCATCGTCGGCAAGGCGCTGTACACGGGCGCCGTCGACCTGCAGGAGGCGCTGCGGCTGGTGGGCGACCTGCCCGCGGCGCGGTAGCGTTCGCCGCGGCTGGCGCCATTGAGAGCGTCCCAAGGGAATACGGAAGCACGCTTCCGTGAGGGAACCTTCTACATTGAGAGGACCACGATGACCACCAAGACAGACCAAGCCGTCCCATCGCAGACGCTGGCGGACCAGATAGACCCGCTGCGCATTCTGGCACAGCTTCCGCTGCGGCCTTACCAGCAGTTGGGAGACTTCCGCTGCGGCAAGGGGGCGCTGACGATCCCCCTCGCCAAGCACACGTTCGACGGCAAGGTCTTCGCCACCGACGAGTCCGCGGCCAGCCGCGAGGAAGTCGAGACGAAGCTGGCGCAGGTGCGCCTGTCAAACACCGTGGTCTACGACCCGAAGGACGAGGATGCCGTGCTGGAAGCGGACTCGCTGGACGGCGCGGTGGTGGCGCTGAACCTCTCCACCCTGAAGTCGAGCAAGCCGGCGATGCTGAAGCGCGTGTCCAAGGCGCTGAAGCGCGGCGGCTGGGCGGCGATCATCGAGTGGACCAAGTCTGACGCCGACGAAGGGCCGGCGCTGGACAAGCGGCTGACGGAGGCGGAGCTCGTCGAGGTCGGCAAGCAGGCCGGGTTCCGGTTCGCCGAGAAGCGCGACCTGTCGAGCCGCTACTACATGGTGCTCCTGAGGAAGTAGCCGCGGCTGGGTCTTCGCACGGCTGCAATGCAATGCTGACGAAACGCATCATCCCCTGCCTGGACGTGAAGCGCGGACGCGTGGTGAAGGGCGTCAAATTCCTCGACCACCGCGACGCCGGCGACCCGGTTGAGATGGCTTCCCTCTACAACGAGGCGGGGGCTGACGAGCTCGTCTTCTACGACATTACCGCATCCTCCGACGGCCGCTCCATCATGCTGGACGTCGTGTCGCAGGTGGCGGAGCAGGTGTTCATCCCCCTCGCAGTGGGCGGCGGGCTGCGCTCCGTCGAGGACATGCACACGATGCTGCTGGCGGGGGCGGACAAGGTGTCCATCAACACGGCGGCGGTCGAGAACCCCGACCTGATCCGGCAGGGCGCTGAGCGTTTCGGCTCGCAGTGCATCGTGCTGGGGCTGGACGCTATGCGGCTGCCCGGCACGGACCCGGTGCGCTGGGAGGTGCGGGTGCGCACCGGGGCGGACGGCGGGCACGCGACGCACCTCGACGCCATCGAGTGGGCGGCGCGCGCCGTCGAGCTGGGCGCGGGCGAGATCGTCGTCAACAGCATGGACGCCGACGGGACGCAGGCAGGCTACGACATCGAGCTGCTGCGGAGGCTGTCCGAGGTGGTGACGGTGCCGGTGGTCGCGAGCGGAGGCGCCGGGAACCCGGAGCACATGCTGCACGCGCTGCAGGAGGGCCGCGCCGACGCGGGGCTGGCGGCGAGCATCTTCCACTACGGCACCTACTCCATCGCCGAGGTCAAGGCGTACCTCTCCGAGCGCGGCGTGCCGATCCGGCCGATCTAGTCCCCTTGCCGCTTTCACCCTGCGCTTGCCGCAAAGCCTCTCCCGCATGACGGATTCGTAGCGGAATGCTATTATGGCAACGCCCCAATTTCGGGACACCCTGTACTGGAAGAGGTTAACGCTATGCCTGGGAAGACCATGTTCGAGAAGATATGGGACGCGCACGTCGTGTCGGAGGAGCCGGGGAAGCCGGCGCTGCTGTACGTCGACCTGCACCTGGTGCACGAGGTCACGTCGCCGCAGGCTTTCGACGGGCTGCGGATGGCGGGCCGGCGCGTTCGTCGCCCGGACCTGACCGTCGCCACGGCGGACCACGACGTCCCGACGACGGACCGCTCGCTGCCCATCGAGGACCCGATAGCGGTGCAGCAACTGGAGCACCTTTCCAACGACGCCAGGGAGTTCAACATTCCGCTGGCGGACATCCACAGCCCGCTGCAGGGCATCGTGCACGTCATCGGGCCGGAGCAAGGGTACACGCAGCCGGGCAAGGTCATCGTGTGCGGGGACAGCCACACGGCCACGCACGGGGCGTTCGGGGCCTTCGCGTTGGGCGTGGGGACGTCGGAGGTGGAGCACGTGCTCGCCACGCAGACGCTGCGGCAGGCCCGGCAGAAGACGATGCAGGTGGACGTGAACGGCCCGCTGCCTTTCGGCGTCACGGCCAAGGACCTGATTCTCGCCATCATTGGGCAGATCGGCATCGACGGCGGCACCGGCCACGTCATCGAGTACACGGGGCAAGGGATCCAGGAGCTCTCGATGGCGGGGCGGATGACGGTGTGCAACATGAGCATCGAGGGCGGTGCGCGGGCCGGCATGGTCGCGCCCGACCAGACGACGTTTGATTACATGCGCGGCAGGGCGAACGTGCCACAGGGCGACGCCTTCGACGAGGCCGTGGAGCGGTGGAAGCTGCTGCCAACGGACCCCGACGCGGTGTACGACACCGTCGTGACGATCGAGGCGGCGGAGCTGACGCCGATGGTGTCGTGGGGCACGAACCCGGGCCAGGTGACGCAGGTCACTGGCCGCGTGCCGGACCCAGCCAGCTTCGCCAACCCCGCGGACCGCGAGAGCGCGGAGCGGGCGCTGCGGTACATGGGGCTGGAGCCCAACACGCCAATGGAGGAGATCCCCATCGACCGCGTGTTTATCGGCTCGTGCACCAACTCGCGCATCGAGGACCTGCGGGACGCCGCCGCGGTAGTGAAGGGCCTGCGGGTGAGCGACCGGGTTGGCGCGATGGTCGTGCCGGGCTCGTACGCGATCAAGCAACAGGCGGAGGCCGAGGGGCTGGACCGCATCTTCATGGACGCGGGCTTCGAGTGGCGCAACGCAGGTTGCTCGATGTGCCTCGCTATGAACCCAGACCAGCTGCTGCCGGGCGAGCGGTGCGCGTCAACGTCCAACCGCAACTTCGAGGGTCGGCAGGGCAAGGACGGCCGCACGCACCTGGTGAGCCCGCAGATGGCGGCGGCGGCGGCCATCGCGGGGCGCTTCGTGGACATCCGGGAGTGGAAGAATTAGGGCGGCGAGGCCCCCATCCCGACCTTCCCCCGCACGCGGGGGAAGGGGCCAAGCGGACTGACAGGCTCAGGGAGAACGGGAGGCTAGACCGCGCGCAAGGAGGACACACATGGACGCATTTACGGTGCACAGCGGCGTTGTCCTGCCGATGGACCGGGTGAACGTCGACACGGACCAGATCATTCCCAAGCAGTTCCTGAAGCGCGTGGAGCGCGACGGATACGAAGATTTTTTGTTCTTTGACTGGCGGTTCAATGCGGATGGCTCGCCGAACCCGGAGTTTGTCTTGAACTTTCCGGGGTACAGGGACGCGTCGGTGATGGTGGCGGGCCGGAACTTCGGGTGCGGGTCGTCGCGGGAGCACGCGCCGTGGGCGCTTCAGCAATACGGGTTCCGGGCGATCATCGCGTCGAGCTTCGCGGACATCTTCTACAACAACTGCCTGCAGAACGGGCTGCTGCCCGTGCGACTGAGCGACAAGGACGTCGACCACATCATGATCCAGGCCAAGGAGGTCCCGGGCTACCAGGTGACCGTCGACCTCGAAAACTCCATCGTGTCCGACAATGCGGGCTTCAGCGCCTCCTTTGACCTGGACGAGTTCAAGCGCTACTGCCTGCTGAACGGGTTGGACGACATTGGGATCACGCTGCAGGACGAGGACGCGATCTCGGCATTTGAGGCGCAAAGGGCGTAGGGGAACGGAGCATGGCTGAGGACATTCGACAGCTACTCAAGATTGACGAAGTGGTGGACATCACGACCACCGGACGCAAGACGGGCGAGGCGAGGCGCATCGAGATCCGGCTGCACGTGCTCGACGGCAAGCTCTACCTGACGGGCCGGCCCGGCATGCCCCGAAGCTGGTACGCCAACATGATGGCCAACCCGAACGTGACCGTGCACCTCAAACAGTCGTTGGTGCAGGACGTGCCGTCGACGGCCTCGGCCGTCAGGGACGCTGACGAGCGCCGGCGGGTGTTCGAGCGAATGCTGGAGATGGAATCGCGGATGTCGCACGTTGAACCGGAAGTGTGGGCGGAGACGGCTCCACTCGTCGAGTTGACGCCGGCGTAGGGGGCACACCCGATGCCCGGAGTGTCACTGCCGGAGGGTTTGGTCCCAAGCGGCAAACCGATCGAGTTCACGGATGCCGACATGCCGCAGGCGCTGCTGCGGGAGCACGCGCTAGGGCAGGGGCACTGGGCAATGTTGCGGGTCCTTGAGGGTGCGATCACGTTTGAGGACCTGAAAACCAATGAGGAGACCGCCATACGGACCGGGGAGTCCGTGACCATCCATCCCCAGGAGCCCCATCGCGTCGTCGTTAACGGGCCCATGCGTTGCCGGCTGGAGTTCCTAGCCAAGCCGAACGCCGGCCAGGATCACAGCGTTAGGCGGTAGCCGGAGTCTCCTCCGTATGAGGACTCTTTAGAACAAGCTACCCGTGACCGCATAGGCCGAATCCATTGGCACCGTTGCCACCTCCAGGGAGATGCGCGCGCCGCGCTCCCGGCCGCGGCTGTAAAGCTGGCCCACCATGCGCGCGGCCTCCTCGGCGTCGACGCACAGCGACTTGCCGCTGGCGACACCGTCGCCTTCGTCCAAAACGCTGACGCGCACCTGGTCCTCCAAGCCCTCGAGCCGCTGAAGCCTGATCTGGATGCGCTCTTCCGTCATGGTTGCCATGTCGCTTCCCTCCGTCTTGAGTGACTGAGGCTAGTTTAGAACAAAGATTCTTAGTTTGTCAAACATGTGTTCTGAAACAAAGGGTGGATCCTCTCAATTGCATTTGCGGCGGCCCTGCGCGGGGGTGAGGTTCCCGCCCCCGAATCAGGGTACAGGGCATGCTCCGCGGGAACGACGGAGATGTTCGGGCGGAGTGTGTTAGGTCTCCTTGCGGCGGGAGCCGGTCTCGAGGGACGGCACAAGGGACTTGAAGTACTCGTAGGCGTGGGAGGCGCGGCGTTCCCAGTCGGGGCCGAACTCGGCGACGTACTCGGGCGTCAGCGGGACTGGCGTGCCAACAATGCTGGCGACGACCTGCATGATGGCCGCGCGCTCGAGGTAGATCGTGTTGCTGACCGAGTGGTCGACCGTCGAGCCAACGACCACGACACCGTGGCCGCGCAGGAGCGCGGCGGTGCGGTCGCCGAGGCAGTCGGCGACGGCCTTCCCGTCTTCCCAAGAGGTGATCAGTTTCGGCTCCGGGAAGATGGGTGTCTCCGGCGCGAAGGGGAGGGCCTGGTTGTAGAGCGCCTGGATTGGCACGTTGCCGGCGCCGATGGACGTCGCGATCAGCTGGTGCGTGTGGACGACGGAGCCGACGTCGGGGCGGGCGAGCATGATGGCGACGTGCAGCATCGTCTCGCGGGGTGGGACCGGCGCGTCGATGACGCGTCCGCGCTGCAGGCTGGGATTCCACTGGCTGCCCGTGCCCGCGGCATAGGCCTCGAGGTCGACCTCGACGATGTCGCGGGCGGTTACCTTGTTGTGGGCCTTCAGGACGGGCTTGATGAGCATGCGATTCGTGCCGGGGATGCGGGCGCTGACGTGCCCGTGGAAGTCGACGAGACCCTGGTGGTCGAGGATGTGGGAGCTCTCGGCGACCTGCCGCTTGAGTCGGCGGACTTCGGCCTGGGTGGGCATGGCGGTCCTTTCGGGTCGGAGTGATAGGGCCTAGGGTACCGCATTTGAGGCATGGTTGGTGGGTAACCTAGCGGGCGCTCTTGCGAGCCCGGTAGAGGTAGTGGCCGAAGAGCAGGATGAAGCTCGCGAGGACGACGTGGAAGAGGGCGGGGAGGGCGTTTGCGTACCACTCGATGTCGGAGAGGAACGTGAGCCCCGCGAAGAGCCTGAGGGCCATGACGGCGAAGTAGACGCCTCCGAGGATGAAACAGGCGTTGTGCTTCCACGCCGCGGGCCGGACGGCGTCGGCGCGCACGAGGAGGAGCACGCA
>CAZCPU010000010.1:0-20972 GCA_964499855.1 uncultured Dehalococcoidia bacterium | reverse complement strand
GTCTCCGTGACCGGGTCGTGGGCGTCGGTGGTGAGGATGTTGGTCAGGACGCCCTCCGGGAAGTGGAAGGTCATGAAGACGACACCCTCGGGCGACTTGTCGGTGATGATGGCGTTCAGCTGCAGGCTGCCGCGGCGCGAGGTGACCTCGACGAGGTCGCCGTCCTTGATGCCGAGGGCGTCGGCGTCGTCGGGGTGGACCTCCAGGCCCTCGCGCGGTACGAGGAGCTCGAAGCCGTCGACGCGGCCGGTCTGGGTGCCGGTGTGGTACGTCGGGCGGCGACGGCCGGTCGTCAGGATGAGCGGGTACTCGGCGTCGGGCGGCTCCGCGAGGTCGACGTGGGGGACGGGCTGGAAGTAGCCCTTCTCGGAGAAGAACTCCTCCTTGTGCAGGTAGGGCGTGCCGGGGTGGTCGGTGGTGGGGCACGGCCACTGGATGCCCTGCAGACGAATACGGTCGTAGTTGATGCCGGCCAGGATGGGCGAGTTGCGGGCCTGCTCGTCCCAGACCTCGCTGGCGTGGTTGTAGTGGAGCGGGTAGCCCATGCGGTTGATGATGTCGAGGAAGATCTCCCAGTCGGCGCGTGCCTCGCCCGGGGGCTCGACGGCCTTGTTGAGGAGCTGCACGCGGCGCTCGGTGTTCGAGAACGTGCCGTCGACCTCGGCGAAGGCGGCGGCGGGCAGGACGATGTCGGCCATCTTGGCGGTGTCGGTGAGGAACATGTCCTGGACGACGAGGAACTCGACGCGATCGAGGGCAGCGCGGGTCTTGAGGACGTTGGCGTCTGACACGGCGGTGTTCTCACCCATGATGTACACGACGCGGACCTTGTCCTCCAGGATCTCGTCGAGGATGGTGATCTTGGTCTTGCCCGGGTTGGGGTCGATGGGGACGCCCCACTCGCGCTCCCAGGCCTCGCGGGCCTCGCGGTTGCTGATGCGCTGGTAGCCGGGGAGGTAGTTGGGGGTGCAGCCCGCGTCGCCGGCGCCCTGGACGTTGTTCTGGCCCCGCAGCGGGTTCACGCCCGCGCTCTCCATGCCGAAGTAGCCGCACAGCAGGCCGAGGTTGGCCAGC
This sequence comes from uncultured Dehalococcoidia bacterium, assembly GCA_964499855.1. GTDB lineage: Bacteria > Chloroflexota > Dehalococcoidia > Lucifugimonadales > UBA1127 > UBA1127. Next base: position 19,898 of record CAZCPU010000010.1, on the reverse strand, counting down.
GACTGCACGTTGTGGACGCCGCAGGAATGCTCGGTGATGCCCAGGGTGTAGATGATGGCGGCGTTGCCGGCGGTGGCGTACTCGCGTGCCGTATCGATGATGTCCTGCGCGGGGACGCCGGAGAGCTTCTCCGCGACCTGCGGGGTGAAGCCCTTGACGAATTCGGCCAGCTCCTCAATGCCCTCGGTGCGCCGCTCCACGTACTCCTTGTTGTAGAGGCCCTCCTTGATGATGACGTGGGCCATGGCGTTGTAGAGGGGAATGTCCGTGCCGATGCGCAGGCGGAGCCAGCGGTCGGCCAGGTTGGTGAGCTCGATGCGGCGCGGGTCCGCGACAATGAGCCTCGCGCCCCGGGCGACGGCGCGCTTGACGCGGAGCGCGAGCACGGGATGGGTCTCCGTCGTGTTGGTGCCCGTGGCGAAGATGAGCTTGGCGTTCTCCAACTCGGCGATGGAGTTGGTCATCGCGCCGCGCCCTACCATGACCGCCATACCGGCGATCGTGGGGGCGTGTCAGGTGCGCGAACAGTTGTCGATGTTGTTGGTGCCGATGACGGCGCGGGCCAGCTTCTGCATGAGGAAGTTGCCCTCGGACGGGGCACGCGCCGAGCTCCACAGCGCGAAGGCGTTGGGGCCGGACTCAGCCTTCACGGTCTGGAACTTCTCGACGAGGAGGGTGAGGGCCTCTTCCCAGGTGGCGGGCTGCAGGACGCCGTCGCGGCGTACGAGGGGCGTGGTGAGCCGGTCCGGGCTCCGGATGAAGTCGATGCCGAACTGGCCCTTCACGCAGAGCGAACCGGCGCTTGCGGGGGCGTCCCAATCGGGCGTGACGCCGATGAACTCGCCCTTCGCGACGTTGAGCTCGATGCCGCAGCCGGTGCCGCAGAAGGGGCAGATGGAGCGCACTTTGGTCACGTCCTCGGCCACCGCCTTGCCCAGCATCTTCTTGTCCATGAGCGCACCGGTTGGGCACGTCTGGATGCACTGCCCGCAGAAGGTGCAGTTGCTGCCGAGCAGGCTCTCGTGGAAGGGCGCGACGATGTTGGTGCCGAAGCCGCGGCCCTCGGGAATGATGGCATGGGCCTGCTCGAGCTCGTTGCAGACGCGGGTGCAGCGGTAACAGAGGATGCACTGGGAGTAGTCGCGGGCAATGAAGGGGTTGGCGTCCTCCGGGATGCGGCCGCTGATGGCGCCGTCGTAGTAGTCCGTCGCGACGCCGTAGTCGGTCGCCAGCGAGTGGAGCTCGCAGGGGCCGCGCTCGATGCAGGAGCGGCACTCTTCGGTCGGGTTCTCGGAGAGGACGAGTTTCAGGATGGTCTTGCGGTTCTCCTCGAGCTCGTCGTCGGTCGTCATGACGTTCATGTCGGGCTGTAGGGAGTGGGCGCAGGACGCGACGGGGAGGCGGCGGCCCTCGACCTTGACGACGCACATGCGGCAGCTCGCTGAAGGGTCGACGCGGGAGTCGTAGCAGAGCGTCGGGACCTCGGCGCCGCAGCGGCGGGCCGCTTCCAGGATGGACTCGCCCTCCTGGATGTCGACAGTTACGCCGTCGATGGTTGCGGTGACGCTCATCGTCCGTCCCTCCAAGCTACGGGAAGTGGCAGACCTCCGCTGGGCACACACCCCTACGGTGGGCCTCCAACTCCTCGCCGAAGAATCGTACCAGACCATGCAAGACAAGGGGAGCCGCCTGCCCCAAGCCACACGCGGAGTTGGCCGACATGGCGGCGCCGATCTCGTCGAACTCGTCCATGACGCGCGCCGACGGCTCGGCGCGGCCTGTCAGCGCGTCGAGCCTCTCGCGCAGGCGGACGGTGCCGACGCGGCAGGGGAAGCACTTGCCGCAGCTCTCGGCCTCGTAGAAGAGCATGCACGTGCGCACGAGGTCGACGGTGCAGCAGGCGTCGTCTAAGACCACGACGCCGCCGGAGCCGAGGGCGAAGCCGTATCGGCGCGGCGCGGCATAGTCAAGCGGCATGTCTAGGTGCTCGGCGGCGAGCAAGCCGCCGGATATGCCGCCAATGGTGTAGCCCTTGATCGCGCGGCCGGGCAGCGGGCCGCCGCCTGCGACCTCGATGAGCTCGCGGGCTGTGGCGCCGAGGGGGAGCTCGTAGGGGCCCGGGCAGGCGACGCGGCCACTGACGGAGTAGAGCTTGGTGCCCGCACTCTCGTCGCGTCCGAGGGCGCGGTACCAGTCGGCGCCGCGCTCCAAGATGGCGGGGACGGAGCAGAAGGTCTCCACGTTGTTGATGACCGTCGGGCGGCCCCACAGTCCCTTCTGCGTAGGAAAGGGCGGGCGTTCGCGCGGCCAGGGGACGAGACCTTCCAGCGAGTTCAGCAGCGAGGTCTCCTCGCCGCAGACGTAGGAGCCGAGCCCGCGCGCGACCTGCAGGTCGAACGAGCCAAGGACACCGGCGGCCTCCGCCTCCGCGATGGCCTCGTTGAGGACATCGTACGCCTCCGGATACTCGTAGCGGAGGTAGACGACGCCGGCTGACGCGCCGACGACGTGGCCGGCGATGGCCATGGACTCGATGAGGAGGTGCGGGTTGAGGTGGAGCAGCGGACGGTCCTTGAAGGTGCCCGGCTCGCCCTCGTCCGCGTTGCAGACGACATACTTCTGGTTCCCGGGGGTCTCGCGGACGGCCTGCCACTTGGCCGCGAGGGGAAAGCCCGCGCCGCCGCGGCCAAGGAGGCCGCTCGCCCGCAGGTTTGCGATCACCTCTTCGGCGTCGTCCTGCTCCACGACGCGCCGGATCTGCTCGTAGCCGCCGTTGGCCCGGTACACGTCCAGCGAGCGCAGGCCGGGCGTGCGGATGCCGCGGAAGAGCACCTCCTCGACGCCGTCGACGCTCGCGGGTGGCGGAGGCGGGAGGAAGGGGTCGGCGGCCGCGCCCCGGAACACGCCGTTGGCGAGCGCCGCGGGGGCTTGGTCGCAGAGCCCGGGGCAGGCGATGCCCTCACCGGGCGTGCCCCGCCCGACGCCGACGCCGGGGAGGCAGCACGCGGGGCCGCCGCACGTGCCCTCGCGCAGGATGTGGTCCTTGCCGAGGTTGGAGTAGTGGTAAAAGGAGGCAGCCTGGTGGACGTAGGCCGCGGGAATGCGGAGCGCGGCGGAGAGGCCGTTCAGCGTTTCCTCCGACATCGTCTCGGACTGCTCCATGGCGTCATGGAGCATCGGGAGGAACGGCGCGTGAAGACTGGAATCGTCTGCCATAGCTCTATTGTACTAACGCAGATTCCATATTCACAATCAGCAATATGTGCGCTGCAAGTATTCCTGGAGCGAATAACAACACGGGCCCCGCTCTTCGCGAGACCCGTGTGAGGCAGGGATCCGGCGCTTCACGGTCTGCCCGTGAAGCGCCGGGTACCTATCTGCTGTAGCCGGAGTCCGTCTCCGGGTTCGTGGGGAAACCACCGTTCAGCTGCTCCAGCAGGAAAAGGAAGTCCCTGTAGGACTGCAGATGGCCGAGACTCTGGTCCAGGGGCACCAGCCGGTGGTACAGATTTGCGAGGTCGCGCTGCACGTCGGAGGCGTTGCGGCTGTCCACGCTGGGCAGTCTGGCGTAGCGGTCGGCGGCGAGGGCCACCAAGGCGCCAAAGTCGAGGAGCGCCATGGACGTGGGGTCGTTGGGGTAACCCGTGCTTGTGGCCAGCGTCTCGGTCTGCCGGTTCGACAGTCCGCTGCCGGGCTCCACCCAACGGAGCTGCACTTCGCCGAGGTGCTGCACCACGGTGGGGTTCAGCTGCGCGCTGGGGCGGAGCTGGACCTCGTAGAAGACGGTGGTCGCGGCGCCCATCGGAATCTCGGCGAACTCCTTGCGGTCCTGCGTGAAGGACTCGTCGGAGGTCACACGGTTCTCGTAGCCGACCAGCCGCCAGTACTCGACGACGGCGGGGTTCCAGCGCACCTGAGCGCGGGTCTGGTCGGCGAAGGGGATGGAGAGCGGGAGCCAGCTGTCGCGGCTGAAGGTGGCGCGCGCCTGGTCGACGTTGCTCAGGTAGCGGTACCAGCCGTTGCCGTGCTGCGCCAGCTGCTCCAGCAGCACGTCGTTGTAGTTGTTGATGCCGACGCCGATGGTGATGAGGCGCAGGGGGTTGAAGGCGTCGCGGTCGTGGGCGGACTCGAGGATGGCGAAGGGCTCCGTGGCGTCGACGTTGGCCACGCCGTCGGACATCAGGATGATGTAGTTGTGGGCGTCGGGCCGGTCGCGGCGGGCCCGGTCGGCGAGCCGCACGCCCTGATCGAGGCCCGCCTGCACGTTGGTCGAGCCACGGGGCCGGAGCTGGTCGATGGAGCGGCGGACGTCGCCGTCGACGGCGTGGGTGTGGGACACGGTGAGGTCGCGGACGACGTTGTTGGTGAAATGGACGACGGCGATGCGATCGTCGCGGCCGAGGCTCCGGCGGATGGACTCGGCGGCCTCACGGGCGATGTCGACGCGGTTGCCGTCGGCCATGGAGCCCGAGGCGTCCAGGACCAGCGTCACGTTCAAGGGGACGTTGTCCTGGAACTCGGGTGCCTGGAAGCCGACGCGGACCAGGTGCAGCCCGCCCTGGAGCGGGTGCGGGATGGCGTGCGTGCTGATGGCGAAGCTGTCGTCGTGGGCCGGGAGGTCGTAGCCGTAGTTGAAGGCGTTGATCCACTCCTCGGCACGGACGGAGTCGGGGTCGACCCGGTGGCCGGCGCGGGCCCAGTTGAGGGCCAGCTGGAATGACGTGCGGTCGGTGTCGAGGCTGAAGGTCGACACGCTGTCGTCCACGGAGGCCTCGAAACCGGATTGCCGATAGTCCTGGAAATTGGTGGCCGAGGGAGGCAGCGCTTCATACAGCGGGACGATTGGACTGAACTGGGACGGCGCGGCCGGAGGGGCGCTGAAGGACGACTCGGACTGGCTGCTTGAAGTACTGGCGTCGGCCAACATTGCTGTGGACTCCGGAGCAATTCTCGATGCATCGGCAGAGGATGACTGGCTGCCGGGAGCTGCCGTTGATGCGGCCGCCACCGGCGCGGGCGGTAGCGGCGATGTGGTTGTGGCCGTAGTACTCGAGGTACTCGAGTACGCTGAAGTGCCTTCTTCCGCGTACGAACTCCGACCCTCGTCGGAGCTGCACGCGACGGCGCCGAGAAACATGGCGCAAGCGCATGCGGCAAGCGCGGCGAGTCGTACTTTCCTGGCAATTGACGTCTTCATGGGAACCCCACCTCTCAAGTTTTTCCGGGACGGGACCAGCGCCCCTGGCCCCCCTTTGGCCTCCGCGGCGCATGCAACCGCGTCACAAACTTATACGCCACCGCAAAAACTTCGGTTCCGGGGGGTCCGGGGCAGCATGAGGGGCTTTTGGCTACGCGCCAGATAAGGAGAAAACCGCCGCAAAATGTCTGGGGAATGGCAGGAGGGGGTGGTGCGCCCGGGGCGCGGTCTGAGGGTTTACCAGCGGGGCAGCGATTCTCCCGTGAGGGTAAACGTCGAGCCGAGGCCCTGGGAGACGGCCCACTCGTAGCCCCACGTGGCGACGAAGAGGTCGTGGACGTTGCCGCCGGTGAGGTCGTAGATGACGCGGTCGTCGGGCGAGCGGCGCGGGTCGGCAACGCCGTCCATGATGGGGCCGAGCTCCGTGACGTCGTCCTGTGAAAAGAGGCCCTTCTCGATGAGGCCGTCGTATGGCGGGCGCGGCCTGGGCTCGTTGACGAGGCTGTTCCAGTTGACGGTGGCGACGCGGCAGGCCAGCACGAACTCCTCGGCAAGCTGCCTGGCGGCCATGGAGATGACCAGCGCACCGGGCTTCACCCACTCGAGCTCCAGCAGCGGCTCATGGACGTCGAAGTGGCCGGGCGCGCACAGGTCGACGATGTCAGCGCCGTCGACAGCTGCCTCGATGGACTCCACCGGGACGACCTCGACGTTGTGGGCCTCCGACATCCGGGCGGCGAACGTCTCGCGGTTGGCCTTCGTTGGACTGAAGACCTGGATGCGCTCGAGGCCGGGGACGGCTCTGGCTATAGACTGCACCTGTGGCGGCGCCTGCCATCCGGAACCTAGCAGGCCCAGGACCCTTGCGCCCCTCGGCGCCAGGTACTTGGAGGCGACGCCCGCAATGGCGCCGACGCGCAGCGAGTTGAGCACCCCGTAGTCCATGAGCGCCATCATGGCGCGCGTCGTGCCATCGAAGAGCATGAAGGCGCGGGTGTGCGGCGGGTTGCCAAAGAGGCGCAGGCCGGTCAGTGTGCCGTCTCCGGCGGCCATCGCCACGCGCAGCCCCTCGAACTCACCCGGATTGCGGTCGACGATGCCCTGGAAGCGCGTCACGCCGGCGTTGTGGGCGCGGATGGCGCGCTCGACTGCGTCGATGGGGCCGTCGGCGTAGGTCGGGTCGGCCCTCAGAGGCCAAAAATCGTTGTCGGAGAGCAAAAGTACGTCAGGCATGATGGGGCAGTATACCACCACTGCCGGCCCTGAAAACGCCTTCCGCACCAATGGAGCAAAACCCTGCTACACTGCGCGCACTGTAATGGAGACTTCAGAGCGGGCGGCCGCAAATAGGCCAAGGTTCTTTCACGGCTGGTGGATCGTCGTCACGTCGATGATGGGGGCCGGCGTGGGGATGGGCATCGGCGGCGTTGGCATCGGCGTGTTCGTCGAGCCGATGACAGGCGACCTCGGGTGGTCGCGGGCCGCCATGGGCGGGGTGTTCATCATTCGCGCCATCGTCATGGCGGTGCTCGGCCCGTTGATGGGGCCCGTTGTCGACCGAAAGCTGGGGGCGCCGGTGCTGTACGTCGGCGGCGGATTCATCGCCGGGGGCAGCATCATGCTCCTTTCGATGGCCACGGAGGTCTGGCATTTCTACGTGCTCTTCGGGCTCGGCTGGAGCCTGGGCCAGCTGGCCTTCGCGGGCAACGTGCTCACCGGGCCCATCGTCGCCAAGTGGTTCGTCCGCAAGCGCGGCCGGGCCATGGGCATCTACACCATGGGCATTCCCATAGGCAGCATCATCTTCGTGCCGCTGAACGCCGTGCTGGTGACGACGTTCGGGTGGCAGACATCATGGGTCATCCTGGGCATCGCGACGTGGCTGCTGACGATCCCCATCGCAACGCTCACCATGCGGCGGCAGCCGGAGGACATGGGACTCCACCCCGACGGCGTGCCCTCGGCGGACGAGACACGGGTCGCCGGCTCGTCTGCCGCGCGGCAGTCCGGCGGCGGGCAGAGCCCCATCGATTGGACGCTGACGCAGGCGCTTCGAACGCCGGCCCTGTACCTGCTGATGTTCTCCTTCCTGATGATGGGGCTGGCGATGGGCATCTTCACCATCCACCAGGTGCCGGCCATCACCGACAAGGGCTTCGACCTGGCCGTGGCGAGCATCGTCAGCGTGACGCTGTCCGTGTGCTCGTTCATCGTGAAGCCGACGGTCGGGTTCCTCTCGGAGCGGTTTTCCCCGCGTTACCTTTGCGCCCTCTGCATGTCGGTGGGCGCGGTGGGCGTCGTGACGCTGGGATTTGCCGAGACGATGGCGTTCCTCTTCGTGTTCGCGGCCTGCTACGGCTTCGGCGCGGGGGCGACGCCGGTCTTCCAGAACGTCATCTGGGCCGACTACTTCGGCCGCCGCTACCTCGGCTCGATCCGCGGGATGATCGCGCCCGTCGCGGCGCTCGGCGGCGGCATCAGCCCGTTCATCGCGGGGTGGATGTTCGACACGACGGGCAGCTACGACTCCGTCCTGGTGACCATGGGCCTCGGCGCATTCCTCGCGGCGGGGTTGATGCTGGTCGCGCGACCGCCGAGGTTCCGGGCGCCTGCCACGCCGGAGTCGCCCACAACGAGCGCTGCGTAGACCGCGAGCCGCAACGATTGCTTGGCGCACGTCAACGCCGCTAGAATGGGCCCGCCGCCGCCCGCCGCCGCGAACGGCCGGACGGATCGGGCAAACTCGCGGAGGGAGAGACTCTCATGGAGATAGCGTTTGGCGACCTCAACTACTTCGCCGTGGTCGTGGCAATCGTGATCAACATGGCGCTGGGCGCGCTGTGGTACGGGCCGATCATGGGGAAGGCGTGGATGGCACAGAACAATCTGACCATGGAGATGATCAAGGAGCAGGGTAGCCCGATCAAGCAATACGTCGTTGCGGTCATTGCCTCAGCTGTTATCGCCATCGCGATAGCCATCGTCGCCGAGGCCGCGGGCGTCGCCAATGCGGCGGAGGGAGCGTTGCTCGGAGCCATCATGAGCGTGGGGCTCGTGGCGACGGCCTTCGGCACGTCCTACATGTTCGAGTCCAAGGGGCTGAAGCACTACCTGATCAACGCGGGCTATCCGATAGTCGGCGCGGTGCTCATCGGGACGCTGATCGGCGGCTGGCAGTAGGGAATGCGTTCACTTCCCCTGCGGCTCCGTCCGCCGCCGTCGTGGCCCATTGAGAAACGTTCCGACGGGGGTGTGGCGGACTCCGAGGCGGCTGACCGCTACTCGACGCGAGCCGCTTGCTGATGCCGCTCCATCTGCTCGCGTGGCGGCTTTGCGAGGATGATCACCGCCGCCGTGAACGCGTAGCCCACCATGACCGCGACGAAGCTCCAGAAGTACGACCCGAGCGTGTCGTAAACGAGGGCAACCAGCACGGGACCGACGGCCGTCGTCAGTCCCTGGAAGGGGCGCATGTAGCCCGTGATCGCCCCGATGTGCCCGCGGCCGAAGTAGTTCGCGACGATCAGCGGGCGCATCATGAAGCCGCCTCCCATCGTCGCGCCGAAGATGACGACGAAGGAGAAGAGCATGAACGGCCCCATGACGTAGATAAGCAGCAGCACGCTCGTGCCCGTCATGAGGGACTGGATGACGAGGAGGTACCGGACCTGGTAGCGGTCGGAGAGGATTCCCCACCAGAGGCGGGCGCTGACGGAGAAGAAGCCGTAGACGGTGATGGCGAGCGCCGCCGTGCTCGACGCGAAGCCCACGCCCTCGAGGTAGGGCACCCAGTTCGATTGGAATCCCTGCTGGCCGAGTCCGCCAAGGCCGAAGGCGAGGATGATGAGCCAGAATGACGGCTCCCGGAGCGCCTGCCGTCCCGTGAGGCTGACCTCGCTGGCGCGGCTCCGGCGCGAGCCCGCGGCCCCGGAGGGCACGGGCGCGGCGGGCTCCGTGTCGCCGTCCGGCAGCAGGCCGATGTCCTCCGGGTTGGTCCGCACCGTCAACGCGAGCGGCACGAGCACCACGATTGCCATCGCCCCCAACGCGAACCAGGCATCGCGCCAACCCAGGAGGGCGATGAGGGCGATGATGGAGATGGGGAAGAAGAGGGGCCCCATCGCGCCGCCGGTTGAGGCGATGCCGAGGGCGATTCCTCGGCGGCGGATGAACCACTTGGGCAGGATGGTCTGGGTCAGCATGCCTCCCGCACCGAGCGAGCCAAAGGCGCCCACCACGCCAAAGAAGAAGTAGAACTGCCACAGGCTGTCCACCCACTTCAGCGCCATCAGGGAGCACCCCAGGATCACCGCGCCGACCAGCATGAGCGCGCGGGGGCCGCTTCTCGTGTCGCGCCAGGGACCGACGATGGGGGAGAACAGGCCGGTCATGCCCGTGCGTATGGTCAGCCCCAGAAAAAGGGCCGACCGTGACCAACCGAGCTCCTCCTCCATCGAGGACGCGAAGACACCGAGACCCCACATGGCGACGCCGGCGTTGAACGCGGCGCTCACCAGGGCTACGCCCACAAGGTTCCAACCGTAGAAGACCTTCGGAATGAAACTCATCAGCGCGCACCGCCGGTGGGCTGCGAAGGCGCGGCCTGCCGCTCGATGTGCTCCCGTGGGGGCCGTGCGAAGGTGATGACGGCCGCGGTCGACGCATAGCCGATCATCACGACGACGAAGCTCCAGAAGTAGGAGCCGAGGGCGTCATAGGCAAGCGCCACAAAGGGAGGGCCGACTGCCGCCGTGAGCCCCTGGAAGGGCCGCATGTAGCCGGTGATGGCCCCGATATGCTCGCGGCCGAAGTAGTTGGCGACGATGAGGGGCCGCAGGAGAAATGAGCCGCCCATGGTCAGCCCGAATATGACGACGAAGATGAAGAGCATCGCGGGGCCGACGACGTAGATGAGCAGCAATACACTCGCGGCCGTGAGCAGCGACTGCACGACGATGAGGCTGCGCACCTGGTAACGGTCCGCGAGGAGGCCCCAGAGCATGCGCGCGCTGACGGAGAAGAGACCGTAGACCGTGATGGCGACGGTCGCCATCGCGGTGGCAAACCCCTCGCCCTCCAGGTACGGGATCCAGTTTGCCTGGAACCCCTGCAGCCCCAGCCCGCCCAATCCGAATGCCAGGATGATGAGCCAGAAGGCGGGCGACCTGAGCGCCTGCCGTCCTGTCAGGCTGACCTCGCCGGCGCGCGCCGGTCGCGGGCGCTCGCCCTCCAACGGCGAAGGGGCGTCAGCGGCATCGCCGAGATCGCCGTCAGGGCGCGCGCCTATATCCTCTGGCCTCGTGCGGAGCAGGAAGGAGAGGGGCAGCAGCAGCACGAGAGCGATGACGCCTAGCGCGAACCAGGCATCGCGCCAGCCGACCACGGAGATCAGGCCGAAGATGGTGATGGGAAAAAAGAGGGGCCCCATCGCGCCGCCCATGGATGCAATGCCCATCGCCCGGCCGCGGCGGAGGATGAACCACTTGGGCAGGATGGTCTGCGTGATGATGCCGCCCGCGCCGACTGCGCCCATCGCGCCGAGCACGCCGAAGAGGAGATAGAACTGCCAGATGTTGTCGACCCACCTGAGAGCCATGAGGGAACACGCGAGCACGACGGCGCCGAAGAACATGAGCCTGCGGGGGCCGTTCCTGGTGTCCAGCCACGGGCCGACGACTGGCGACAGCAGGCCCGTGGTCGCCGTGCGGATGGTGAGAGCGAGGAAGAAGGCGGCCCTGGACCAGCCGAGGTCCTCCTCCATTGGGATGACGAAGACGCTGACGCCCCAGATGCCGACGCCGGTCTGGAAGGCGCCGCTCACGAGGGCGACGCCGACCATGTACCAGCCGTAGAAGACCTTCGGCATGGCGTTAATCCCAGCGCGCCTGCTTCCTCTGAGGCGGTGCGCCCTTTCCTACGTGATCGAGAGCCCCTCGATGACGGTGCAGTTGGGTATCTTGGCGAGCTCCGACGGGGCGATGCTCACCTTCGCCGTCCGCGAGCCCGCGCCGACGATAAGGTAGGGCTGGTCCATCATCGCCGCGTCGATGTACAGCGGGATGTCCTTCGGCAGCCCGAAGACGGTCACGCCGCCAATCTCCATCCCCGTCAGGTCCTTCGTCTCCGCCGCCGTCGCGAACGACGCCTTGGACACACCCATGAGCCGCTTCACAGTGTGGTTCACGTCGAGCCGCCTCGACGCCTGCACCAGGCACGCGCAGTGGACTTTCGCCCCCCGGGTGGACGCGACGATGATGGTGTTGGCGCTCGTCTCCATCGGGTAGCCGTACTTCTGGCAGAACTCCGCCGTGTCGGCGAAGTTGGGGTCGCAGGGCACAGTCTCGTAGGTGATGCCGAGCATCGTGAGCGCTGCCGCCACCATTGGGTGGACTGCGCCCTCCGTGAACTCCGTGGTCACGCGAACCTCCTCCGCAACGGGCTCCCGCAACTATAGCAAAAGGGGTGAACCGTGACAGTCCACCCCCTGAAGCGTCTGATGGTCGGGGAGCCGGGATTTGAACCCGGGACCTCTTCGTCCCGAACGAAGCGCGCTACCGAGCTGCGCTACTCCCCGATGTTGGCACAACCATTCAATTATAGGGCTTCCGACGCCATCGGCGCTACGGCCGGGTCAGTCGACGGACGGCCTCGGCTGCCCCGGCGGGCGCCGGCGGCTGCGGGTGGGGCGCACGCGAGGCAGGGCGTCGCCCGTCCGCGGCATGACCATGACCTTGCGGTCCTCGCCCTCGCCGACGCTCTGCGTGACGACGCGGGGGTGGTCCGTGAGGGCGACGTGGATGGCCCGGCGCTCGGCGGCCGACATCGGCTCGAGCGTGAAGGCGCGGCCGGAGCCTGCGACGCGGTCGGCCACGCGCAGCGCGAGGCCCTTGAGCACCTGCGTGCGCCGGTGGCGGTACTGCTCGACGTCCAACATGACGCGGCCCTCGGGCTGGTCCGGGTTGCGGCTGAGCAGCAGGTTCATCATGAACTGCATGACGCGCAGCGTCTCGCCCCTGCGCCCGATGAGGAGGCCGGAGTCCTCGCCGGTGATTTCGATGAGCTGCGTGTCCGGCGAGTCGGCGGGCGGCTTGGAGATCATGGACACGGCGGAGACGCCCATGGCGCGCAGCAGGTCGTCCACAATCGCCTTGGCGGACTGCACGAGCCCGCCGGCCTCGAGTAGCGTCGCGCGGACCCTCGCCGGCTCCGATCCGAAGCCGAAGATGCCGGCCTTACCGTGACTGAGGACCTCGATTTCGGCCTCTTCGCGCCTTGCGTCGAGTTGCTTTAGAGCCAGCTCGATTGCCTCTTCGACTGTCTTGCCGTTCGCTTCTACCTTCTCCATCACTCGAGAGCTCCTCTGTCGATTGGGGACTGCCGTCCGCGCCCGCCGCAGCCATGGCCGGCGTACCGGCGTCCCTTGGCTGCAGCTGCGACGGCCGGAGGCCGCCCCAACCCGTGGTTACGTACTGAATGGCGACGCCCATGACGTTGGTCGCAAGCCAGTAGAGCGCCAGTCCGCTCGGGAAACTGAAGGTCAGGAAGACGAAGAGCAGGGGCATCATCCACAGCATCATCTGCTGCGTCTGCGCCTGCTTCGGGTCCTGGCTGGGGTAGGTCATCATCTTCTGCTGGACCCACATGGACGCGCCCACCAGCAGCGGCATGACGGGCAGCGTGTCCGGCACCGCGAGGTCCAGCCAGAGGAAGGTGCTGTCGACCGGGATCGCCTTGTGCACGACGGGCAGCCAGCCGTACAGGAGCTGCGAGAGGTCGGCCAGGTTCTCGGGGCTCGAGGGCAGCACGCGAATGAGCGCCCAGTAGAGGCCGATCCAGATTGGGAACTGGATGACCAGCGGCCCGAGGCAGCCAATGGGGTTCACCCCGTGCTCGCGGTAGAGCTTGAAGGTCTCCTGCGAGAGCTTCTGCCGGTCGTTCTTGTAGCGTGCCTGCAGTTCCTTCATCTTGGGCTGCAGCGTGGACATGGCGCGCGTGGACTTGATCTGCTTCAGGGTGAGCTGCATCGTCGCGATGCGGATCAGCACCGTGAAGACGATGATGCTCAGGCCGAAGTTGTTGAAGAGACCCAGGTAGAGCAGCACCAGGCTGTTCGCCATGGGCCGCATCAAGATCTCCCGGAACAGGTCGCCAATCAGTTCCACAGCGTGTCCTTCTAGTTGTCTGTCGGATACGTCCAGAGCTCTCGGCGCTGGCCCGTGTGGAGGGCGTGCACGACGCCGTCCGAATCGATCAGGTAGACCACATCGCCCTGGCTTGCCATGCCGGCGCGCACCTGCTCGCCGACGCCGATCGACCACTCCTCGAGGCCGTCGATGCGGCTGAACTGGTGTGCGATCTTCTCCGTCGTCGCGACGACGATCGAGCGCTCCAGCACCTCGGGGGCCGCGACGATGGGCCCGCTCGCCTCCGCCGGGAACGCCCAGATCTGGTTGCCCGAGGCGTCAAAGGCGTACAGGCTCCCCGCGAGCGTCGCGGCGTAGATGACGCCGTCATCGTGCACGGGCGATGCCCAGAACCAGCCGTCGCCCTCGAAGCGCCAACGTTCCTCGCCGTTCTCTGCGCTGAGCGCGTACAGGGTGCGGTTCAGCGCGCCGACGTAGACGGTGCCGTCCAGCACCAACGGGCTGCCGACGACCGCTCCTTCCAGCGCCACGCTCCACCGCTCCGCGCCGTCGGCCAGGTTGACCGCGTAGACGGAGTGGCCAAGGGTGCCGAAGTAAAGGGTGCCGTCGGCCTCTGTGGCGCGCGACCAGATCCTGTCATCGGCCTGGAACGGCGCCCACGTCCTGCCAGGGAGCGACGCCGGGTCCTCCGGCAGCGCGATGGCGTGGAGACTGCCGTCGTCGGTGCCGACGACGAGCGAGTTGCCGGCCAGCGCGGGCGTGCCGACGATGCGGCCGGGGAGGGTGGTCGACCAGCTCTGGATGCCGGTCTCCGCGTTCAGCGCAAAGACGTTGGCGCCGATGTCGTTGTCCTCCTCGGGGTCCTCATAGGTGACGAGGAAGATGCTCTCCTGCCCCGAACCGGACTCTCCGGCGTACGCGCCGAGCACCGGCGTGCTGTAGACGGGGCCGAGGCCGTCCTCATTGGTCGGAGGGTAGGGATTGTATAGCAGGGCCGGACGGCCCGCGGTGCCCTCTTCGTCCCCGGTGACGTTCAGGGCGAAGACGCGGCCATCGCCGGAGGTTACGTACAGGGCGTCGCCGTCGACGGCCAGCCCTGCCCAGCCCTTGGCGTCAAACCTGTCGATGCCGCACCCGCCGAGCATAACGAGCAGCGCGGCGAACAGGGCCGGGACCCACCAACGTCCGGGTGTCACTGACGGATGTCCTCTTCCGGGCGCACTCTGGCAGCCCACGTAATCATCGTGTCTCGATGCCTGGTTCTTGCGGCGCTTCGAGGGCGGGTGGGACCGGGTCGTAGCCGCAGCCGCCCCACGGGGTGCAGCGGGCGAGACGTCGGAGCGCAAGCCAGCCGCCGCGGACCGTCCCGTGCAGCTCGATGGCCTCGATGGCGTACTCGGAGCAGGTCGGCAGGTAGCGGCACCGGGCGCCCAACACGGGTGAAACGAGTCTCTGGTAGAACCGGACCAGCGCGAGGGACAACCCCTTCACCTGACCTCTCCTTGTTCATCCGGCGCGCCGGTTACTCTGGCGCGCCGCAACAGTCCAATCACGTCGGCGCGGAGCCCTGCGAACGGGGCCCCGGCGGCCGAGGTCCGCGCCACCACGACCACGTCGTTGCCGGGCGTGACGTTGGCCCCTCGAACGATCTCCCGGAGCCTCCGCTTCACTCGATTGCGCACCACCGCGTTGCCGACCGCCTTGCTGGCGGAGAACCCACAACGATACGCGTCCGTGCCATTGGAGAGTGTTCTGATGGTTACGTGCTTCCCGGCCCACCTGCGCCCGTTCGCAAACACGGCGTCAAAGCTGGCCTTCTTCGTGAGGCGGTGTTGCCGCGGCAGCATGGTCGTCGTGACGCATGGTGCGTCCGAAGGGAGACCGGGGCCTACCCCGCCAGCCGTACGCGGCCCTTGAGCCGTCGGCGCTTCAGCACCAGCCGTCCCTCTCGGGAGCGCATGCGCACCCTGAAGCCGTGGGTGTTCTTGCGATAACGGGTCTTGGGTTGGAGCGTCCGCTTAGGCATTGTTTCACCGCACCTGACCGCCTGCCACCGACCCCGACGGGCGCGAGAGAGGCGTCACTCATTTGCAACTTGCGGAGAGAGTATAGCACCCATTGTACGTGGCGTCACCATCCGCCGCGCACGGATGGAGCTCTACCTGCCCAGCGAGAGCACCGTCAGCACCATCGCCAGCCCGAGCACGGCTGCGACCTGCAGCGGCCGGTCGCGGAGGAACATCTCCTCCGGCGTCTCGCCCGCTTTCCCGTCGCGGTAGAGGAGGCGCAGGTACCGGTAGAGCCCGAAGGCGGCGATCGGCACCGTCAGCGTCATCGCCATGTTGCCCGGCAGCCCCGACGCCGTCAGCGTGTAGATGACGTAGGCGGCGAGCACCCCCAGGGCGCTGGCGCCGATGAGGCCGTCCAGCAGCCGCTGACTGTAGGCGCCGAGGACCGCCCGCTGCTGCTCCGCGCCGCCCTTCTCCGCCGTCACCAGCTCCCCCCTGCGCTTGCCCAGCACGATCATCATCGCGCCGAGCCCCGTTACCGCATACAGCCACGGCGAGATGGGCACGTCTATGACGACAGCCCCCGCCACGGCCCGCAGCACGTAGACGCTGCTCAGCGCGAGGACGTCGACCACGGGCAGCCGCTTCAGAAGCGCCGAGTAGGACAGGGTCAGCGCGATGTACGCCAGCGCCGAAACGCCGAACCACGGCTGCAGCACGAACGACAGCGCGAGCCCGACGGCGAACATGACCGCCGCCGCGATGGATCCCGCCCGCGCGGAAAGGAGGCCCGAGGCGATGGGGCGGTGGCGCTTGTGCGGGTGGAGACGGTCCTGGGGGGCGTCGAGCAGGTCGTTGACGAGGTAGGTCGCGCTGGAGACCAGGCACCACAGGAGAAAGGCGGCGGTGGCGATGGCGAAGAGCTCGAGGCCCTCACGAAGCTGGGCAAACTCCCACCGCTGGTTGATGGAGAAAACAAAGGCGAAGTAGATGATGCCGTTCTTGGCCCACTGCCGGGGCCGCATGGCCCGCAGCAGACTGCCAAGGAGCACAGTCCCCCCTTTCCCATGCAGCGGCATGTGCCGCATCATAGAAAGAGTAGCGGGGCATCGTCAACGGCGCGGGGCGCGGGCCAAATGCCTCGTTCTAGGCGGCAAGCGGAATATGACGACGAAGCGCAGGCGCATCGACGTGCTGATGGTGGAGCGGGGGCTCGCGCCGACGCGGGAGAAGGCGCAGGCGCTGCTGATGGCGGGCAGCGTCACCGTCGACGGGCAACCCGTCACCAAGCCGGGCACGTCCATCGCCGCCGAGGCGAGCGTCGACGTTCGGACGCCGCTGCAGTACGTCGGCCGCGGCGGCGACAAGATGGCCGGCGCGCTGGATGCCCTGGGTGTCGACCCGGCAAGGGCCGTCGTCCTGGACGTGGGCGCGTCGACGGGCGGGTTCACCGACTGCCTGCTCCAGCGAGGCGCCGCCCGCGTCTACGCCATCGACGTCGGGCGCGGCCAGCTGGCGCACAAGCTGAGGATGGACCCGCGGGTCACCGCGCAGGAGGGCGTCAACGCGCGCAACCCCTTCCCGCTGCCGGAACAGGTCGACATGGCCGTCGCCGACGTCTCCTTCATCTCGCTGCGGTTGGTGTTGCCGCAGATCGCGGCGCACCTGCGGCCCGGCGGGCTGATGCTCGTGCTGGTGAAGCCGCAGTTCGAGGCGGACCGCGCGGCGGTCGGCCGCGGCGGTATCGTCCGTGACCCGAGGACGCATGCGGCGGTCGTCGGGAGCGTCGTGCAATGGGCCATCGGGAAAGGGCACCGGCTGCGCGGCATGACGCCTTCGCCCATCACGGGGACGGACGGCAACCGCGAGTTCTTTGTGCTGCTGGAGACTGTGTGAGCCACGGGCGGCGGCCAGGGAGACCGGCCAAGCCCTCGATGGGAACCTGCGAAGGAGGCGCGCAATGGCGGACGACAAGATCATCCTGACCGGCATGGTTTTCTACGGCCACCACGGGGTCACGGACGAGGAGCAGCGGCTTGGCCAGCGCTTCATCGTGGACATCGAGTTGGAGGCTGATACGCGCAGTACTGGGCAGCGGGACGACATCACCCAGGCGGTGAACTACGCAGCGGTGTTCGCCGCCGCCCGCGACGTCGTGGAGGGCGCGCCGCGCCGTCTCATCGAGGCCGTCGCTGAGGCCGTCGCCGGACGGGTCCTGAAGGAGCAGCCGGTGCGGGGCGTGCGGGTCCGGGTGACCAAGCCCTCGCCGCCCATTCCCGGCGCGGTGCTCAGCGGAGCGGCGGTGGAAGTGTACCGGCGGGGTTGACGCGTCGAAATCCGTGCGAAACAGCCCTTGACGCCTTGAAATCGACTGCGCTATAGTGGTTCTACTCTTCTCAAGGATAGGGAATGCAGGGCAGCGCATAGTACGCGACCCGTGGAGGGATCCTCAGGCGGCGGCCGGGGGGAAGCTCCCCCGAACGCCGTTTTTTTGTCTCTCCCCCCAAACCTTGGAAGAATGCACGTTACCAACTGAAGAGCAAGCATTAAAGCAATTTAGGGAGCAGCATCGAGCCTTGTAGTGGGGAAGGTGCGAAGGGCTCACGGAGGATGCCTAGGCGCTTGGAGCCGATGAAGGGCGTGGCCAGACGACGATATGCCCGGGTGAGTGGTCAAGCACGCTAAGCCCGGGATGCCCGAATGGGGAAACCCGGCAGGGTGTTTAAGCCCTGTCATCTCTGGGGATTGGGCCCAGAGAGGGGAACCGGGGGAACTGAAACATCTCAGTACCCTGAGGAAAAGGAAGCAACAGCGATACCCCAAGTAGCGGCGAGCGAACGGGGTTTTGCCCAAACCGCATGGACCTAACGGTCTGAGAGCCTATGTCTGTGCGGGGTTGTGGGGCGCTCCAGGGAAGGTCTCAGATTTCCCAGGGCGCAGGGGTTCGGTCAGCCGAAAGACCCTGGAATGGGCTGCCAGAGACGGTGATAGCCCGGTAGGTGAAGGCTGGACCCCGGCCCGGAGTGTCCCCGAGTACCACGGGGCACGAGGAATCCCGTGGGAAGCTGGGGGGACCACCCTCCAAGGCGAAATACTCCAGGCGACCGATAGTGAACCAGTACCGTGAGGGAAAGGTGAAAAGCACCCCGGAAGGGGGGTAAAAAGACCTGAAACCGTGAGCCTACAGACAGTCAGAGCCCTTCTTAGGAAGGGTGATGGCGTGCTTATTGAAGAATGATCCGGGGAGTTCTTAGGAGCGGCAAGGTTAAGAGAACGCAATCTCGGAGCCGTAGGGAAACCGAGTCTGAATAGGGCGTAGAGTCGCTTTTAAGAGACCCGAAACCGAGCGACCTACCCTTGGCCAGGGTGAAGGTCCACTAACCTGGACTGGAAGCCCGAACCCGTGATCGGGGCAAAGATCTGGGATGAGCTGAGGGTAGCGGTGAAATGCCAATCGAGCTCGGAGATAGCTGGTTCTCCCCGAAATGCCTTTAGGGGCAGCCCTGCGATGAGGCTGCCGGAGGTAGGGCTCTGGATGGGTTAGGGGGCGCGAGCTTACCGACCCCAACCAAACCCCCAATGCCGGTAGACCGTGCGCAGGAGTGAGACGGTGAAGGATAAGCTCCATCGTCGAGAGGGCAACAGCCCAGACCGCCGGCTAAGGCCCCTAAGTGCGGACTAAGTGTGCAAGGATGTGGAGTTCCCCAGACAGCCGGGAGGTTGGCTTAGAAGCAGCCATCCTTCAAAGAGTGCGTAATAGCTCACCGGTCGAGGGGTTCTGCGCCGACAATGTCACGGGGCTAAGTCCGCCGCCGAAGCCGCGGACTCGGTCATTTGACCGAGTGGTAGGGGAGCGTCCCCGTCAGCGCTGAAGTTCAGACGGCAAGTCTGGGTGGAGCGACGGGGAGTGAGAATCCCGGAATGAGTAGCGCCAACCCTGGTGAAAACCCAGGGCGCCGAAAGCCCAAGGTTTCCTACGGAACGTCAGACGGCGTAGGGTAAGTCGGGACCTAAGCCAAAGCCGCAAGGCGTAGGCGATGGACAGCTGGTCAACATTCCAGCACCGCCCAGACCTCGTTGATCTACGGGGGGACGGGGAAGGCTAGGGGGAGCGCCCCCATCGGACATGGGGCGTGGGCCCGTGTAGGTCTATGACCGCCGGAGGCAAATCCCCGGCGCGAGACGGAGGCGGAGCCCAAATGTCTGGCTACGGCCAGGCAGATTCCTCTGACGCCAGGCCTCCAAGAAAAGCCTCGTAAGGAGACGTCTGGGCGCCCGTACCGCAAACCGCCACAGGTGGGCTGGGGTAAGCACCCCAAGGCGTCCGAGCGAACCTCCGCTAAGGAACTCGGCAAAAGAGCCCCGTAACTTTGGGATAAGGGGCGCCCGCTGGCGTGTAGAGACTCGCTCTCGAAGCGTTGGTGGGCCGCAGCGCAGCATCTCTGGCGACTGTTTACCAAAAACCTAGGTCTCTGCTAAGGGGAAACCCTACGTATAGAGACTGACGCCTGCCCAGTGCCGGAAGGTTAAAGGGAGAGGTGAGAGCTT
>CAZCPU010000009.1:23171-34252 GCA_964499855.1 uncultured Dehalococcoidia bacterium | reverse complement strand
CGCATGGTGCCCGGCGCCCCCATGCCCATCCGCCACAACCTCGGCGTCACCTTCCACGCCGGCTCCAGCGAGAGCTTTTCCCGCGTGCGCCTGTTGGACGTGTCAGAGCTGCGCCCCGGGCAGGAGGGGTGGGCACAGGTACATCTGACGGAGCCGATGGCGCTGGTGAAAGGCGACTACTTCGTGGTGCGATCGTCCCAGTGGACGCTCGGCGGCGGCCGCGTCGTCGACCCCCACCCGGCGCGCCACCGCCGATTCCAGCTCGGCGTGCTGGAGAAGCTGGAGGTCATGGCCGAGGGCTCGCCCGAGGACCTCGTGCTGAAGGCGCTGGAGACCGCGGAGCCCTGCGGCCTCGCCGCCCTGGCGCGCGCCGCCAACCTCGCCGCCGCCGATACCGCGACCCTCGTCGCCGAGCTCGCAGAGCAGGGCGAGGCGGTCGTGCTGGGCGGCGCCCCCTCGGACGCCGCGGCCGTCCTGATGACGACGCCCGGCTGGGCGAGCGTTCGCGGGCAGGCCGACGCCGCCGTGCAGGCCTACCACGCCGCTAACCCGCTGCGGACGGGCCTGCCGCGAGAGGAGCTGCGCAACCGGCTGAAGCTCGCTCAGGCCGTCTTTGCGCTCGTGTTGCAGCGGCTGGCCGCCGAGGGCGTGCTCGAGGAGACGGGCGCGGCCGTCCGCGCGCCCGGTCACCGCGTCGTGCTGTCCGACGCGCAGGAGGCCGCGGCCGCGCGCTACGTCGCCGCGCTGGAGCGCGAGCCCTACGCGCCCCCCACGGAGGTCGCCATCGACGCGGCCCTCGTCGGCGTCCTCGCGGAGCGCGGCTCCGTTGTGCGCGTCAGCGACTCCCTCGTCTACGCGGCCGCCGCGTACCGGGAGATGGTCGACCGCATCATGGCCCACCTGCGGGAGCACGGCTCCATCACCGTCGCCGACGTCCGCGACACGTTCGGCACCTCGCGAAAGTACGCGCTGCCGCTGCTGGAGCACCTCGACCAGCTGCACGTCACCCGTCGCCAGGGCGACCAGCGTGTGCTCCTCCGCAACCCGGGGCGCTCGTGATGCAGGACCGCGTCTACGGCGTCGATTTCAGCGGCGCGAAGCAAGCTGGCAGTAAGATCTGGCTTGCCCAGGCCGTGCCCTACCGCCGGGGCATCGTGGTGGAGGCCTGCGCACCCGCGACCGAGTTCCTCGGATGCTCCGCCGACCGCGACGAGACCCTCGCGGCACTCCGCCGGTTCATCGCCGGCTCGGAGAGCGCCGCCTTCGGCTGCGACTTCCCCTTCAGCCTGCCCAGGGAATTGATCGCCGCCGAGTCGTGGTCCGAGTTCCTGGCCGAGTTCCCCTCGCACTTCGACTCGGCGGACGAGTTCCGCGCGTGGTGCCTAGCCACGGCAGTCGAGACGGCGGGGCGTAAGGAGTTGAAGCGAAGGACGGATATCGAGGCCAAGGCCCCTTTCAGCTCCTACAACCTCCGCATCTTCCGGCAGACCTACTACGGCATACGCGATGTGCTTCGGCCGCTGGTGGCTGACAACCTCGTCAACGTCCCGCCCCTGCACTACTCCGAGGACGACGCCCCGTGGGTCATGGAGGTGTGCCCCGCCAGCACTCTCAAGGCGTCCGGGCTGTACGGCTCCTACAAGGACGCCCGCGGAAGCGTCGAGGCGCGCGAGAGCATCCTGCTCGCGCTGAAGGACGCCGGTCGCGTCACCTTCGGCGACGGCCACGTCCGCCAGCGAGTGCTGGACGACTCCCAGGGCGACGCGCTCGACAGCGTCATCGCCGCGGACGCAACCTTCCGCGCGGTCGCCGACCCGGAGCGCATCGTGCAAGCGCACCGGTACCCCTACTACCTCGAGGCGTGCATCTTCGTGTAGCGGGCGCTTCCCGCGCCTGTCCTCTCGATTTTCCTCGCGGCGAACAACCCCTCCTCCCCTCTGTCCGCCTGGGAAATTGGAAATGGCTACGGCTGTTCGACGCAGCGACCCTCGGCGCTCCCATTCCGCAACGCGGCGCCAGTCCTCGTTGCGGCGCAGGTGCGCCAGTACGGCGCGGAAACCGGCCCCGGCCCGCTCATGGGCCGCCGACCGCTCTGCCGGGAATGGGCATCTTGAGACGCCCTATGCTCCAGCTGCGGAAATTGACCGGGAATGAACTGTACCTCTGGCGCGCGCATTGTTATACTTCCCTATATAATGCAAAATACTTCATAGTAATGCACAAAGAGGAAAGCGCGTGATAGAATCCGGGATCACCTCAAGAGGACAGACCACATTGCCCAAGGCCGTGCGGGAGGCCCTTTCCGTTCGGACTGGCGATCGCGTGCGCTACTTCATCGAGGACGGCGAGGTCAGGATTGTTCCTGTGCGCCCCATCACCCGGCTGTTCGGCGCCCTGCGGCACACCGGTGAGCCTGTGACGTTGGAAGCCATGGAACGTGCGATCACCGATGGGGCGACCGGCTCGTGATCGCGGTCGACACCAACGTGTTGGTCCGCTATCTCGTCAACGATGACGCTGCGCAGGCGTCTGCGGCGCGAGCGTTGCTGGAGGGGTTGACCCCGGAACGCGCGGGTTTCATTTGCCGTGAAGTCGCCATTGAGATGGTCTGGGTGCTGGAACGGGCCTACAAGTTCTCACGCGCTCAGATTGCAGACGTGCTTGTCGAGTTGATTGCCACCGACAGCATAGTGGTGGAGGCCGCGGACGATGTGGCCGGCGCGGCCGGCCGTTACCGCCGGGGAGGAGTAGGCTTCGCGGACTTGATGGTCCTCGCGGCGGCACATCGGGCCGGCGCAACGCCGCTCTATACGTTTGACCGCCGGTTCGCGGGGATGGACGGCGCCATCCTCGTGGAAAGCACCGCAGGACGCGACTCTTCTTGACTGCCGAGCTCATGTGAATGGCGGCCTCATCGAGCCCTTACCGGACGAAAGTGGGAGCGCATCAGGTATACTCTCCCTCAAGGAGGGAACCATGCCGGAGAGACGACCACGCTTGGAAGGGAAGGTCGCCGTCGTCACGGGCGGCGGCAGCATCGCCGAGGGCATCGGCAACGGCAAGGCCACCAGCGTCCTGTTCGCCCGCGAGGGCGCGAAGGTGCTCGTGGTGGACATCATCGAGGAAGCCGCGCAGGACACCGTGCGCATGATCCGCGAGGAGGGCGGCGACGCGGAGGCTTTCGTCGCCGACGTCACCAGCTCGGACGACTGCTTCGCCATGTGCCAGAAGGCCGTCGACCTCTACGGGCGGCTCGACATCCTCGTGAACAACGTCGGCATCTCCTCCCGCGGCGACGTGCTCTCGCTGGACATCGATGAGTGGGACCAGGTGATGGACGTCAACGTCAAGAGCATCGTCCTGGCCAGCCGCGCGGCCATCCCGCACATGATCAGAGGCGGCGGCGGCGCCATCACCAACCTCTCGTCCATCGCCGGGCTGCGGGCGCACTCCCCGCTCGCCTACTCCGTGTCCAAGACCGCCGTCGTCGGCATCACGCAGACCATGGCCTCCGACCATGGCCGCGACCTCATCCGCGTCAACGCCATCGCGCCGGGCCAGGTCTACACGCCGCGCATGGAGATGCGCATGACAGACTCGCTCCGGGATCTGCGCGTGACGACCGCGCCGTTGGGCACCGAGGGCACCGCGTGGGACATCGGCTACGCCAACCTCTACCTCGCGAGCGACGAGGCGCGCTGGGTCACCGGCGTCACCCTCTCCGTCGACGCCGGCCTCGCCGTGACGACCCCCGCCACCCACAACCGCGAGCGCAGCGAGGCCATGGAACAGGACAAGCGGCAACAGCAACAATGACCGCCCACCCCCCCAATCTGGCTGCCCAACGCTCACGCCGTATGTCATGCTGCGCCCTCTAGCCCGCGTCCCAACGTTCCGCTCGGTCGTCAACCGCGACTGGCGCACCCTCTGGATGGCCGGCCACCTGTGGCACCTCGCCTTCTGGATGGACCTCATCGTCCTGGGATGGCTGGTGCTCGAGCTGACCGACTCGCCGCTGCTCGTCGCGCTGGTCGGCACCTTCCGGCTCATCCCGCTCGGCGTGCTCGGCCCCATCGCCGGCTCCCTCGGCGACCGGCTCTCCAAGAAGCGGATGCTGGTCCTCGCCCAGACCGTCAACATCGCGGCCACGGTCGGCTTCACCCTCGTGCTGCTTGCCGGCCGGGAGCAGGTGTGGCTGGTCTACACCGCCGCCATGCTCACCGGCTCCGCGTGGGCCATCGACTTCCCCGTGCGCCGGGCCTTCATCCGCGACTTGCTGCCCGGCCGGTTCGTCGTCAACGCGATGGCCATCGACGCCGCGTCGCTCACGGGCATGCAGATGGTCGGGCGTTGGATCGGCGGCGGCATCCTCGCCATCGCCGACCCGACGGCCGCCTACGCCTTCCTGTCGGTCTGCTACCTGGTGGGCTTCGTCGCGCTCCTGCGCGTGCCGGAGCCCGCTGCCGGTCGACCGCAGTCGCCCCCCGCGGGCAACCCCCTGGTCGCTGTGGCAAGGGACCTGGCGGCCGGGCTCGCATACGTGCTGCGAAACCCGGTGTTGCGTAACGTCTTCCTCGTCACCGTGACCATCAACCTCTTCATTGCGCCCTATCTCCAGATCACGCCCGTCTTCGCCCGTGACGTTTACGGCGTCGGCCCGGCGCTCCTGGGCATCCTCAGCGGCATGGACGGCTTCGGCGCCCTCGTCGGCACGATGGTCGTTGCCAGCATGGTGGGGTTGAAGCGGCTGGGGCGCCTCTTCATCGGCGGCTGCCTGGTCCTCGGTTTCGCCGTGTCCGTGTTCAGCCAGGCGCCGACGGTTGAGCTCGCCATTCCCGTCATGATCGTCGTGGGACTCGGCGTCTCCGGCTTCGTGACGATGCAGACTACCATCTCCGTCCTCCACGCGAGCCCCGAGATGCGCGGCCGCGCGATGGGTGCGGTCGCCCTCGGCATCGGCGGCATGCCGATCGGGATGGCCCTCCTCGGCGCCCTCGCCGAGGCCTACGGCGCGCCGATGGCCCTCGGCATGACGGCGTCCCTCGGTTTCCTGATCATCTTGACCATCGGCGTCTTTCAACCGGCGTTGAGACGGGCGCAATAGGTGCGTTTGCACCTTGAATGCCGTTCCCTGCTATGTTGAAATATTGACGGTCTCCCCCGAATCTCGGCCTGCAAAGGAAATCCGGAATGAGCAACACCGTCGACATGGCGCGCCTCATGAGCAAGCAGCTGCCCCGGCACCTCATGGCCTTCCTCATCGCCTCCGGTGTCCAGGGGAATAGCCACGGCTTCCAGGTCTACCTCGTCGGCGGGATGGTCCGCGACCTGCTCCTCGACCGCCGGCCGGGCGACCCCGACCTCCTGGTGCAGGAGACGGTCCCCACCATGGACGCGGCCGCCAGGTTCGCGTCGGTGCTCTCGGGCGCACTAGGCGGCAGCGTGTCGACGCCCTCCCAGTTCGGCACCGTCAAGCTCGACGTGGACGGGCTCGTCGTCGACATCGCGACCGCCCGCCGCGAGACCTACGAGTCGCCCGGCGCCCTGCCGTCCGTCAGGCCTGCGACCATCGAGGGCGACCAGTGGCGCCGCGACTTCACCGTCAACGCTGTCGCCGTCGATCTGGCCCCAAACAGGTTCGGCACTGTCCATGACCTCGTTGGCGGCGTGGAGGACGCGCAGCACCGCGTCCTCGCCGTCCTCCACGAGAAGAGCTTCGCGGACGACCCCACGCGCTGCTTCCGCGCGGCGCGCTACATGGCCCGGCTCGGCCTGCGCATGTCCATGGTGACCGAGACCGAGCTCCGCCGCAGCGTCGCGGCGATCGACAATCTCAGCGGCGACCGCATCCGGCACGAGCTCGAGCGCATCCTCCACGAGCCTGCGCCCGAGCAGGCGCTCTCCCTCGCCGAGGACTTCGGCCTGCTGGGCGCCGTGAGTCCCGGGCTTTCATGGACCGCTGCCATGACAAGGGCTGCGCGCGATCTGAAGGACGCTGGGCCGCTGGGCTGCCTGGCGCTGCTGGCCTCCCACCTCTCCGCGGAGGGTGCGGCCGCCTTTGTCGAGCGCATCAACGCCCCCGCCCCGTGGGCGGCCGTCATCCACGACACCACGGCCGTCCGTGAGCGACTCCACGAGCTCTCGGACGAGGGCCTCACGTCGGCCAGGGTGTACTCGACGCTGGGAGGGATGGCGGCCGAGGCCGTGCTGGCGTGGGCCGTGCTCACCGAGGAGGACGTGACCGCCGGCCGCCTCCGCGATTACCACCAGCGCCTGCGCCACGTCCAGCCGGCCCTGAACGGCGATGACCTTCTCGCCCTCGGCGTGCCGGAGGGGCC
Organism: uncultured Dehalococcoidia bacterium; assembly: GCA_964499855.1. GTDB lineage: Bacteria > Chloroflexota > Dehalococcoidia > Lucifugimonadales > UBA1127 > UBA1127. Next base: position 27,914 of record CAZCPU010000009.1, on the reverse strand, counting down.
CCTCGTCGGCGACCTGCTGCGGGAGCTGCTGACCGCGCGGCTCAACGGCGCCGTCACCTCCCGCGGCGACGAGGAGGCGATGGTGCGCCGACGCTTGTCGGCGTAGGTACAATGAGCCCTGAATCCTGCCCGGAAAGGACTGCACAATGGCCAAGGAAGCGTACGTCTACACCTGGAAGCGCTGAACCACCTGCCGCAAGGTGAGAGAGGCTCTCTCACACGCAGGCGTGGAGGTCACCGAGCGTGACTTCTTCGCGGACCGGCTCTCCGAGGACGAGCTCCGCGCGCTGGCGGCCGAGTCCTCGGCGACGGCCATGTTCTCCGCCAAGAGCCCCACCGTGAAGAAGCTCGGCCTCGACCCCGTCGCCCTCACCGACGACGAGAAGCTCCAGCTCATGGCGGGCGAGCCGCGCCTCATCCGCCGCCCCATCGTCGTCATCGACGGCGTCACCTACCCCGGCGCGACGGTGAAGTCGCTGGCCGGAGTTCTGGAAGGCTAGTCCCCCGCCGGGGTCAGGACTGGGCTTCCTCTTCCTTCCCGCGCGCCGTCTCTCGGCGGCGGAAGAAGAGGTACTGCTGCGCGTACCCCGCGTACGGCCCGAAGGCCTCGCGCGTCCACGCCCACAGGTCGCGGTAGCTGAGGCGCCGCCCGTCGAGGTACCAGTCCTCCAGCGCCCGCCGCACCCACCGGTCGATCGGCGCGGCGTCGAGCTGGTCCAGCGCGAAGAGGAGCACGCAGTCGGCAACCTTCTCGCCGACGCCGTGCAGCTCGACGAGGGCGGCCTTCGCGTCCTCGTACGACGCGGCCCGCAGCGCCGGCAGGTCGAGGCCGCCCGACGCGACGACCTCCGCAGTCCTCGCCACGTACTTCGCCCGGTAGCCCAGGCCGAGCTCGCGCAGGCGCGATTCCCCCGCCGACGCCAGCGCCTCGGGCGTTGGGAAGGCGCGGCGGGTCAGCTCGCCGAGCGACGCCTCCTCCCCCAGCGTGTTCGCCAGCGTCTCCTGCATCTTCGCAATGCGCGGAATGTTGGAGTTCTGCGAGCAGATGAAGGCGATCAGGCACTCCCACGGCTCCTGCCGCAGGATGCGCAGCCCCCAGTGCCGTCTCACGGCCGCCGACAGCCGCTCGTCCTCGCAGAGCTGCGCGTAGATGGCCGGCAGGTCGTCGTCGAGCCGGAAGTAGTCACGGACTGCCCGCGCGGCGTCGGGCGCCGTCGACGGGTCGAAGGTGACGTGGATGCCGTCCGCGTCGCGTGCCAGCGTGACCAGCCGCCCCTCGATGAAGCCGCTCCACCCGCCACCGTCGTTGTGCCAGCGAAACGCCTGGCCGCTCTCGAGCGTGAGGGGAAGGTCGAGGGGCTGGTCGACGGCGACGTGCGTGGTTGCGAGTGAGGTAGGCATCGCCACCAGTATACGGCGGGGGCCTAGCCCTTGCCCGCCGAGAGCCACCGTCGCACGATCTCCGGCATGTCCCGCAGCTGCGGCTGCTCCACCGTGCACTCCGGCAGCGAGCGCATGAAGATCTGCCCGTACGAGCGCGCCGTCAGCCGCCGGTCGAGCACCGCAACGACGCCCCGGTCGCTCGACGTCCGGATGAGCCGCCCGAAACCCTGCCGGAAGCGCAGCACAGCCTGCGGTACGGCGTACTCCTTGAACGCGTCCTCGTACTCCTCCGACCGCGCGGCGAAGACCGGCTCCGTCGGGACGTCGAAGGGCAGCCTGGTGAGCGCCAGCACCGTCAGCGCGTCGCCGGCAAGGTCGACGCCCTCCCAGAAGCTGGCCGTCCCCAGCAGCAGCGCCTTGGGGTTGCCAAGGAACTCCTCCAGCAGCGTGGCCGGCGCCCCGTCGACGCCCTGCGCGAGCACCCGGATGTCCTCGCCCTCCAGCGCGTTCCGCGCCATCTCCGCCGCCGCCCGCAGCGCCGCGTGCGACGTGAACAGCGCCATCGTGTGCCCGCCCGCGGCCCGCGCCAGCTCGGACACCGTTCGCGCGATGGTCGCCGCGTACCCGGGGCTGTTCGGTTCCGGCATGTCCTTCGGGATGCACACCAGCGCCGACTGCGGGTAGTTGAACGGCGACCCCAGCAGGAGTTCCTGCGCCTCCCGCAGCCCCAGCCGCTCCCTCAGCGGCCCGAAGCTCTCCGCCACCGTCAGCGTCGCGCTCGTCAGGATGACGCTCTGGCGTCGCTCGAAGAGCTGCTCCCACAGCGTCTCGCCCACCCGGAGCGGCGCGATGCACAGCGCGACGTTGTTGAGCTGCGACCCCTCCACCCAGAAGATGCTCTCGGCGTCCCGCTCGTACATGAACCGGTCGGCGTTGCCGCGCAGCTCGCTCAGCGAGCTCTCGCGCGTCGCCACCTCAGAGCGGATGGTGTCGTAGTCCGTGACGTCGTTCTCGTCCAGCCCCTCCAGCGACGCGTGGAAGGAGCCGAGCGTCCGCAGCAGGTCGCCGAGCGCGCTGCTCGGGTTCTCCCACGCCACCTCCAGCGCCGCCCAGTCCGGCTGCGCCCGCACGGCCGGCGTGACGCGCAGCGGGTTCTGCTGGCCCTGGTTGCCCTCGTTCCGGTCCTGCACGTACCGGATGAGCCGCGGAAAGAACTCGTCGAGCCTGTCCCGCGCCCGTCCCGCCGCCTGCGCGACAGCCTCGGCGGCTTCGGCCGTCGCCTGCCGCTGCGACTGCCCGCCGGGCGTCATGCGGAAGGCGTTCACCGTCTCCATCACCAGCCCGCGGGGGTTCGACAGCTCGTCAAGCAGCTCCGCCGCCTGCGCATGCGCCACGCGGGTGCTGAACTGGCTCGTGGCCTCGGCCTCCAGGTGCTGCGCCTCGTCTACCACCAGGTAGTCGTAGTCCGGGATCAGCCCTCCCCCCCTCGCGATGTCCGCCAGCAGCAGCGAGTGGTTCACTATCAGGATGGACGCCGCCTCGGCGCGGTCCCGGGCTGCCCGGAGGAAGCACGCCCCCTCGCCGGCCGGGCACAGCGAGCTCCCCTGGGCGTTCAACCGGTCCCAGACGTTGTTGTCGGGCCGCGCCATGCGCAGGTCGGCGCGGTCGCCCGTCGCCGTGCCCTGCAGCCACGTCGTCAGCTTGCCGAGGAAGCGCGCCTCGTCCACGGACAGCGTCTGCGACGCCCGCATGTGCGACCACCGCCGCAGGCAGAGGTAGTTCGCCCGGCCCTTCAGCGTCGAGAAGCGCAGGTCGGCCGCCCCCTTCAGGCCCGCCTCCTCCAGCGTCTTCGCCGCCGTCTCCACGTCCTTCCCCGCCAGCTGCTCCTGCAGGCTGATGGTGTTGGTGGAGACAACCACCCGCGTGTTGTTGCGCAGCGCGAAGGCCGCCGCCGGCAGAAGGTACGCCATGCTTTTGCCGACGCCCGTGCCCGCCTCCACGACGAGGTGGTGGCCCTCCTCGAAGGCCTGCGCCACCGCCCGCAGCATCTGCTCCTGCTCCACCCGGTGCTCGAAGTTGGGCGCGACCGTCGCCAGCGCGCCGTTGGGCCCGACCAGCGCCGCTGCCATCGCCGACGGTTCGCCCGCAAGCCCGTCGTTGCTCAGCAGGTCGGCCATCTGCGCCGCCGTGCGCCGCGCCGGCCGGATGCGCCGCTCCAGCGCGACGGTGTCGACCCCGCCCAGCGCCGTCGTGCGCGTTATCCCCCGCGCCGCCTGCTCCGACCCCACGGCGTTCAGCAGCGGCCACAGCGGCCAGTTCGCCGTGCGCGCCAGCCGCGCCAGCTCCGCCACGACGCCCGGGTCGTAGTCCAGCGCGATGTCGATGAGCCGCTCGAACACCTGCTGCGTCGCCACGGCGTCGTCCAGCGCCCTGTGCGCGTTCCACGGCCTGAGCCCCAGCGAGCGCGCCAGCATGCTGAGCGCGTAGTTGCCGCCCGGCAGCAGCATGGACGCAAGGTCGCGCGTGTCCCACACCGGCCCGCTGAAGCGCACGCCCGCCTTGGCGAGGAAGTTGATGTCGAAGGATACGTTATGTCCAATTACCGGCGCGTCGCCCACGAACTCCCGCACGCGGTCGGCTATCGAGGAGAAGGGCTGCGCGGCGTCCACCTCGTCCTGCTTGATCCCCGTGAGCCGTTGGATGAACGGCGTGAGCTTTCGCTTGGGGTTCGCCAGCTCGGAGAGGGTGTCCACCGTGTCGCCGCGGCGGAACTTGACCGCGCCAACCTCGATGATGGTCTCGATCTCGGGGTCGAGGCCCGTCGTCTCGAGGTCAAGGCAGACAAAGACGTCATTCAGCGAAAGCTCGCCGGTGGAGAGTAGTGTCACCTACGTATCGTGCTCCAGTCCTGGAGGTGGTGGACCCCGGGGTGTGCGCCCCGGCGTCTGTTCGACTTGTCACTCTGCGCACATTCTACGGTAGCGCATGCGCGGGCCGTCAACCGTTGGGCGCGAGCGGCTACCCGTCCCGTCGCGCCCGTGGGTGGGCCGACACGTAGGTGCGCCGCGCCGCCGCCTGCGTGACGTGCGTGTAGATCTCCGTCGTCGTGGGGCTCGAGTGCCCCAGCAGCTCCTGCACCACGCGCAGGTCCGCCCCGCCGTCCAGCAGGTGCGTCGCGAAGGAGTGGCGCAGCGTGTGCGGGTGTACGCGCGCCTCGAGGCCGGAGCGCACCGCGTAGTTCCGTACGAGCTTCTGCACGCTCCGCGCCGTCAGCCGGCCCCCGCTCTTGTTGAGGAACAGCGCCCCGCCGTCCCGCGACGCCCGCAGGTGGGGCCGCCCGTGCCGCAGGTACGAGTCGAC
>CAZCPU010000009.1:18043-23071 GCA_964499855.1 uncultured Dehalococcoidia bacterium | reverse complement strand
AGGAGCGCAGTCGGGTCGCTGGGGATGTCCCCCTGCCGCTTCAGCCACGCGAACAGCGTCCGCAGCGCGCTCAGCTTGCGCGTCACGCTCTTCTGCACGTAGCCCAGAGATCCGCGCCGCGTCGCGGGCGGCTCGTGGCGCCCGCCGTTCATCGGCCGGGCGTCCGTCAGCAGCCAGTGCAGGTACGTGCGCAGCATCGGCCGGTCCAGCGTTGAGAGCTCCGTGATGCCCCGGTCGTCCAGGAACTGCCAGAAGGGGAGCAGGTCGGTCACGTAGTTGCGCACCGTGTGCGGTGTCAGTCCCCGCTGCGCCTGCAGGTGTACCCGCAGCCGCTCGACGATGGGGCGCGCCCAGTGGCCCTCGCCCGGGTCGCCGGGGAACTCGGGCCGCGCGCGCTCCACCACGGTCGCTGGACCGGCGGGGCGATGTCGGGCGTGCCCTTCCATGCTAGACCTCCGCCGTCGCCGCCTCCGGCTCCTGCTCGAACTTGCTCTGGTAGGCGCAGTTGGTGCACTTGATGCCCTGTTTCCCGCGCCGCACCAGCAGACCCTCGCACTCCGGGCACGGCTCGGACAGCGGCTGCTGGTTCACCGAGAAGCTGCACGACGGGTAGTTTGAGCAGCCGTAGAAAGTGGACCGCCGCGTGCCCCGGCGTGCCTGCCGCTCTATCAGGTCGCCGCCGCACTTGGGGCATGCGGCGCCCGTCTTCACCAGGATGGGCTTGGCGTTTTTGCACCGCGGAAAGCCGGTGCAGGACAGGAAGTTGGAGCCCCAGCGGTTCTTCTTCAGCGCCATGGGCCTGCCGCACTTCTCGCACAGCTCGTCCGTGATCTCCGGCTCCGAGGGCTCGGGCGCCGCGCCCTCCGACGGCACGGGCTTGGCGTTCCGGCACTCCGGGAAGCCGCTGCAGGACATGAACGTCCGGCCCCACCGGTTCTTCTTCAGGATCATCGGCTTGCCGCACAGGTCGCAGTCCTCGCCCGCGGAGATGCCCGACCGCGGCGCGGCCCCCGCCGTCGTCTCGAGGCTCGTCGAGAATGGCCCGTAGAACTCCCCCAGCAGCGCCCGCCAGTCGCGGGCCCCCTGCGCCACCTCGTCCAGCTCCTCCTCCAGCTTCGCCGTGAAGTCCAGGTCGACCACCTCGGTGAAGTGCTCGTTCAGGAAGTCGTTCACCCTGCGCCCGATGGGCGTCGGGACCAGCCGGCCCTGGTCGCGCTTCACGTAGTCGCGCTCCTGGATCGTGGAGACGATGGTCGCGTAGGTGCTCGGCCGCCCGATGCCCCGCTCCTCCAGCGCCCGCACCAGCGTCGCCTCCGAGTACCGCGGCGGCGGCTCCGTGAAGTGCTGCGCCGGCGTCAGCGACTTGCACGCGAGCGCATCGCCCGCTGCGAGCGGCGGCAGCATCTTCGACTCGTCGTCCTCTGCCGCCTCGTCTCGGCCCTCCAGGTACAGGGCGCGAAAGCCGGGGAAGGTGAGCACGGAGCCCGTCGCTCGGATGACGTAGCCGGGCTTCGACTCCGCCGCCGCGTCGATGTCCGCCGTGGTGCGCGCCACCTCGGCGTCCGTCATCTGGCACGCGACGGTTCGCTTCCAGATGAGGTCGTAGAGCCGGTACTGGTCGGCGGACAGGTTGCGCTTGAGCGAGTCCGGCGTGCGCATCGCGGACGTCGGGCGGATCGCCTCGTGCGCCTCCTGCGCCCCCTTCACCTTGCTCGCGTACGCCCGCGGCTTCGAGGGCACGTACCGCTCGCCGTACTCCTTCTTGATGTAGTCCCGCGTCTCCTCCAGCGCCGAGGCCGCCAGGTTCGTCGAGTCCGTGCGCATGTAGGTGATCAGGCCCACGGAGCCCTCGCTGCCGAGGTTCACCCCCTCGTAGAGCGATTGCGCCACCGACATCGCCTTGCGCGAGGAGAATCGCAGCTTGCGCCACGCCTCCTGCTGCAGTGTGCTCGTGATGAACGGCGCCGATGGCCGCTGCTTTACCGGCCGCGTCCGCACGCCGGCCACCCTGAACGTCGCGCCCTCCAGGTCCGCGAGGACCGCGGTCGCCGTCGCCTCGTCGGCTATCGTGAGCGCCTTGCGGTCGCCCTGCCGCGAGTGCAGCTTCGCCGCGAACTCCGCGGCGTCCTTCGCGCCCCCCTTGCTGAGCGCCGCCTCGATGGTCCAGCTCTCCACTGGCACGAAGGCCTCGATCTCCAGCTCCCGGTCCACGACGATGCGCAGCGCCGCCGACTGCACGCGCCCCGCCGTCAGCCCCCGGTACATCAGGTGCTTGCCCACCAGCGGGCTGAGCTTGTACCCGACCAGCCGGTCGAGCACCCGCCGCGCCTGCTGCGCGTCCACCAGGTCCATGTCGATGTCACGCGGGTGGCTGAATGCCTCGCTCACCGCGGACTCGGTGATCTCGTGAAAAACGACGCGCTGCGTCTTCTTCGGCACCACCTTGCGTTCCCTCAGCGCCTCCATGAGGTGCCACGAGATCGCTTCTCCCTCCCGGTCCGGGTCCGTCGCCAGGTACACCGTCGGCGCCTTGGCCGCCGCCGCCGCGATCTCCTCGACAAGCTCCGCCTTGCTCTGCCGGGCGCGGCCCCCGCGGCCCCCGCGCCGCTCGCCGCCATCGCGCTCGACCACGTAGCTCGGCTCGAAGTTCCGCTCGACGTCGACGCCGAGGCCCCGCAGCGGCAGGTCGCGCACATGGCCCAGCGACGCCATCACGGTGTGCTTGTTCCCCAGGATGCGCTCGATGGTCCGCGCCTTCGTCGGCGACTCTACGATTACCAGGTCCTTTGCCATATACCCTCTAGCGGCCAGCTCCGTACCGGGCGGCCGGTTCCATTACTCTAATATAACGCATTGCGCCCACCTGCTTGACCAGCCCCTTGATTTCCAGCAACGAAAGTGTGCTGCTCACGTTCGCCACCGGCAGCGCCGATTGCCGCCGCACCTCGTCGATGTGGATCGGCTCCGCGCCGATGTGCTGCAGCACCTCCGCCTCGATGCCCTCCGGCTGCGGCAGCGGCGCGAAGCCGGGCAGCGATTGCTGCTGGTCCAACCGCATGACGTTCAACTCTTCCAGGATGTCCTCCGCGTCCGTCACCAGCTTGGCGCCGTCCTGCACCAGCCGGTTCGAGCCGAGGCTCGTCGGCGAGAAGATGCTCCCCGGCACCGCGAAGACGTCCCGGCCCTGGTCCAGCGCGAACCGCACCGTGTGCATCACGCCGCTGTCCATCGGCGCCTCCACGACGAGCACCCCCAGCGACAGCCCGCTCAGCAGCCGGTTGCGTCGCGGGAAGTTCCGCGAGTCCGGCCGCACGCCGAGCGGGTACTCGGACACCAGCGCGCCCGTCTCGGCGATTTGCCCCGCCAGCTGCTTGTGGTCCGCGGGGTAGATGACGTCGACGCCCGTGCCCATCACCGCGATCGTGCGCCCGCCCGCCTCCAGCGCCGTCGTGTGCGCGATGGCGTCGATGCCCCGCGCCAGGCCGCTGATGATCGTCACGCCCGCCGCCGCGAGGTCCCTCACGAGCGTCGCGCACGCCTCTCGCCCGTACGCCGAGGCCCGCCGCGTGCCCACGACGGCGACCCCGCTCGTGTCCTCGGGAGTGAATCCGCCCTTGTGGAACAGCACCGGCGGCGGGTCGTAGATCTCCTTCAGCGCCGCGGGGTATTCGTCGTCGTGCCAGTTGACCGCGCGGATCCTCGCGCGCTCCAGCTGCTCCATCTCGGCGTCCGGGTCGATCGCCGAGCGGCGCGAGGTCACCTGCTGCAGCACGTTCGCGGTGAAGCCTGCGGCCTTCAACGCCGAAGCCGGAGCCTCCCACGCGTCCCGCAGGCTCGGAAATGCGGCCTCCAGCAACCGCATCCGCACCGTGCCGATGGACGGGATGCGGGAGAAGGCAACCCAGTATTTCAACTCATCCATGAAGTCCACTATACAACGGCATGCGCCAACCGGGGGAGCCACAATTCCCGGAGAATGCAGCAATTGTGTCATACGCAACCGCGCGCAATCCCGATGAGGAATTGGCAAACCCGCGTCTTCCGCGGGCGTCAAGGCAACGTTGGCGGAGAGGGCGGGATTCGAACCCGCGAGGACCTTGTGAGCCCTACGCGCTTTCCAGGCGCGCCTGTTCGTCCACTCCAGCACCTCTCCGTGCGGGTCGGGCGTTCCACGATGCTCGGGCGTCATGGTGGGACCTATCCAGTATGGACACCGCGTCAACGGCGTGTCAACGACGCCCGGGTCCCTCGGCGCCGTCGGCTACAGCTTGTTCAGCCAGGTGATCATCGTCTCGAACAGTTCCGCCTCGCGGTCCGCGTACCCGTGGGCGGCCCCGTCCACCACCTTGACCTGCACGTGCGCGTAGCCGGCCGCTTCCAGCCGCCGCCGCGCCGCGCCGCACACCGGCAGCTCCTGCGCCCCGCCGGCGTCGCACTCCTCCGACCCGAAGATGTAGAGAGTCGGGCAGCCCGTGTTCGCCGCGTGCACGCTCACGCTGTACCGGTTGTCCTCGTTGAAGCAGTCGACGAACGCCCGCGCACTCCACGACGACCCCCACGGCACGCCCGGCCGTATCAGCCCGTCGGGCCTCCCCTCTGCGACGTTCCGCACGGACTCGCGGTACGGCCCCGCGAATGCCTCGCCGTGCAGCGCGACGACCCCCTCGTGGTTGTACTCGCCCGGCGACACCGGAATGACCGCCGCGACGTTGTCGAATTGCTCGGTCGCCTGCGCGTACGTCGCCCGCACGGCGCCGCCGCTGTGCCCGCCGATGGCGATCCGGCGGTGACCCCGCTCGCGCAGCAGCCCCAGCCACGACGCGAAGTCCACCCGCGAGTCGTCCACCGACTCGTAGGCGTACCCGGCGAGCGGCCCGCCCCGGACCCCGTTCGCGACGTGGTCGTGCCCCCTGCGGTTGGCCGTCAGGAACGCGATGCCCCGCTCCGCGAAGCGCTGCCCCAGGTCGAGATACAGGCTCCCGTAGAAGTGGCCCGTGTCGCCGTGGAAGAACAGCACGGCGTCAACTG
>CAZCPU010000009.1:4009-17943 GCA_964499855.1 uncultured Dehalococcoidia bacterium | reverse complement strand
TGTCGCCGTCGGGGTAGCAGTCGGTCGTCCACTCGGGCATCTCGATCGGCACGAGGTTGTACTTGGCGTGGGCCCAGTGGGGCTCCCAGATGTACGTGAGGACGGGGTCGCCGCGCTGGAAGGCCGCGTCGAGCTCTGCCAGGGCAGCGCCCTCGTAGCCGGCGAATACCGGCTGGTAGTTGAGCCCCATTGCTTCGATCCGCTCCTCGGGCCTGGTGTCCCACGCGGGCGTGAATTCGAGCAGCCTGCCCTTCGTGCCCGTGTCGCTCGTCGCGAAGACGGACGCGTACTTGTTCAGGTCGTCCACCGTCCGAAGGTCCGGCGCGATCGGGTCGATGCCCCGCTCGGGGTCCCCGTTGATGACGTAGGACGGCACGTACCATCCCGTCTGCCCCGTGATCCCCACCGGCCCCATGCGGGTCACCGTGGCGCCATCGCCGTCCACGTACTCCTCCAGCAGCTCGGCGCTGTACGACGGCCAGTTGCAGCACACGAAGTGGAAGTCGCCCGTCTCCAGCCCGATGAACAGCGGCACGGAGTCCGCCGGCGCGAACTTCGTCGCGACCGTGTGGCCCATCTCCTCCTCCAGCAGGATCTGCGCCACCGCCGTCATCACCAGCTGACCGTTCCAGTCCTGTTCGACGAGGTACAGCGTGCCCCGCTCGTCCGACGTCGCCTCGTCGCCGCCGTCTTCGCACGCCAGCCCCACTACGAGGAATACGGCCAGCAATGCCATCAACGTGACGCTGGTCCATTTGCTCCTTGCTCTACCCATTTCCGTTCTCCTCCCTCGACTCGTTGTGAATGAGGCATGCCTTTGGGGTTGCCTCAAGTGCAAGCTTCCATAAGCAATCCTCCTTGTACGGGCCCGCGGGACGTGACCCGGTTTGTCGCTACCTGACCATGCCGGGCGGCACCGGGGAACCCTGCTTCCCCTGCGTCATCCGGTCGAGGGCCATCGCCATGAACACGATGGTCATCCCCGCCATCAGGCCGTCGCCCATCGCCAACCGGATGGAAGTTATGAAGACCTCCGACCCCAGCCCGCCGCCCCCCACCAGTCCCGAGATGATGACCATGGCCAGCACCATGATGATGGTCTGGTTGATGCCCATCATGATCGTCGGGAGCGCCAGCGGTATCTTCACCTGGAGCATCGTCTGCAACCCGGTCGAGCCGTGGGACTGCGCCGTCTCGATCACCTGCGCCGGCACCGACTGTATGCCGAGCGACGTCATGCGTATCACCGGCGGCAGCGCGTACACCGCGGTGGCTATGACGCCGATGAGGGGCCCGATCCCCCAGAGCATGATCACCGGGATCAGGTACACGAAGATCGGCATCGTCTGCATGGTGTCCAGGATTGGCCGCAGCGCCGCCTCGAATGCCCTGCTCTGCGACGCGAGCAGCCCCAGGATGATCCCCGCGACGACCGTGAACGCCCCCGCCGTCAGCACCTGGCTCAGCGTGTCCATCGTCACGTCCCACAGCCCTCCGATGCCTGCGAACGCCAGCCCGAACACCGCGAGCAGCGATACGCGCCAGCCCGCGGTGACGTACGCCAGCCCGGCGGCGAGCGCCATCATCGCCGGCCATGGCAGCCACAGGAAGAACGCGTTGATCGGCGAGTACCCAAGCTCGCGGAACAGCACGTCCCGCGTCCAGCTCGTGATGAAGTGGAGGTTGACCGCCATCCAGTCGAAGACGCTGTTCACCTGGTCGGCCATCGAGAAGGTGAGCCAGTCCGGGAAGTCCTTCAGCGCCGGGACCAGCGCGCCTAGCGCCAGCAGGACGAGCAGGCCGGCTGCCGCAAGGGTGATCGAGGCTCGTGAAGCCGCGTTGCGGAGCGCCTGGCCGGCGGTCGCCTCCGTCCGGGGGCTTGCGCCCCCCACGGACGCCGATGGGCTCGAACTGGACTTCGCGAGGGCATAGCTGAACCTGTCCAGGATGATGGCCAGCAGCACGATCACCACGCCGCTCTGCAGCCCATCCCCCGCGTCCACCTCCCTCAGCGAGAGCCACACGTCGCGGCCCAGCCCCTCCACCCCGACCAGCGCGGTGATGATCACCATCGCCACGGCCATCATGATGGTCTGGTTGACCCCCATCATGATCGAGCTCTTGGCCAGCGGGAGCTTCACCTGGAAGAGCGTTTGCGCCGTCGTCGACCCGTGGGAGTGGGCCGTCTCGATCGCCGCCATCGGCACCTGCCGAATGCCCAGGTTGGTCAGCCTGATGACCGGCGGAATCGAGTAGATGACGGTCAGGAACACGCCCTGCGTGCCGCTCACGCCGAATAGCACCAGCGCAGGAATGATGTACACAAACGCAGGCAGGACCTGCATGGTGTCGAGCACCGGTCGCACGACGGCTTCGAACCGGTCGCTGGAGGCGGCCAGTATCCCGATCGGCACGCCGATGCCCACGCCGATGATTACCGAGACGCCCAGCACGCTCAGCGTGACGATCGCCGAGTCCCAGAACCCTATGAGGCCGATGAACAGCGTGGCGGCCCCCGCGAAGGTCCCCAGCCCCCTGCCGCCGAGCCGGAGCCCCATCAGGGCGGCCCCCACCACGACGAACGGCCACGGCAGCCAGAGCAGCAGCGCGTCCATTCCCGTGAGGCCGACGTCGATGGCCTTGGATATCGGATTGAAGAGCCACGCGAATGTGTCCCCCGCCCACTCGAAGAAGTCGTCGATGGGCTGCTGGATGTTGGGCTCCCAGGCGCTGGGCCAGTTGCCGATGTCCGTGTTCGCGTTCGTCGTCGCCAGCGAGTAGGCGAAGATGTACGCCGCCGCCGCGAGCGCAACCCACAGGGCAATCTGGTACCGCGGCTGGCGGAGGACGCGAAGCTGCAGGGGCTCCGCCCTGTTCACGCCGCGCCCTCGTCGCTCACGAGAGCGGCCATGGCCGCCTCGCGGCTGATCGTGCCGATGCACCGGTCGCCGTCCAGCACCGCCACGGGGGCGTCCGTCGCGATGACCAGCGGTATGAGCTGCTCCAGCAGCGTGTCCGGCGCCGCAATCGGACAGGTGTCCCGCATGAATGACGCCACGCGCGTGCGCGTCGCGTCGCCGTTGACGTCGACGTCCGCCACGTTCACGACGCCGACGAATCGGTTGCCGCCGTCCACCACCACCGCGCTCTCCGACTGCTGCGACGCCAGCGCGCTCATCACCTCGGCCAGCGTCTGGTCCGCCGAGACAATTACGCGCGGCTGCGTCATCACCGTGCGCGCCGAGAGCACCTTCGACCGCGGCACGTCCCGGGTGAAGTCCCGCACGTAGTCGTCGATCGGGTTGGAGACCAGCTCCTCCGGCGTGCCCACCTGGACGAACTCGCCGTCCTTCATGATGGCCACCCGGTCGCCAACTTTGATCGCCTCCAGGAAGTCGTGCGTGATGAAGACCATCGTCTTCCTGAGGTTCTGCTGCAGGCCGATCAGCTGGTCCTGCATGTCGCGCCGGATGAGCGGGTCCAGCGCGCTGAAGGGCTCGTCGAAGAGCAGGATCTCCGGGTCCACCGCCAGCGCCCGCGCCAGCCCCACGCGCTGCTGCATCCCCCCGCTCAGCTCGTGCGGGTAGCGTTCCTCCCACCCCGACAACCCCACCAGCTCGATGACTTCCTCCGCCCGCTGGCGCCGCACCTCTTTGTCGATGCCCTGCACCTGCAGCCCGTAGACCACGTTGTCCAGCACGCGCTTGTGCGGGAAGTTGCCGAAGTGCTGGAAGACCATGCCGATCTTGTGGCGCCGGATGTCCCGCAGCTGCTGCCTGCTCATCGCGAGCACGTCCTCGCCGTCGATGTAGACGCTCCCGCGCGTGGGCTCGATCAGCCGTCCGAGGCAGCGCACCAGCGTCGACTTGCCGCTGCCGGAGAGCCCCATGATCACGAAGGTCTCGCCCTCCCGGACGTCGAAGGACACGTCCCTCACCGCGAGCACGCACCCCGTCTGCGCCAGGACCTCCTCTCGCGAGAGGGCAGTGTCTATGGAGTCAAAAAGCCCATCCGCCCCGTCGCCGAAGACCTTCCACAGGTCCTGGCATACGAGCCTCGTGTCGGAGGGCTGGAGGTGATTGTCAGCATGAAATGCTGGTGCCTTGCCGTCGATGATTGCGCCACCCGTTCATTTATACTGCCGGGCGGCAGCAGGGTCGACGACGGCTTGGCCCCGCTCGCCGTCGCCCGAAGCTGCGGACGCGACAGCGAGGCCCAAGCGCGTTTGCGGTCTGAAGTTACTAAAGCAAGGCCGACCCTGATACCGCTCAGACGTATCCCCTCTGGGAAATGGATTTGGGGAGTCTACATGAAAAGGCCTAGAGAGTAAACTCTCCGCCGCGCATTGGCGAATGCCATAGCGAAAGCGGGTTCACGCCGGCCCAATGTGTGCGCAAATCGTATTGGCGCAGGGGCCCGTCCAGGGCCCGGTGCGAGGGCGGCGTGCGGCCCGTCGACTGCGGCCTCCGCCTCGGCGGTGAGGCCCCTGCGGATGGTTCACCGGGGCGAATGAACGCGGCAACGCGGCCACCGCCCCCTCCCCGCTGCCATCGCGGCACGGCGGGCGATTGGCGGCCGGACTCCGTGCCGAAGGGCCCCCGTCGGCGCTGCGTCGTCCTTGACACGGCGATTCGGCGAAACGTAGACTCGCCGCAAGTTGGCTGCTCGCTCCGGCTTGTCCGTGAAGCTGTGGAGCGAGTGGCCGGTCGGGCCTCCTACGCTCCCCTGGTGAAACTGAATGCGAGAAGACCTACGCCCTGAACAGACCCCTTCAAGCCCCTGGAGGAGGCTGATACGCCTGGCAGTCCAGTGGGCCGCCCTGTTTGGGCTGTGGGTCGCCTTCTCCGGAGACATCAGCCTGGAATTCCTGGCGTGGGGGGGCCTCGCGGCCGCCGTCGCCATCGCCTTCTCGGAGCTGCTCTTCCGAGGGACCCAGGAGCACGTCTTCCCTTCGGTGCCGTCACGGTTCGCTTGGTACCTGCGGACGGCGGTCCGGTTCATCGTCTACGTCCCCTGGTTGACCTACCAGGTCACGGTCGCCAGCCTCCACGTCGCATACCTGGTGGTCCACCCGCGTATCCCCATCGAGCCGGCGCTGGTCGAGTTCGAGACCTCCTTGCTCTCCGAGCCCGCCCACGTGCTCTTGGCCCAGTCCATTTCCCTCACCCCCGGCACCATCACCGTCGACGCCTTCGAGGGCACCCTCCTCGTCCACAGCCTGTCCCGCGTGACCCGCCAGGGGCTCGAGCAGGGGAGCATCCAGCGCAGGGTCGCCGGCGTGTTCGATGAGCCCGCCGCCGAGCGCGTCGAGCTGACCGAGGTCCTCCGCCCCGGGCAGGTGCCGCTATGAGCGAGTTCGTCGTCATGGCCGCTGCCATCATTGGCGTCAGCGCCGTGGCGTTCTGGAGGCTGCTGCGGGGAACCACCGTGTTCGACCGCCTGCTTGCGGCCTCGGCCGTCGGCACCAACGCCATCGCCCTGCTGGTCGTGTCGGGCTTCATCTTCGATCGCCCTGACATGTTCGTCGATCTGGCCCTCACCTACGCGCTGCTGAACTTCATCGGCTCCGTGGTCGCCGGCAAGTACCTCGAGCGCCTCCGAAGGGACGAGCCCGCTGAGCGAGAGGGAACATGAACGTCGTCGCACTGGCCCTTGTGGCAGCCGGCCTCTTCTTTATGTCGATCGCCGTGATCGGGCTGATTCGCCTGCCCGACTTCTTCAGCCGCGCTCACGCCGTTTCCAAGTCGGAAACGCTCGGCATGGCCCTGCTGCTGTTGGGGCTGCTGGTCTTCGCGGGGGTGAGCCTGACCGGGCTGAAGCTCGCCCTCGTGTTGGTGTTCGTCGCGATAACCAACCCCGTGGGAGCCCACGTCCTGACCCGCGCCGCCGTCCGCAGCGGGCTCATGCCCTGGCGGCGCAACGGTCGAGCCCCGGCGAGCGAGGAGCAAGGTGGGCGTTAGCCCGCGCCGGCGCTGCCGTCAGCGAACGGCGCAAGTGCGCCCGGCTGCGCTCCGCCGGTTGGAGCGGTAAGAGGAGGAACATGGTCTGGCAACTGGAGTTGGCGCTGTTCGCCTTGCTGATCGTCCCCGCGATCGTCGCCCTGCATGTGCGCGATCTGGTCGCATCCGTGGCGGCGCTCACCATCTACAGCTTCATCGTCGCCGCCCTCCTTGCCCTCATGGGCGCCGTCGACGTCGCGCTCACGGAGGCGGCCCTGGGTGCGGCCATCACCGGCGTCCTCTTCATCGGCGCCATCAGCCTCACGCGACGGAGGTCGGTCGATTGAAGTGGCTTACGCTTGCGTTCCTCACCGGCTTCCTCGCGTTGCTCATCTACGTGTCCCTCGATCTGCCCGACCGGGCCGACCCCAACGCGCCCGCCAACGTCCACCTCTCGCCGGAGTTTGTCGAGCTGACCGAGTCCGTTATCCAGATTCCCAACCTCGTCACGGCGGTGCTGGCCGACTTCAGGAGCTATGACACCCTTGGGGAGACACTCGTGATTTTCACGGCGGGCATTGCGGTCTTGCTCGTGATGATGAGGGGGTCCAGAGGCGATGACCGAACCTCATGACAGCGTAATCCTCCACTTCGTCGTGCGGACCTTCATGGTGCCGTTCATCATCGTGTTCGGAATCTACGTCCTCGTCCACGGCGAGTCGAGCCCCGGCGGCGGGTTCCAGGCGGGCGCCATCGTGGCTGCGGCCGTCGTGCTGGCGCGTCTCACCCTCGGCAGGGAGCACGCCGTCAACCGCTTCCCCACGCGCGTCCTCATCTGGACCGCCTGTTTCGGCATGGCCGTCTACCTGCTCGCCGGCGTCGTGCCCCTCTTCCTCGGCGCCAACTTCCTCGACTACAGCGTCCTGCCCGCCGGCTGGTTCAACGCCGTCGCCGCACACGATGTGACGCCGCGCGCCATGGGCGCTTTCATCATCGAGCTCGGCGTGTTCCTCGCCGTCCTCGGCACCCTCGGCATCCTGTACGACTACCTGACGGAGCGGCATCTGGATGATTGAAGAGATCGCGGCCCGGTTCCCCTATTGGATGTGCGGCGCGCTTATCGCCGCCGGCCTCTACGGCATGATCGCCAAGCGTGACCTCGTGAAGAAGCTCATCGGCATGAACATCCTCCAGTCTGCCGTCATCCTCTTCTTTGTGGCGGGCAGCCTCCGCGAGGGCGCCACGCTGCCCATCCTGCTCGAGCACGGCGCGGCCAACGCCGGGGCCGCCGGCTACGTCAACCCGCTGCCCCACGTGCTCATGCTCACTGCTATCGTCGTCAGCGTCGCGATCACCGGCGTCGCGCTGGCCTTTCTCGTGCGCATCCACCGTGAGTTTGGCAGCCTGGACGAGGAATCCCTCCTAGAGCAGGTGCGACAATAGACGGCCAGCTCCCCATCCTCATATTGCTGCCGCCGCTGCTGCTGGCCGTGGTCATCCCCGTCGTGACGCGCACGCGGACCGGCGTCGCGTTCTCGTTGGCGCTGCTCGGCGCGGCGCTCTCGACGGCCGCCTCGGCCTGGGCGCTGGCGGAGGTGCTCGCAAACGGCCCCCTGCGCTACGACCTCGGCGGCTGGGCCCCGCCCGTGGGCATCCAGTACGTCGTCGACGAGGTCGCCGCATTCGTCGCCCTGGTCGTCACGAGCGTCGCCACGCTCGTGATCATCGCGACAAGGCGCTGGGCGGAGCGGGAGGCCGGCGACCGCCCAGGCCCCTTCTACGCCCTCGTCATGCTGCTGTTGGCCGGCCTCGCCGGCATGGTCATCACCGCCGACCTGTTCAACCTCTTCGTCTTCCTCGAGGTTTCGTCGCTTGCGGCCTATGCGCTGGTCTTCCTGGGCGGGCGCGCGGGCATGCTCGCCGGCTTTCGCTACCTCATCCTGGGCACCATCGGCGGCGCATTCTACCTCCTCGGCGTCGGCTTCCTCTACTTCAGCACCGGCACCCTCAACATGGAGGAGACCGCGGCGATTCTCGCCGCCAGCCAGACCTCCAGGTCCGTGCAGGCGGGCGCAGTCTTCATCTTCGTGGGCCTCGGGCTGAAGATGGCGCTGGTGCCCCTGCACCTGTGGCTCCCCGACGCCTACACCCACGCGCCGTCGTCGGTGAACTCCCTCCTCGCGCCCGTCATGACCAAGGTCGGCGCCTACGCGATGGTCCGCATGTTCCTGAGCGTCTTCCCCGACGGCTACCTGAAGGACGAGGTCCTCGTGGCCGACGGGCTGCTCGTCCTCGGACTCGTCGGCATCGTCTTCGGCTCCGTCGCCGCAATGAGGCAGTCGGACGTCCGCAGGATGCTCGCCTACAGTTCCATCGGCCAGCTCGGGCTCATCGCCGTCGGCATCGGCCTTGCGACGCCCCTGGGGTTGGTCGCGGCGTTGTTGCACGTCATGAACCACGCGGTGATGAAGGGCACCCTCTTCCTCGCCGCGGCCTCCGTGCGCCTCTCGACCGGCCTGTCCAGCGTGGACGGCCTGACCGGCCTCGGCCGCGCCATGCCCCTGACGATGGCCTGCTTCACCCTCGGCGCGCTCTCCATGGTCGGCATCCCTCCCGCGGCCGGCTTCTTCAGCAAGTGGTGGGCGGCCCAGGCGGGCGTCGAGTCCGGCCAGTTGGTCGTCGTCGCTGTCGTGCTCGGCAGCACGCTGCTGACGGCCGTCTACGTCTTCATTGTCCTGGAGCGCATCTACCTGCGCCCGCCCGCGGGCCGCGAGTCCCCCGACAACGCAGCCGCCCCCGGTGCCGAGACCGCCGAAGCCCCCGACGCCTCCGGCGATAGGGCGCCTGCCCGCGTGGGAGCCGCCACCGAGTCCCCGCCCGATGTCGTCCTGCCCCTCGCGGTCCTTGCCCTCGCGACCATTGGACTCGGCGTGGCCAACTCGTTCATCGTCACTCACGTATTGGAGCCGGGCGTCCGATGACCGTCGACTCGCCGCTGCCGATCGTTGCCGTGCTCATCCCCGCGGGCGGGGCGGTGCTCGTCGCCCTCACCACGGAGCGCCGCCGCAACCTGCGCGACGCCTTGTCGAGCGTCGCGGCCGTCGCGCTGCTCGCCGTCATGCTCCTCATGCTCGCCGATGCGCTCGACGGACGCGCCCCCCGGACCACCCTCATCGAGATTGCGCCCGGCATCGATATCGCCCTCCGCGCCGACCCCGCCGGGATGGTTTTCGGCGGGCTCGCCTCCGCCCTCTGGGTCGTCTCGGGCGTCTACGCCGTCGGTTACATGCGCGCGGAAGGCGAGCGCAAGCAGACGCGGTTCTTCGCCGCCTTCGCCCTCAGCATCTCCGCGACCGTCGGCGTCGCCCTCGCCGAGAACCTGCTGACCTTCATCCTCTTCTACGAGCTCCTCTCCCTGTTCACCTACCCGCTCGTAGCCCACCGCGAGACCGACGAGGCCATCGTCGCGGGCAGGAAGTACCTCGCCTACACCCTCTCCGGCGGTCTGCTGCTCATCGGTGCCGCCGCGTGGCTCCACGTCCTCGGCGTCGACGCGACATTCCAGCCCGGCGGCTTCCTCGACGGCGCGGCCCTGGACGGCCCAGCGCGATGGGGACTCTTCGCGCTCCTCGCTGCCGGCGTCGGCGTAAAGGCCGCCGTCATGCCGTTGCACAGCTGGCTCCCCAGCGCGATGGTCGCTCCCACTCCCGTTTCCGCCCTGCTCCACGCCGTGGCCGTCGTGAAATCGGGCGTGTTCGGCATGGTGCGCGTGGTCGCCTTCGCCTTCGGCCCCGCGCTCCTCCTCGACATGGGCGCGTGGACGGTCCTCGCGGCCCTGTCGACCGCCACCGTCCTCGTCGCCTCGACGCTCGCGCTCCGCCACGACAACCTGAAGCGGCGCCTCGCCTACTCCACCGTCAGCCACCTCTCCTACGTCGTGCTCGGCGTCGCTCTGCTCGGCCCCCTCGCCCTCACCGGAGCCCTCCTCCACATGGTCGGCCACGGCGTCACCAAGATAACCCTCTTCTTCGTCGCGGGAGCCATTCACGCGCGGACGCACAAGGAGAACGTCAGCCAGCTCGACGGCATCGGGCGGCAGATGCCCGTCACCATGGCCGCGTTCGCCCTCGCCTCCCTCAGCATGGCCGGGATCCCTCCCTTCGTGCTCTTCACAAGCAAGCTCTACCTCGGGTGGGGCGCGGCGGAGGTGGGCCACCAGTTCTTCCTGCTCGTCTACGTCCTCAGCGGCCTCCTCAGCGCCGCCTACCTCTTCCCCATCGTCGTCCGCGCCTTCGCCCGCTCCTCTCCCGACCACTCGCGATTCGGAGAGGCCGACGCGCGCATGGTCGTGCCCATCGCCCTCACGGCCTTCTTCGCACTCGTCTGGGGCGTCGCGCCCGACCTCCCCCTCGGCTTCTTCGATCTCGCGGAGCGCGTCGCCGCGGACGTCTACCACCCGGCCGCTGCGGCATCCGGAGGGACCCCGTGAGCATCGACCGACGCACAGCCATCGCCATCGCCGTGGCCGTCGCTCTCGCGGCCCTGATCGAGGTCCTCTTTCTCGATCACCGCAAGCGCCTCTTCGCCGGCAGCGACCTCCCCCTCTTCTGGGTGGGCTTCGGCCTCGTCGGCTGCATTGGTATCATCGTCGTCTCCAAGTGGGTCGGCCATGCCTTCCTGATGAAGCACGACGACCCCTACACCGGCGAGCACGTCGAGCCCGACCCGGAGGAGCGTCCCGATGGATAGCCTCCCGCCGGCCGTCGTCATGGTGATAGCGGCGATTGTCGTCGCCCTGACGCCTGTGCGCATCGTCCGCAGGGTCGTCGCGGTCGGCGCCCCGCTGCTCGTCCTCGCCCTGCTCGCCCTCGCCCTCCATGACGGCGCCTCCTGGACCCTGACCTGGCTCTCATTCGAGCTCCAGCCCCTGCGCGCCGACGGCCTGAGCATCGTCTTCGGCTACGTCTTCGCGATCGCCTCGGCCCTCGGCGGCATCTACGCCTGGCACCTCGACGACCGCCGCCAGCAGGCGGCCGCCCTGGCGAGCGCCGGCGCCTCCCTTGGCGTGGTCTTTGCCGGTGACCTGCTGACCTTGGTGTTCTTCTGGGAGCTGATGGCGTTCACCTCCGCCTATCTGGTCTGGGCGGGTGGTTTCCCCGGCTCGCGCGGCGCGGCCATGCGCTACCTGTATGTTCACCTGGTCGGCGGCAGCGTGCTGCTGACCGGCGTGCTCTGGCACCTCGGCGCCGGCGGCTCCCTCGCCTTCACCCTCTTCGATGGCGGGGTCGCCGGCTGGCTCATCCTCGGAGGGTTCGCCATCAACGCCGCCGTCGTCCCTCTGCACGCCTGGCTCTCCGACGCCTACCCGGAGGCGGGAGTCACCGGCAGCGTCTTCCTGAGCGCGTTCACCACCAAGACCGCCGTCTACGTCTTGGCGCGCGGCTTCGCCGGATGGGAGGTCCTCATCCCCCTCGGCGTCCTCATGGCCGTCTACGGCGTCGTCTACGCCGTGCTCGAGAACGACATCCGCCGCCTGCTCGCCTACCACATCATCAGCCAGGTCGGCTACATGGTGGCCGCCGTGGGCATAGGCACAGACGTCGCCATCAACGGCGCCGTATCCCACGCCTTCGCCCACGTCATCTACAAGGCCCTGCTCTTCATGGGCGCGGGCGCCGCCGTCTATGCCACCGGCCGCCGCACGCTTACCGCCCTCGGCGGCATCGGCGACCGCATGCGGACGGTTGTCGTCCTCTACATGGTCGGCGCCTTCGCCATCTCGGCATTCCCACTCTTCAGCGGCTTCGTCACCAAGTCGCTGGTCGTCTACGCCGCAGAGGAGCAGCATCTCTACTGGGTGGTCGCCCTCTTGTACCTCGCGTCCGTGGGGACCTTCCTGCACACCGGCCTCAAGCTCCCCTACTTCACCTGGTTCGGCCCCCGGCGGGACGATGTCCGCGTCGCCCCGGTGCCCCGCGGTATGCTCGTCGCGATGGCCCTCGCCGCGGCCCTCTGCGTCGGCATAGGCGTCTACCCCGACGTGCTCTACGGCCTGCTCCCCTTCCCCGTCCACTACGAGCCCTACTCCGCCGGCCACGTGGTCCGATCGCTCCAGCTCCTCGGCTTCACCGCCGTCGGCTTCTGGCTCCTGCGCGGCATGCTAGGCGGCGAGCCCACTGTCTCCATCGACGCCGACTGGTTCTATCGCAAGGCCGGCGTCCCCGTGCGCGTCCTCGTGCAGCAGCCGCTGGAGGCGGTGTTCACCGCCGCGCAGCGGGGCCTCGACTGGACGACGAGCGCTGCCGCGTACCTCGTCACGACGCCCGCATCGGCCTGGCCGTCCATCCTGGGACGCTCCCGCCGCGTCGAGGCGGAGGACGACGGCCCCGCGATGTCCAGCCTTGGCCGGCCCTCGCTCGGGACCGCCCTGGCCCTCATCGTGCTGGTATTCGGCCTCTTCATCGTACTGGCGGAGCTCACTTAGCCCATCCGCTGAGAAACCATGACCGAGGCCCCGTTCCACCCCCGTCGTCGCCCGCGCAATCCTCCACGCCCAGCCACAGCGCCCAGGGCACAGCACGCACACAATTTGAAAGTGCCAAACCGGGGATTCGCAGTGCAAGGTCGAATTCCGACCGTGAGGAGGCTACGTGAAGTAATCCAAAAGCGGTGGCGGAGAGAGTGGGATTCGAACCCACGATGGGTTGCCCCATACCGCATTTCGAGTGCGGCGCATTCGTCCGCTCTGCCATCTCTCCGCGCGGACTCCACCTTCTAGGGTAGCCAGCCCGCCGCCCGCAGGCAAGCGTCCGCCATTCTGCCCGTTTTCGCGCTTGAACCCCGGCGCCCGCCCAAGTACAGTGCGAGAGTTCCCCCACACTTGAACCACGTGAGGCGCATCATGCCGAAGTCCCTGACCAGGATCGAGTTTGACCAACAGCTGCAGACCAACGTCGAGTGGATCGCCGAGTCGCGCATCATGCGCCTGATGGAGCTCCAGCTCCCCGACTTCGAGCTCGCCCCCGTCGACCTCGTGGAGCGCCCCGACGGCTCCCTGTCGCTCAACCCCGCCCGCCTGCGCGCCTACATCGGCCTCGTCGCCGGCGAGGTCCTCGCCGCCTTCGACGAGGCCCTCCTTGACGTCGTCTACGCCGAGGACGAGGCGCCCTGAGCCCGGCCTCCCCCCGCGCCTACCCCTCCGGGCACGCCGACAGCTCCGAGAGTTCGATCATCTTCGCGTCCGTGCGGTTGCTCACCAGCTCCCCGTCCACCAGCGGCGACCGCAGGACGTACAGCAGCTGGTTGCGCTCGATCGGAATCGGGTCCGTCTCCGCCGGTATGGTCACGTCGATGCGCCGCCGCCGGTACGCGTACCCGCACGCCTCGTCCGCCGTGGCCTTCGTCTTGACGACGCGCATGCCGTCGCCCGTGAATTCGGAGATTTCCATGCCTTCCTCCATCCTTCCGTGTCGCTGCCATTATACCCAGCGGACGGACTGGGGCCCATGCGCGCTCCTTGACAATGGGAAGCCCGTTTTCCTAGCATAGGTGCGCAAGAGCACGCCCGTGGAGGCACACCGTTTAGTAGTCCCTTTCAGGAAGAGTCCTTCTTATCCGGCGCTGAAACAGCCGTGGTGGCCGGCAGACCTGTGAGCGCGTGGCAAGCAGTCGTTCTGGCCGCCGGGGTCGGCGCCCGGATGCGGTCTGCCCTGCCGAAGCCCCTCCACCCCGTCGGCGGTCTCCCCATCATCGACCACGTCCTCTCCGCCCTCGCCGCCGCCGGCCACGACGACCCCGTCGTCGTCGTCCCCCGCGATGCCGACGCCCTCCTGGCGCACCTCCACGGTCGCGCGCGGTTCGCCGTGCAGGCGTCCCCGTCCGGCACCGGCGGCGCCCTCCTCGCCGCCGAGGGCGCCCTCGACCCGTCGTCGCAGCACGTCCTCGTGATGAACGGCGACACCCCCCTCATTCCCGCCGACGCGATCGCGCGCCTCA
>CAZCPU010000009.1:0-3909 GCA_964499855.1 uncultured Dehalococcoidia bacterium | reverse complement strand
CACCTGCGCGGCCGCACCCGCATCGGCGCCGCCTGCGTCATCGGCCCGAACGCCGTCATCCGCGACTCCGTCGTCGGCGACGGCTGCACCGTCGTCGCCTCGATGCTGGAGGAGGCGACGCTTGACCCAGGCGCGGACGTCGGCCCCTTCTCCCACCTCCGCCCCGGCGCGCGCGTCGGCCGGGACTCGCATGTGGGGAACTTCGTCGAGATTAAGGACAGCGCCCTCGGCCGCGGCGTCAAGGCGGGCCATTTCAGCTACATCGGCGACGCCACCGTCGGCGACGGCGCCAACATCGGCGCGGGCGCCGTCACCGCCAACTACGACGGCGACGACAAGCACCGCACCGAGATCGGCGCGGACGCCTTCGTCGGCTCGGACACCGTCCTCGTCGCCCCCGTCCGCGTCGGCAAGCGCGCGAAGACCGGCGCCGGCGCCGTCGTCACCCGCGACGTCCCCGACGCCGAGACCGTCGTCGGCGTCCCCGCAAAGCCCGTCGCCGCCCGGAAACCCGGCCGCGCACGCAAAGAAAGGCAGTCCTAGTTGGATAGCAACGTCGTCATACCCCTGGTCATATGGCTCATCGTGCTGCCGCTCTCCGCGGCCGTGGTCCTCTACCGCCACGCGCTCACCCGGGTCGAGTCCCGTAACGGCGCGTCGAGCGGCGAGCACACCGGTCTGTCGCAGGGCGCATTGCAGGCCCTCATGCGTCGGCCCATGGAGACGGCCTTCACGCTGTTGATGGTCAGCGTCGCCCTCTACGGCCTCGGCGTCGTCGCCCTGACGGCCTACCTGCTCGCCCGCGACCCGGTGGCATGGGCCTTCGTCCTCTCGCTCGTGGGCGGAATCGGCGTCGCCCTGCTGCTCCCGCTCGCCTTCTACCCCGTGCTCCGAGGCCGCTGGCAGCGCGCCGCCCTGCTCGGTGCGCCCCTCGGCGTCGTCGTCACGGTCATTTGGGGGCCGGTCACCGTCCCCCTCTACCGCATGCTGCAGTCCATCGTCGGCCGTCCCGAAACGCTGCCCGAGATCACCTCGGAGTTGGCCGCTCGCTTCGACCGCGTCTTCATCCCCCTCAGCAAGGAGGTCAACCCTCCCGACGAGCGCGAGATGGCCATGATCCACGCCATCCTCATCCTCGAGGAGAAGGCCGTGCGCGACATCATGGTGCCTCGTCCCGACATGGTCGCCATCGACGTCCGGGCGCCCGTCACCGAGGCCCTCGCACTGATGCGCGAGGCCGGCCATAGCCGCATTCCCGCCCACGACAACGGCATCGACAATGTCCAGGGCATCCTGCACGCCCGCGACCTGCTCCGCTTCGCCGAGACCCCCAACGGCGCAGCCCTCCGCGACTACCTCCGCCCCGCCCTCTTCGTCCCCGAGGGCAAGCGCGTGGACGAGCTCCTGCTCGAGTTCCAGCGCCGCCGCGGCCACATGGCCGTCGTCATCGACGAGTACGGCGGCACCGCCGGCCTCGTCACCCTCGAGGACATCCTGGAGGAGATCGTCGGCGACATCGTCGACGAGTTCAACCAGGAGGAGCAGGAGGTCCAGGTCATCAGCAACGATGAGGTCGTCCTCGACGCGAGGGTGAACCTCAGCTTCCTCAAGGAGCACTTCTCCGTGGACCTCGAGGGCGATGGCTTCGACACCATGGGCGGCCTCGTCTTCAACAAGCTCGGCAAGATCCCCAGCCAGGGCGACCAGATCGTCACCGGAGGCCTCCGCGTAGAGGTCCTCAGCACCTCCGGCCGCCGCATCACCCGAGTCCGCGTCCAGCGCCAGTAGCCGCTCCTCCCTGGCGGTCCCTCCACGACGGCCAACCTGAGCGCTAGCCAACAAGAAGCCCCCGCTGCGCACCGCAACGGGGGCTTCCCCTTTGCCCCAGCTCTAACCCCTACTTCACTACCGCCATCACCAGCGCCGCCATCATCGAGAGGATGAGGACCATTCCGATGACGCGGCGGCCATGCTGCTCTGCTGAGGTCCGTGCCACAGTCACGGTTGCCTCCATGGGGGAAGGATGCTGGCGCAACCTTCGCAGGATGCCCTGACGTCTGCAAAGTCGCGGGAGGTCGGGCCTGGCAAAGGGCGCCGAGCGCAAAATAAAAGAGACCCCTGGGAGAAACTCCCAGGGGCCTCTCGATTGACCGGAGGTATTTTACTCCTTGGGCTCGGAGATCACGATCGGGTGCGTCGCGTTGTTGCCGCTCGTGTCCCGAACGTGCAGCGTGTACACGCCCGGCGTCAGCGTCGCCAGCGCCTCGAGGTCTAGGCCCGAGGTGCTCATGAACGCGCCGGACTCGTTCGCGGTCGCGCCCACGACGGCCACCGTGTCCTCGCCGCTGATGGTGATCTCACCGAAGATCACGTCGCCGCGCTGGAAGCCGGAGCCCATCACCGTCAGGTTGTGCTCCTTGCCGTCTTCGAAGGAACTCACCGGGACCACGACCTGCGCCGCTACGGATGGGCCGGGCGGGCCCTGCTCACCCTGTGGGCCCTGGACGCCGGGGAGACCGGGGTTGCCGGGCAGACCGGGCTCACCCTGGATACCCTGGACACCCGGAAGACCGGGGTTGCCGGGAAGGCCGGGGAGACCGGGCTCACCCTGGGGACCTTGGTCGCCTGGCGGGCCTGCGGGCCCTTCGCAAGCGGCGATCAGGAGGGCCAGCAAGAGGACGACGATGATAGCAATCCCACTGATGCGCCTGGGTGAATACCGTTCCATGAGATCCCCTTTCGTTTTACGAAGTGTTTGGGGCCTTGCTGTGCTCACAGCAACCCATTCAGAATACCGCACCCTATAGTAGGGGCGCGTGTAAGGTGTGTCAACCCCCGCTATGTATGGCTTATTGCCGGTTTCCTACGGGTGCGGCCAACCTGTTTTGAAAACGAATCTCCCGCCTTGGTTGTTCCCTTTCGCAACATTCCCCCTGCGCCGCGTCTCGCCTTGCCCGGCTCGCTGGACGCCCTGTCCCCGGCGGCTATAATGGCTGTCATGGTGAACGCCGCGCCCCTGCATATTGCCCAGCGCGCAGTGGAGATTGCCAGCGACAAGCAGGCCTCCAACATCGTGCTCCTCGACATCCGCGAGATAGCCGATTTCGCCGACTACTTCGTCCTCCTCAGCGCCGACAGCACGCGCCAGATCAACGCCCTCATCGAGGACATCACCGTCTCCCTCAAGAGCGAGGGCATCCCCGTCAACCACCGCGAGGGCACCGTCCAGTCCGGCTGGGTCCTCCTCGACTACGGCGATGTCCTCATCCACGTCTTCTCCCCAGACGAGCGCGAGTACTACCGCCTCGAGCAGCTCTGGCGCGAGGCCGTGCCCCTCGTCCACGTCCAGTAGGCCGCCCTCTACTCGACGATCCACCCCTCGGCGCTCCGCTCCCAGTCGATGACCTCCTCCGGCGCGAAGAACAGCGCCACCTCGCGCTCCGCCGCCTCCGGCGAGTCCGACCCGTGGATCAGGTTCCGCCCGATGTCGATGCCCAAGTCCCCCCGGATCGTCCCCGGCGCCGCCGCGGCCGGGTTCGTCGCCCCCACCGTCTGCCGCACCAGCTCGACGCTGTTCGGCCCGCGCACCGCCATCGCCACGATCGGGCTCGACGTGATGAACTGCACGAGCCCCGGGAAGAACGGCCGCTCGACGTGCGCCTCGTAGTGCCGGTGGGCCAGCGCCTCGTCCACGCGCATGAGCTTCATCCCCACAAGTTGCAGCCCGCGCCGTTCCAGCCTGCCGATGATCTCCCCCGCCAGCCCGCGCTGCAGCCCGTCCGGCTTGATGAGCACGAGGGTCGTCTGGATGTCTGCCAAGGTGTGCCTCCTGGTGCTTGGTGTTCGTTCCTACGTTGGATTCGGCCGCCCGGCCGGCTTGGTGATGCTCGGCGGGCGCAGGTAGTTCGG
>CAZCPU010000008.1:31883-34857 GCA_964499855.1 uncultured Dehalococcoidia bacterium | reverse complement strand
TCCGACGGCCTGCACCAGGCGCTCGAGGCCAAGGAGGGCCTGAGGGTGCAGCAGGAGAGCATCACCTACGCCACCATCACCCTCCAGAACTACTTCCGCATGTATGAGAAGCTCGCGGGAATGACGGGTACCGCCATGACCGAGGCCGAGGAGCTCATGCGTATCTACCGCCTTGATGTCGTCGCCATCCCGCCCAACAAGGAGCGCATACGCGAGGACCACACCGACCTTATCTACCGCTCTGAGCAGGGCAAGTGGAAGGCCATCGTCGACGAGATCAAGGAGATCCACCAGGAGGGCCGCCCCATCCTCGTCGGCACCGCGTCAGTCGAGAGCTCCGAGGCCCTCGACAGCATGCTCCGCCGCAGCGGCATCCCGCACCAGGTGCTGAACGCCAAGAACCACGAGCACGAGGCCCACATCGTCGCCCAGGCCGGCCGCGTCGGCTCCGTCACCGTGTCGACCAACATGGCCGGTCGCGGCACCGACATCGTTCTCGGCGGCAACCCGGACATGCTCGCTCTCGACGAGCTCCGCAGGATTGGCTACGCGTCGATGGACGGCGCGCCGCCCGAGGCCGTCGAGAAGGCCCGCGCCTCAGTCCAGCAGCGTTGGGACGAGGAGCACCGTCAGGTCGTCGACCTCGGTGGGCTCTACGTCATCGGCACTGAAAAGAACGACGCCCGCCGCATCGACAACCAGCTCCGCGGCCGCTCCGGCCGCCAGGGCGACCCGGGCAGCACCCGCTTCTTCGTGTCGCTTGAGGACGAGCTCGTTCGGCGCTTCGGCGGCGACCGCATCCAGTCCATCATGGGCATGGCCGGCATGACCGACGACATGCCCATGGAAAACAAGATGGTCAGCAACGCCCTCGGCAACGCCCAGACCAAGGTCGAGGCCTCCCACTTCGAGATCCGCAAGCGCCTCGTCGAGTACGACGACGTCATCAATACCCACCGCAAGGTCATCTATGAGGAGCGCGCCAAGGTTCTGGAGGGCGCCGATCTAAAGGGCAACATCCAGGACATGCTGGAAAAGGAGCTCGACCGCATCGTCGATAACCACGTCGAGGGAAACGACCCCGAAGAATGGGCGCTCGACGACATGGTCGAGGAGCTCCGCACCATCTTCCCCCTTCCCCCGCACCTCGAGGCCACGTCATTGGAGCAGCTCTCCGGCGATGAGATCGCTGACGCCGTCCACGACTACGCCATGCAGATTTACGAGCAGCGCGAGCAGGCCGTCGGCGAAGAGCAGATGCGCATCATTGAGCGCCTCGTGACGCTCCGCACCATCGACTCTCACTGGGTTGTCCACCTCACGTCCATGGAGAACCTGCGGCAGGGCGTCGGCCTCCACGCCTACGGCCAGCGAGACCCCCTCGTCATGTACCGGACTGAGGGCCACCAGAAGTTCCAGGACATGATGTCCACCATCCAGCATGACATCGTCCACACCATCTTCCACGCGACGCTGCTGGAGGGTCGCCCCGCTCCGTCCAACCGCGCCGCCAACCGGGCAAGTGCCATGCGGGGCAGCCCCGTGGCCGCCGCGCCCGGACGACGGGCGCCGGAGCCCGTAGGCGCGGGAGCGGGTGCCGGGCGAAAGGTCGGCCGCAATGACCCCTGCCCCTGCGGCAGCGGTAAGAAATACAAGCGGTGCCACGGAGCCGCGTGATGTCTGAGCCCTCTGCACACTCAAACGAGTCCATCGCCCGGCTATTTGACCGTCTGGCGGGCTTGTACGAAATGCAGGAGGGCGGCGGCTTCAAGGCCCGCGCCTATCGCAGGGGTGGGCAGGCCATCCGCGACCTATCGGACGCCGTGACCACAATGGTGGCCTCCGGTGTCGACCTCCAGAGAGTCCCCGGCATCGGTAGGGCAATCGACGGCAAGGTTCGCGAGCTCCTCGAGACCGGTCGCGTTCGCACCTACGACCGCGAGGCCGCCAACGTGTCGCCCTTGGCCCTCGCCCTCCTGGATGTACCCGGCATCGGCGGCGCGTCCGTCCGTCGGCTCCTCGAGGAGACTGGCGCGGACTCCCCTTGCGCCCTCCTCGTCGCCCTCGACGCCGGTGCCGCCGCGTGGCTGCCCGCCTCCGGCCCGCGATCGGTCGATGCCGTCCGCGAGCTCCTCGCCGGCCTCGCCGAAGCCGGCCCCGTGGCGGTGCCCCGATGACTGGCGCACGAACAAAGGGTCGTACGTCGACCCTCGACGGCCAGCCGGCGGACGAGGATGCCCAGGTCGCGCAGACCACGCTCCGCCTGCGCCAGGCCGTCGAGGATGGTCAGCCCTGGCAGCAAGCCCTCCTGCAGGCCATGGAGCGGTGGACCCTGCCGGAGGAGACCATCGGCGGCATCCACCGCCGCTACCTCCTCCTCGGCGAGGCATTTGACTGGCTTCTCCTCGCCCGCCGCCTCGGCGCCGAGGTTACTGATCTCATCCCCGAGGATGAGCTCCGCAATAAGCTCCACACCGGACACTTCCTCCTTGAATTGCCTGTGGAAGAGGTGCGCCGGTTGCTGGGCGTCACAAAATATCGCTCGTACCTGAACTACTGGTACGGCGTGACCGTGGAGCAGGCTCTGCATGTCGCCGTCCAGCGAGAGGTCCGCAAGGAGCGCTACAGCCTGGGGACGAGGTCGCGTCGCGGCCTGACGGACGCCGTATTCAACAAGATCTACGGGCGCTCGCGTGCCGAGCTACTCGCCGAGTTTCGCGCCGAGTGGCCTCTGAGCCGGTCAAATGACGCCCCGGCTACCGAGCTCAAGGCGTTCACCTACTGGCTCTTCAAGCTGCGCGTCTACCGCTCCGACCCAGCCCGCGTCGCCAGCGACACCCGCAAGGCGCTCGAGTGGCTGCACGCCCGGCTCGGCACGCTGCCGTCGGTCGCCGCGGAGGAGCTAGCCGCCCACCTCGCCGCCCACCGCCGACGATAACCCTTGTTCAGTTCATTCCCCTTGTGAGGGAAGGCC
>CAZCPU010000008.1:0-31783 GCA_964499855.1 uncultured Dehalococcoidia bacterium | reverse complement strand
GGCTTGCCGGCCAATCCTATTGAGCAGGCGGCGCCATGACCCTCGAGACCCCGCAGCAGCTTCCAAGCGCCTATGACCCGGCCTCCGTGGAGCAGCGGCTCTACCAGAAGTGGTTGGACGCCGGGTACTTCACCCCCGACATCGACCCGGCCAAGCGCCCCTTTGTCGTCATCCAGCCGCCGCCCAACGTCACCGGCGAGCTTCACCTCGGCCACGCCCAGCGCGCCACTGTCGAGGATGCCCTCACCCGCTGGCGCCGCATGCTCGGCGACGCTGCCCTCTGGCTCCCAGGCCTCGACCACGCCGGCATCGCGACTCAGGTTGTCGTCGAGCGCGAGCTCGCCGCCGAGGGCCTGACGCGCCACGACCTCGGCCGCGAGAAGTTCCTGGAGCGCGTATGGGATTGGGTCGGCAAGTCGCGCGGCCGCATCGGCGAGCAGCACCGCCGCCTGGGCGTGAGCTGCGACTGGTCGCGAGAGGTCTTCACGCTTGACCCACGCCCCAGCCGCGCCGTCCGCCACACCTTCGTCAACCTTTACCGCAAGGGGCTAATCTACCGCGGTGAGCGCATCATAAACTGGTGCCCTCGCTGCGCCACCGCCCTCTCGGATCTCGAGGTGGAGCACCGCGAGACCGACGGTAGCCTCTACTACATCCACTACCCCCTCGCCAACGGCAACGGCCGGCTCACCGTCGCCACCACGCGTCCCGAGACCCTCCTCGGCGACACGGGCGTGGCCGTGAACCCGGGAGACCCGCGTTACGCGTCCTTCATCGGCAAGGACGTCGTTCTGCCCGTGCTCGGTCGCCGCATTCCGGTCGTCGGCGATGAGGCCGTCGAGACCGAGTTTGGCACCGGCGCCCTCAAGGTCACGCCCGGCCACGACCCGACGGACTTCGATCTCGGCGAGCGCCACGGACTGCCCATCGTCACCGTCATGCACCCCAACGGCGCCATGAACGCCGAGGCCGGCCCGTACGAGGGCCTTGACCGCTTCCAGGCGCGCATCCAGATCGTCGAGGACCTGCAGCGCGACGGCCTACTCGAGCTTGTCGAGGTCCACCGCCACGCCATCGGCCACTGCCAGCGCTGCGACCAGGTCGTGGAGCCCATGGTCAGCAAGCAGTGGTTCGTGCGCATCGCCCCGCTCGCCAAGCCCGCTCTTGACGTCGTGCGCGACGGCACCGTGCGCATCGTCCCCGAGCGCTTCACCCGTATCTACGAAAACTGGATGGAGAACCTCCGTGATTGGTGCATAAGCCGCCAGCTCTGGTGGGGCCACCGCATCCCCGTCTGGTATTGCGCCAACTGCGACCACGAGATCGTTGAGTACGAGGACCCGGAAGCTTGCCCTGCCTGTGGCTCCCGTGAACTGTCGCAGGACGAGGACATGCTGGACACCTGGTTCTCCTCCGGCCTCTGGACGCACTCCACCCTCGGTTGGCCCGACGACACCGAGGACCTGCGCTACTTCTATCCCACCAGCGTGATGGAGACCGCCCATGACATCCTCTTCTTCTGGGTGGCCCGCATGATCATGCTCGGTATTGAGAACACCGGCCGAGCCCCCTTCCACACGGTCTTCCTCAGCGGCCTCATCCGCGACGTAGAGGGTGCGAAGATGAGCAAGACCCGCGGCAACGTGCTCGACCCGCTCGACGCCATCGACCAGTATGGCTGCGATGCCCTCCGCTTCGCCCTCACCGTCGGCAACGCCCCCGGCAACGACGCCCGCCTTGGGAGCGCCAAGCTCGAGGCCGCTCGCAACTTCGCTAACAAGATTTGGAACGCGGCCCGCTACGTCGTCCGGGCCATGGAAGAGGCCGATGACCTCACCGGCTGGAGCGACCCGCCCGCCGTCCACCTTGAGGACCGCTGGATTAAGAGCAGCCTCAACCGCCTCGTCGCCCGCGTGAACCGCCAGCTCGAGGACTACCAGCTCGGCGAGGCCGAGCAGTCCATCTACGAGTTCCTCTGGAGCGAGTTCTGCGACTGGTATATCGAGGCAGCCAAGGTGCGGATCCGTAGTGCCGATGGGCCTTCGCCCGTGCCCATGCTCGTCCACGTCCTCGAGACCACCCTGCGGCTGCTCCACCCCTTCATGCCCTTCGTCACCGAGGAGGCTTGGACGCATCTCGTCGACCGCGCCCCCCGCGAGCGCGAGCTCGCCTCGTCCATCATGGTCGCCGCGTACCCGACATCCGACGCCTCGGCGCTTGACGACGCAGCGGAGGAAGCGATCGCGTCCGTGCGCGAGGCTATCCGCCTCGTCCGCAACGCTCGCGCC
Organism: uncultured Dehalococcoidia bacterium; assembly: GCA_964499855.1. Lineage (GTDB taxonomy): Bacteria > Chloroflexota > Dehalococcoidia > Lucifugimonadales > UBA1127 > UBA1127. The sequence continues at coordinate 29,495 of CAZCPU010000008.1, read as the reverse complement.
GAGTTCCGCATTCCGCCCGCCCAGCCGTTGGAGCTGCTCGTCGACCCTGGCTCGCCGCAGTCTGCGCTGCAGGACGAGGCTGCCCTCATCCGAGCCCTGGCCCGTGTCGAGCCCCTGCGCTTCTTGGAGGGCCGGGACCAGCTCCCCACCAGCGGCGCGGCTACTGCCGTCGTTGGCGGCGCCGTCATGGCCATCCCCCTCGAGGGCCTCGTCGACATCGGCGCCGAGCGCACCCGCCTGTCCGCCGAGCTTGCCGACGCGCAGCAGTCCCTCGATCGCCTCGCCGCACGCCTCTCCGACGCGCAGTTCCTGGAGAAGGCGCCGGAAGAGGTGGTCGAGCGGGAACGTGACCGCCGGAGCGCCACGGAGGAGCGCAGGGCCCGGCTGGAGGAGCTTCTCGCCCAGTTGGCGGAGTGAGCCGGTGCCCGCCTGGCTCGCACCCGACGGTCGCCTCATTCTCCTGACGACCAGCCTGCGCTCGTTTGCCGTCGGTTTCGTTAGCGTTTTGCTGGCGCTTTACCTGCGCGAGACCGGCCTCGACCCCGTCCGCGTTGGTATGGTCCTCGCCGCAGTGCTTGCCGGCAACGCATTCTTCACAACCCTCGCGTCCCTATTCGCCGACCACTTTGGCCGCAAGCGCTCTTTCATGTCCCTCAGCATGCTGACCATCCTCGGCGGCGCCCTCTTCCCCTTGATCGACTCCTTCATCCTGTTGCTCCTGGTAGGGGGCATGGCCGGCTTTGGCTTGGGCGGCAAGGACCGGGCGGCCCAGAGTTCGTTGGAGCAGCCTGTGCTGGCGCGGGCCGCCCCCGCCGAGCGGCGCACAATGCTCTTCGCCTACTACAACGTCATCGGCGGGCTCGCCTCCGCCCTTGGCGCCCTCAGTAGCGGCATGCCCGTCATCCTCGAGAACACCCTCGGCATGGACCTTCTCGACGGCTACCGGCTCATGTTCTTCCTCTACGCCGTCGTCGGCGCCGTCGTCACCGTCGTCTATCTGCGCCTCTCGCCCGCCGCCGAGGCCCCCGCAACCGACGGCCGGCGAGTCGGCATGACGCTCCCCCGGCGTTCCAAGGGCATCATCTACAAGTTGGCCGTCCTGGGAGGCATGGACTCCTTCGGCGGCGGCTTCATGTTCCAGACCTTCCTCGCCTGGTGGTTCAGCCTCCGCTACGACCTCTCGCTCGAGTCGTTGGCCGGCGTCTTTTTCGCGGCCAACATTATCAGCAGCTTCTCCGCTTTCCTCGCCGCCTGGCTCGCCAAGCGCATCGGCCTCATCAACACCATGGTCTGGACACACATTCCCGCGAACCTGCTCGTCGTCGCGATGGCCTTTTCGCCCTTCGCGTGGCTGGCCGTCGTGATGCTGCTGATCCGCGAGTCCATGTCGCAGATGGACGTGCCGACGCGCCAGTCCTACACGATGGCCGTCGTCGCCACCGAAGAGCAGACCGTCGCCGCTGGGATGTCGACGCTCGGCCGCCAGGGCGGGCAGATGCCGTCGCCCTACATCTCCGGTCTCTTTGTCGCAGCGTCGATGACCACCGCCCCCCTCATCCTCGGCGGCCTCGTCAAGGTCGTCTATGACCTGCTCCTCTGGCAGCAGTTCCGAAACGTACGCCCGCCGGAGGAGCAGGCGCGCCAGCCAGGCGCCCCTGAGAACGGCGAGGCCGTCGGGAGCGCCTCCGACACCGCCGACGGAGCCGGCTAGTGCTCACCTGGCTCGCTCCCGACGGTCGCCTCATCCTCCTGACGGCCAGCCTGCGCTCGTTTTCCGTCGGTTTCGTCAGCGTCATGCTCGGCCTCTACCTTGCCGAGACTGGCCTTGACGCCGTAAGGGTCGGCACGGTGCTCGCCGCGGTGTTGGCCGGCAGCACGGTGTTCATTCTTTTCGCCTCGCTCTTCGCCGACCGCATGGGCCGCAAGCGCTTCTTCATCACCCTCACCCTGTTCACGGTTCTTGGCGGCGCCTTGTTTCCGCTGACCGGCTCATTCCTCCTCTTGCTCCTCGTCAGCGGGTTCGCCGGATTCGGCCTGGGCGGCGCTGACCGCGGCGCCCACGGCGCGCTGGAGCAGCCCATCCTGGCCCGGTCCGCCCCCGACGCCAACCGCACCACCCTCTTTGCCTACTACCACGTCATCCGGGGAGCGTCCGCCGCCCTCGGCGCGCTCTTCAGCGGCATGCCCGCCATACTCGAAGGGACGCTGGCCATCGACCTCCTCGACGCCTATCGCGCCATGTTCTTCGTCTACGCCGGTCTTGGCCTCGTGATCGCCGCCGTTTTCCTTCGGCTGTCGCGTGCCGCAGAGGCCCCGGTTGGCGGCGGCCGCCGCTCGCTCTTCTCGTGGCCGCGCCGCTCAAAGGGCATCATCTACCGGCTGACCGCCCTCGGCGCGATGGACTCGTCCGGCGACGGTCTGATGGTGCAGACCTTCATGGCCTACTGGTTCAATCTCCGCTTCGACCTGTCGCTGGAGTCCCTCGCGGGCGTCTTCTTCGGCGTCAACGTCCTGAGCAGCATCTCGGCATTCATCGCTGCCTGGCTCGCGAAGCGCATCGGCCTGCTCAACACAATGGTTTTCACTCACATCCCGGCCAACCTGCTGTCGATAGGCATGGCGTTCGCGCCTTTCGCGTGGCTTGCCGTCGGCATGATGCTCCTGCGGGGCTTCCTTTCACAGATGGACGTCCCCACGCGAAACTCCTACACAATGGCCGTGGTGGATCCCGAGGAACAGACCGTGGCTGCCGGGCTTTCTCAGCTTGGACGACAGGGCGGTCAGCTAGCGTCGCCGTACGTCGCCGGGCAGCTCGTGGCCGCCTCGCTCCCCGGCGCGCCCCTCGTCGTTGGCGGCGCCATTAAGGTCGTCTATGACCTTCTCCTCTGGCAGCAGTTTCGGCGTGTGCGCCCGACGGAAGAGCAAGCTCGCCGTCAGACTGGGCGCGCATCCTCCGACGACTCTGACCCGGGGAACTTGCGTTAATGAAAGCGCCGGGCGTAGTTTGGACATAACACCAACAACGATGCCTTCAACCAAATCACGTTTAGCTACGAAGTGCCCCAAAAGCGGCGTTTTCCCGGGCGTGAGTGGTCTCCGGCACGCCCGCGAACGGAAACGGGGCGGTTTGCATCCGCCCCGCCGAAGTCCATTTGAGTGTTGAGCGAGGTTTTCCTCGCAGAAACGAATGATGTTCGGACGCTACGGGGACCTGCTGACATAACACTACTTATGGAATGATATGTGACAACTCTGGCTCAAAGCAGTATGTCACAAGTGATGTGACAATACCTAACCGTCACGCTTGGTTAGCAGTGTGACGACACGATCGAGAATTTTGTCACCCACCTCGTACTTGGTGAGCAACGGAAGCTCATCTGTCACACCGTCAGCATCGATGATTGTCACCTGGTTGGTGTCCACCTCGAAGCCGCTCCCCTCCTTTGTCACATCGTTGGCCACGATGAGCGCCATCGATTTCGCCGCCAGCTTGTAGCGCGCGTTCTCGATGAGGTCCTCCGTCTCCGCCGCGAATCCGATGCGCAGCACGCCTTCCGGGACCTCCAGGAAGAAGTCGCCCGTCTTCTCCATATTCAGCGTGATCCCGTCCTCGGCCTCGCTGCCGGTCTTCTTGATTTTCTGCGAGGCCACGTTTGCGGGCCGGTAGTCGCTGACCGCCGCCGCCATCACCAGCGCGTCCGCCGTCGCGCACGCGTCCAGCACCGCCGAGCGCATGTCCGCGACGGTCGTGACGCGTTGGGCCCTGACGCCGTGCGGCGTTGGTAGATGCGACGTTGCTGTGACAAGTGTGACATGTGCGCCGCGGTCCCGCGCCGCCTGCGCGACGGCGTACCCCATCTTGCCTGACGATCGGTTTGTGACAACCCGAACCGGGTCGATGGGCTCCTGCGTGCCGCCGGCCGTGACCACCAGGTGCCGTCCCTGCAGGTCGCCGCTCTGCGCGAGCGCCCATCGGAGGTGCTCCACCAGTTCGGCGGGCTCTAGCATTCGCCCGTGCCCCATCAGCCCCGATGCCAGCCGCCCGGCGGCCGGCCCGGCGATGTGCACGCCGCGCCCCGATAGCGTCGCGGCGTTCTGTTGCACCGTCGGGTGCTCCCACATTCCGGCGTCCATCGCCGGCGCAACGATGACGGGCGCGGTGACGGCGAGCGCCGTCGTCGTTAGGACGTCGTCGGCGATCCCCATCGCGAGCTTGGCCATCGTGTTGGCTGTCGCCGGCGCGACCAGCAGCGCGTCCGCCCGCCGCGCAATCGCGACGTGCTCGATGGCATCCGGGGAGTCGGCGTCGAAGAGGTCCGTGACGACGGCGCGGTGGGTGAGGCTGCGGAAGGTGAGTGGCGTCACAAAATTCGTGCCGCTCTCGGTGAGCAGGACGTCCACCTGCGCTCCGGCCTGTGTGAGCTTGCTGGCTAGGTCAGCTGCCTTGTAGGCCGCGATGCTGCCGGTGACACCAAGGATGACGTGTTTACCAACCAACGGGTCTGGCATGGTCCCTTCCTTTCAGGGGTAAGGGCCGGGGGCCCGCTCAGGAGGACGCGCCTCCATTCTTGTTCATATCGTACACCATCCTGAGGCCAATGAGGGTAAGGTCCGGGTTGACGGCGTGAAAGACGTCCGTCTGTGACGCCACCAGGTCGGCTAACCCGCCTGTGGCGACTGCCCGCGCGTTCTCGCCCAGCTCGCTCCGGAAGCGCGCGATCATCCCCTCAACCAGCGCGACGTGCCCGTACACAAGCCCCGACTGCAGCGCGGCGATGGTGTTGCGACCAATGGCCGACTTCGGTGCCGAGAGCTCGACGCGGCGCAATTGAGACGTCCGCTGCACCAGCGCCTCCGACGCGATCTGCATGCCCGGGAATAGCGCACCCCCCAGGTAGTCGCCCTCCTTGGTCACGGCGTCGAACACCGTAGCCGTGCCGAAGTCGACGACGACGAGCGGGCCGCCGTACAGTCGGTAGGCTGCCGCCGCGTCGACCACCCGGTCCGCCCCCACGTCCCGCGGCGGCTCGTAGAGGATGCGCACCCCCGTCCGCGTGCCCGCGCCCACGACGAGCGGCGTCACGCCGAACGTGTTGACGCATGCCTCCTCGAAGACTGGCGTGAGCGGAGGGACCACGCTGCACATGACCACGGCTTCCACGTCCTCTGGGCTGACGTGTTTCATCGCCATCATGGACCGGAGGGCCACGCTGCATTCGTCGGGCTGCCACCGTGACTCCGTCGACATGCGCCACGTCGAGGCCAGGGCGTCGCCATTGAACGCGCCCATGGTGATGTTCGTGTTGCCGACGTCAATCGCAAGCAGCATGGCAGGTTCGAGTATAGCAGATGCCCCTGAAACCCCTTCGCCCCGCGAGCGGGGGAAGGCCGGGATGGGGGTCCTGGGACACCGACACTGACGCGGCCCATTCCCCGGTCACGGAGTCGCTCGCTACCCGATGTGGAAGAGCCCGCCTTTGAACGAGCCCTCCCGCAGCATCCCGATGGCCTTGGGCAGTAACGGTAGCAGGTCCCCCGCGATGACACCCGCCTCGCCGATCTCCTCGGAGGCGAGCTGCCCTGCGGCCGCGTGGACAAACGCCCCGAGACTAGCCGCGTCGAAGGTCGACAGCCCCTGTGCGAGCAGCCCCGCCACGCACCCCGCGAGCACGTCGCCCGTACCCGCGGTGGCCAGCGCCGGGTTGGCGAAGGGAAGCACGCGCACCCGGCCGTCGGGCGACGCCGCGATGGTGAAGGCCCCCTTTAGCAGGACGGTGACGCCCCACTGCTCCGCGGCCTTCCGCGCGGCCCCGATGCGGTCCGCCTCCACGTCGCCGATCGAGCAGTCCATGAGCCTTGCCATCTCCCCCGGGTGCGGCGTCACGACCGCGTCTCCCTGCCACCGCTCCCACCACGTGTCCGTCCCCGCGAGGAAGTTCAGCGCGTCGGCGTCAAGGACGGCCGGCAACGGCGGTGGCTCGGGCGAGAGCAGCAGTCGGTCGAGCAACAGCCGCGTCGTCTCGTGCTGTCCCAGCCCGCAGCCTACGAGCAGCGCGTCGCACGCCGGCATGGTGTCGCGCAGCATGCTCGCCGCCTCCTGGTCCGCCACTCCGTCGCCGCCCTCCGGCAGCAGCAGAAACGTGCTCTCCGTCAGTCGTCCGGCAATGAGCGCTTGCACGGCGGGTGTGACCGCCAACGTGATGTACCCGGCCCCCGAACGGGCGGCTCCCAGGCATGCCAGTTGCGCCGCGCCAATGTAGCTCCGCGACCCCGCCAGCGCCAACACCCGGCCGAAGGAGCCCTTGTGGGCGTCCAATGGCCGCCGAGGCAGCTGCGACGTCACCCACGCCGTTGTGACGGCATCCTCGGAGATGTCCTCGGCGAGCGCCTCGGGCACGCCGATGTCCGCGACGATGAGCCTTCCCACGTGGGCGGCTGCGGGAAACCGAAAATGCCCGTGCTTGGGGAATCCGAAGCTCACCGTGGCGGTGGCGTCGAGAGCGTTGGCGTCCGCCTCTCCGTTGTCGGCGTCGATGCCCGTAGGAACGTCCAGCGCCAGTGTCTTCAGCTCCGGCCGCCGCGACCGCTCCGCATTTACTAGCGCCGTGGCATCCCGCAGCGCCCCCTCGAGCGGTCGCGAGGCGCCGATGCCCAGCACCGCGTCGACGACAAGCGCCGCCGACGGCAGCGACCGCTCGAGGGCGGAGATGGGGTTGTCGTCAGCCCCGACGATGGCCACCCCCGCTCCAGTTGCCAGACCGCGCTTGGGGTCGTCGCCTTGGCGTGTCGCCACAATGATTGCGATGACGCCGCCGTGCCATCGCTGCAGGTGACGGGCCGCAACCAGGCCGTCGCCGCCGTTGTTCCCCGGTCCCACCAGCACCACGATGCGTGGCGCGGCCATCTCTTCGGAGACTGGTGACGTAGACATAACGGGAGGCGGTTGCATGACAGGACGCGCTTGCGTCTCGCCGTCGTCGGCCTGCAGCATGGCCCATGCGGCGCGAGCAGAGAGGAGCCCCGCGCGCTCCATCAGGTCGTCCAGGGAGCCGGTAGGCTTTCCATCGCGGGAGCCCGCCTCAACCGCCACGCGCTCCAACGAGCGCATGGCATCAGCCGTGACAATCTTCATCGGCCTCCCCCACGGCCACCACAACCGCGTAGTCGCGCGAGTGTGATATCGAGATGGAGATCTCGCCTAGGCAAATGCGCTCGGCGCGGGCCTTGGCGCGGCCGTGCAGCACGACCGTCGGCGCCTGGCCGGGCTTGCGCACTACCTCGATCTCGCGCCAGCCGACGCCCCGTACACCCGTGCCGAGCGCCTTCATCACCGCCTCCTTGGCCGCAAAACGTCCGGCCAGCTGTGGGAGCCGGCCTCGGCTGTAGGCGAGCTCCCCCGGCGTGAAGATGCGGTTGAAGAAGCGGTCACCCCAGCGGGCGACCGCTTCCCCGATCCGCCAGATCTCCACGATGTCTACGCCGGTGCGGAGCATGCAGCTTTGGTCCATCCGTAAGCGATTTCTGCTTCAAGCGAGCGCAAGAGCGAGGGCATTATAGGCGGCCCGTACGCGCACTGTCCACGAAGCGATTGAGCCTGGCTAGCAGGCTCACCTGGCAGCGATCCTCGTTCCGTACAACACGGTGTGTTTATGACTCATGGGGCGATGTGAAAGGGGATCTTCTGTTGCCGTGACACTGCTTTTGGCGCCATTGAGACACCACAGCAGGGTAGCCTAAGCCTGGACATCCGTACTGTGACATCGCCAATGGTAAGTTTGTCAATGTTTGTTCTTACTACAAAATCTTGGTGTTCTATACTATATCTTAGAAAGTTTTAAACGTGTTTGAGAGAATGTCTGGACAGGGGCTTGACAACGGCAGGAACAGGCTGTAGGCTAGTTCTAGTGAGACAGTTCCCGCAAGGGGGTGAGGAAAATGCCCAGGATGACACCGGCCATGATTAGAGTCGAAGAGCAGTACAAGCGGCCGCTCACCCGGCTGCTGCCGGAAATGGTCAACGAGAGGGGCTTGACCGGGACCGCGCAGGAGTTTGGCGTTAGCAAGGCCACAATCGGCTACTGGTTGCTCAAACTGGGCATCCAATACCGCAGGGTTGCCTTGGCGCCCGACGAGACCTTGGAGATCAAGCACGAGAGCAGATAGACACCGTTCATAGTCCGCGTGGCCGTGGAATTGGCCCCTGCACCTCGGAGGGGGAGGAGCAGGGGCTTTCCTTTTGCCTGTGATGCGGAAAACTGCCAACTGCCGCTTGCCAAATCCGTTGCGACGACCTTTCGTCGCGTCCTATACTTGGTGCAAATCCCAAGGAGGGATGCACATGATCGTTTCCTGCCTTCAGGAGACGCTGAACAAGGGCTTGGGTGTCGTGGGCAGGGCGGTGCCCAATCGCTCCACCCTTCCCATTACCCAAAACGTGCTCATCGCTACCGACCAGGGCAGGCTCCGGCTCACCGCCACCAACCTCGAGGTCGCCATTAGCACGTGGGTAGGTTCGACTGTTGAGGAGGACGGCGAGATCACCGTCCCCGCGCGCCTGTTGTCCGATTTCGTGAATACGCTGCGCAACGAGCGGGTCGACGTGAAGACCTCCACGCAACCCCACGCTATGGAGTTGAACTGCGCCCGCAACCAGGCGCGCATCATCGGCACCGACGCCGGCGAGTTCCCGCCGATCCCGACGGTCGACGAGGGCGTCGCGGCGAAGGTGTCCGCGCGCGCACTGAAGGCCTCCATCGGGCAGGTTGTCTTCGCGGCGGCTACCGAGGAGTCCCGGCCCGTGCTCACCGGCGTCAAGATGGAGATCGACGACGACCGCTTCACCATGGCCGCCGCCGACGGCTTCCGGCTCGCCGTCCACCGTGGGTCACTCCAGGAGGCCGCCGCCGAGTCCGTCGAGGTCATCATCCCCGGCCGCACCATGAACGAGCTGAACCGTCTGCTCAGTGACGAGGACGACACGGTCGAGATGGTCATCTCCTCCGCCCGAGGGCAGGCGCTTTTCCGCTTTGGCGACGTCGAGATGGTGTCACAGCTCATCCAGGGGTCATTCCCCAACTACTCGCAGCTGATTCCTGAGCGCTACACCACCCGCGCCGGCCTGGCCGTGGATGAGTGCCTCCGGGCCGCGAGAACCGCCGCAATCTTCGCTCGTGACAGTTCCGGCATTGTCCGCCTGCACATCCAGCCGGGTGAGCCTGGCGCCCTGCAGTTCGTCGCCCGTGCCGACGAGGTCGGCGAGAACCTCGCCGAGATGGACGCGGAAGTCGAGGGTGACGAAGCCAGGATAGCCTTTAACGCCAAGTACCTCACGGACGTCCTCGGCGTCATCGGCACGGACCGCGTCGCTCTAGAGGTCACTACGCCTTCGAGCCCGGGCGTGCTGCGGCCCAAGGACACGGAAAACTACATCCACGTCGTAATGCCCATGTTCGTCCAGTGGTAGCGCTCTGACCTGCGCCCCCTCCCTATAGGGCATCGCGAGGAGCCCGCCGCGCCGAGTGGCGGGCTCCTTTATGCTCTTTGGATCCGCAGAGTCGCCCGGCAGACCACCCTGTCGAACATTACATAACGCTGCAAAGACCACTATTGCAGACGTGGACATTCCCCAAGGTTGCCCACCCATTTCCCCAGCTTGTGGCCGTTTGCTCCCGCAAGTTTCCCACAGGTGGCGTGGGAAACTTGTTGAGCCCCCACAAGCGTCAATACCAGGTGGTCAGCCCATTTGTGTCTTGGGCGTGTCACATTGCTGGGATCTCGGAGACGTCCATTAGGTGACTGGATGTGACTTTTGCGAAAGGGGTTGACAGAGGCGTCATGTGACGCTAATGTCGTGACATGACACAGCAATCAAGGCCATCCTTTGAACTGTTGTTGGGCGAGGTGTCACTGAAGGCGCCTGAGACGCCTCTGTATCTCCGGCTCGCCACGCAGGTGCTCGAGGCGCGCCGATTGGAGTTAGAGGACCGGCCCGGGCCCGAGCCCGACCCGGAGCCCGCCGCGCCCGATCCCCCGTCCACCCCGCCCGCGTCCGTCGCATCGCTGGAGCCGCCGCCCGCCGAGGCACCCGTCGCCGACCCGGTCGTCGTCGAGGGTCCCTCTGCTCCCGCTGAGGGCGAGAGCTCGTCCACAGTGGCCATTGAGGCCGCCCCGGAAGTCGCGGAGGTCACGGCGGCAGCGCAGGAAGCGATGGAGCCTGAGGCGGATGCGGTGGACGCCCCGACGGCCGAGGACGTGCAGCCGGATGCAACTGCTGCAACGGCGTCGTCCGAGGCAGCCCCGTCTGCCGAGGCCGTGGTCCGCAGGGCACGTTGGTTCCGTGGCCAACTCCCGGTCGTCAACTTTGAGGACGGCTCGTCGCAGGTCATGGACTCGTTGGACGCCCTCAAGGACTTGCTGCGCTCGCGTGGGCTCACTCCCCACCCGCGCGGCGACGCATCCATGCTGCTCTGGCAGGTGCGCAATCGCCTCGGGCTCTCGGTCGACCAGGTCGACGCCTAGGTAGCCCCGCCCGCGGCAATCTCCGGTGCCCGGTTAGCGCTTGGCCCTATGTCGTGTGCGCATTCCGGTGTACAGTTTTCCCACCTGCATGCCCGTTGCCCTGCAACCCCCGTGTTTCCGCCTTGCCACAGCGAGTAGAATCTAGGTAGTGTGTTGGGCATTTCCACACCCGGTGGAGACATAACGAACTACCCGCAAGACCGGCAACGAGGCTCCCCGGTACCCGGAGAAGGAGTGCATACCCTGGCCAGACGCCGAGACAGGTCCAACGGCAACGGATTGCACGCGACGGCCACCGGGCCCGAGCGCGCCCTGCTCGTGGGCATTGCGCCGCGCAACGCCCGCAACGCTCGGTGGGATCTCGCGGACTCCATGGGCGAGCTAGGGCAACTTGTGCGCAGCGCCGGCGGTGAAGTCGTCGGTGAGGTGACCCAGACGATAGACCGGCCAACCTCGGTCTACGTCGGCCACGGCAAGCTCGAGGAGATCAAGGAGACGCGCGCCGCGTCCGAGTGTACCGTCGTCGTCTTCAACGATGAGCTCAAGCCCGCCCAGCAGCGGAACCTCGAGCGGGAACTCGCGGTGAAGGTCCTCGACCGGAGCGCCCTCATCCTCGACATTTTCGCCGACCGCGCGCGCACCAAGGAGGGAGTGTTGCAGGTCGAGTTGGCCCAGCACGAGTACCTCCTCCCGCGGCTCGCCGGTCAGTGGTCGCACCTGGAGCGCCTCGGCGGCGGAATTGGCACCCGGGGCCCGGGCGAGACCCAGCTCGAGACCGACCGCCGCCTCGTCCGCGAGCGCATCAGCCGCCTGAAGCGCGACCTTGAGACCGTCCGGGCCCATCGCTCGAGGCACCGGAACCGGCGGCAGGCGGCCCAGGCGCCTCTCGTCTCGCTCGTTGGCTACACCAACGCCGGCAAGAGCACCCTCTTTAACGCCCTCGTACGAGCGGGTGTCACCGCGGAGGCCAAGCCCTTCTCCACCCTGGACCCGGTCACTAGGCGCATGGCGCTGCCGGACGGGACCTTTGCTCTGCTGACGGACACGGTCGGCTTCATCCACAAGCTCCCGCACACGCTGGTCGCCGCCTTCCGCGCGACGCTTGAGGAGCTCGCCGAAGCCGACCTGCTGCTTCACGTCGTGGACGTCAGCCACCACAACGCCGCCGAGCACGTGCAGGTCGTCGAGGACACCCTGGCCGAGCTCGAGTTGGACGCGAAGCCGCGGTTGCTGGTGCTGAACAAGATGGACCTGGCCGTACACGCTGAAAACGGCGCCGCGCCCGACCTCTCCGCCCTCGGGGAGAGCGCTGAGGGAGGCGTGATGGTGTCGGCCGCCGAGGGCTGGGGCCTAGACCTGCTCCTGGCCGCAATTGTGGAACGGCTCGACCGGCGGCCCGTCGGCGCAGGCCTGGGCCCGCAGGTGCATTTCATCGATTGACGGCGCGGTCGCGAGAGGCGCCGCGTGGGGAGGACACATCGGTATGGAAATTGGATCGGTAGCCCCCGCCTTCACCCTGAAGGGCACACCGGATGGTGAGGTGACGCTGTCCAGCTTCCGGGGGCAAAAGAACGTCGTTCTGGTCTTCTACTCCATGGACAACACCCCCGGCTGAACGCGCCAATTGTGTGCCCTGCGTGATGACAGGGACAGGTTTGCCGACGCCGACACCGTGGTGTTTGGCGTCAACCCCGGCAGCATCAAGTCCCACCAGCGGTTCAGCGACAAGCATGGCTTCCCGTTCAGCCTGTTGGTCGACAAGGGCGGCGAGGTCGGGCTTGCCTACGGTGCCCGGACGCTCCAGAAGGTCGCGCCGATCCAGACCGTGGTCGGCATCGACAAGCGGGGTGTGGTCGTCTACTACCAGCGCGGCATACCCAGCACCGACGAGATCCTGGCGGGCCTCGCCGGCGCCGCGTCGTGATCCACACGGCGCAAAATGCTCCCCGACGAGGCTCCACCCGCCCGAGGGCCCTCCATGGCCTCAACAGGCGCGTTTTCGAGCGCCTCGGGTGCTTCCCAGAAGAGCTGAAAAATACTTCGCACTATATTCATTATGTATGTTTCAGCCTTTGTAAATGACATAATATTATTGCTTATGTAGTACGTTATATTGCCAAGATGCAGTGCTGCGAACTTGACGAAACGGCCCGCGGCGATACTCATTCAATGCCCCAGCGTTGGCCCGCCATTGCGACGTTTTCGCGACGCCGGGTGGCCTTCCAGCCCGTTTGAGACCCAGATCGGCCGTTTTGCACGCCGGACGGAAGAGTTGTTGACCCCGGGGCTCATTGGAGCCTGTATTCAGGCCCCGGCCGACGTCGTGCCCGCCCGAGCGCCAAAAACGCACGCTTTGGGCGTCGAGCAACGCGCACACCGCACCGAGCGTCTCCCAAATGCGAAGGGGCCACCGCCGACCGCGGTGGCCCCTATCAATGCTCTGACTCGGTGGCTTGACCCTAAGACCGGGCCTCCAACGGCACGTACTCCAGATCCATGGGGCCCTCGTACCACAGCAGCGGCCGGATGAGAATGTTGTTCTCGAATTGCTCGAGCACCTGCAGCGTCCAGCCCGGAATGCGTCCCAGCGCGAAGATTGGAATGAAGAGGTCCTCCGGGATGTCCATGAGGTAGTAGATGGAGCCGGCGAAGAAGTCGACGTTCACGTGGATGCCGCGCGCCCGGTACGGGGCCATGGCCTCCACCAGCGAGTCCAGGATCTGGATCCATTTCGGCTGACCCAGCTTCTCGCCCAGCGCCCGCGAGCGATCGCGCAGGTGCTGCGCCCGCGGGTCCTCCGCGCGGTACACGCGGTGGCCGAAGCCCATGATCCGCCCATGGCCGTCGAGGACTCGCCGGGCGTACGCCTTTGCCTCCGCCGGGTCGCCTATCTCCTCGGCCATCTTCATGACCGACTCGGCCGCGCCTCCGTGCAGCGGTCCCTTCAGCGTGCCGATGCCCGTGACAATCGCCGCGTGCAGGTCCGCCAGCGTCGACGCCGTCACGCGGGACGCAAAGGATGAGGCGTTCGCCCCGTGCTCCGCGTGCAGGATGAAGTCCACGTCCATCAGCTTGGCTTCGTCCTCGTCCGGCACGACGCCGCGCATCATGTAGAGGAAGTTCGCCGCATGGCTCAGCGTTTGGTCAGGTGCGACGGGGGGAAGACCCTGCCGCGCGCGGTAGTGCGCGCAGATGATCGTCGCCGCCTGCGACGTCAGCCGGAGTCCCTTCCGTCGCACGCCGTCCGCCGTGTTGTCCTCGACGTCGGGATCGAAGGATGCGAGGGCGGAGACGGCGGTGCGCAGGACGTCCATTGGATGGCCGTCCTTGGTGAGGTCGATGACGCGGTAGACTTCCTCGGGGATCGTTCTGTTGCTCTTCAGCACGGCGTCCAGCTCGTCCAGCTCGTCCCGGTTGGGCAGGCTGCCGTACAACAACAAATAGGCTACCTCTTCAAAGGTGGACTTTTCCGCCAGATCGTGGATGTTGTAGCCACGGTAGAGCAGCTTGCCTTCGGTGCCGTCGATGAAGCTGGCCTGCGTCCTGTCAAGGTAGACGTCCTTCAGGCCACGCTTCAATTCAACTGATCGTGTTGCCATTGCAGATGCCCTCCAGAAGACTTGGCTGCATGTTCATTTGGACATCTTTGTCCCAAGTCCGCTTGGAGGGAAGACTCAGGGCATGATGGGACGCCCTATTTCCTGGCCGTGCTCAGGAACTCAAACAATTGGGCGTTGCTTCTGGCTCATGCTAGCACTCGCCTATGTGCAGTGTCAACGAATGCTAACCGGGAGGCACCGTCGCCCGTGCTACAATTTGAGTAGGGCGATTCGCCCAACCAACTATCGCGACGAGGATTTCTGGTGTCGTATCCATTGACCCCGACGAAAGGTTCAGCGCTGCCCGCCGTTTCGCTCGTGCGCGCGCTGGCCGTCCTGCTGGCCGTCGCGGCGCTCACGGTTGCGTGCAACCGCCTGCCCACCGTTACCCCCGCCAGCGCCGCGGCGGCCATCGCGGCGGAGGCCGAGGAGCTCGCGCCCGGCGAGGTCCCCGTCCTGGCCCTCGGCCCCATCGGCGACATCTGGGACATTCTGTCCACACGGCACGTGGATCGCGCCGAGATCGACGCCTCCGTTCTAGCCGAGGGTGCCGTCGACCGCCTGATCTCCGCCGCCGACAAGCCCGAGTTGCGTGATGCCCCCATCCCCCAGGCGGTGGCGGGGCCGCCGGAGGCCCTGCCGGAGGAATTCGCCCCGCTGTGGGACGCCTGGACCGCCATCTACACTGAAGACAACGGCGGTGAGCCCCCGGACCCTGTCGCCCTCTCCCGTGCCGCCATGCGAGGAATTGTCGACGCGCTCGATGACCCCCACTCCGCCTACGTCCCGCCGCAGCAATACGAGCTCGAGGATTTGGAGTTCATCGGCAGCTATCAGGGCGTAGGCGCCGAGGTGCACGCAGACGAGGACACCTTCACGCTCACACCCATGCCGGACAGTCCCGCGGAGAAGGCCGGACTGCGCCCCGGCGACCAGCTCGTCACCGTCGACGGCGAAAGCGTCGTAGGCTGGACCACGCTGGACGTCGTCGGCAAGGTGCGCGGGCCCGCGGACACCGTCGTCGTGCTTGGCATCATCCACGAGGGCGATACGGAGGTGGTGGAGATCTCCATCACTCGTGCCCCCATCAACCTGCAGAGCGTGACGTGGCAGAGCACCCCCAGCGGCCACGCCTACATCCGTCTCTCCGGCTTCTACGCCAACACCGACGAGGCGCTGGAGGAAGCCCTCGTCGAGATTCTGGAGTCCGGCGCCAAGGGCCTCATCCTCGACGTCCGCAACAACCCCGGCGGTCTCCTCACGACCACCGTCAACGTCGCCAGCCTCTTCCTCGACGGCGGCCTCGTCGTCTACGAGCTCGACGGCGCGGACGAGCGCAAGAATTGGAACGCCGAAGAGGGCGGCGTCGCGACGGAGTTGCCCTTGGTGCTCCTGGTGAACCAGCACTCCGCCAGCGCCGGCGAGGTGCTCGCTGGCGCCTTGCAGGATCGCGAGCGCGCCACCGTCGTCGGCGTCAGGACTTTCGGCAAGGGCAGCGTCAACCAACTCGCTCCGTTGTCAGACGGTGGCGGCCTCTACTACTCATACGGGCGCTGGTATACTCCCAATGGTAGGCTCATCGAGGGCAGTGGCCTCCAGCCGGACATTGAGGTCGAGCGCGGTCCAATTCAGCGAGACGAGCAAATGCTGTTCGCGCTGGATCTGATAGCTGAGATGACTCCTTTGGCAGAGGGATAGCCGCGGAGGCTGTGGTTTTACGTTATGTCCACAAAGAAGGGCCGGAAGTCGGCCAGGTCCCCTGAGTCCACCGTCAGGCGCACGGGCACCGTCGCGGTCAACCGTCGCGCCACCTACGACTACGATATCCTCGACACCGTCGAGGCGGGCCTCGTGCTGACCGGCACCGAGATTAAGTCCATCCGCACCGGCAGGGTCGACCTTCGCGGCGCCTACGCCCGCGAGCTCAAGCATGAGCTCTGGCTCGAGGGCATGCACCTCGCCCCCTACGAGCAGGGCAACATCCACAACCATGAACCCAGGCGCTCCCGAAAGCTGCTCCTCCATCGCAACCAGATGAACGACCTCGCCGTGGCCGTTTCCCAGAAGGGCCACACCATCGTGCCCCTGCGGCTCTACATCAAGGGTCGCGTCGCCAAGGTTCTCCTCGGGCTCGCCAAGGGCAAGCGTCAGTACAGCAAAAAGGACGCCATCATCGCCCGCGACCTCGACCTCGAGGCTCAGCGGCACATGAAGGAGTACCGCTGACGCCGTCGCCCACTGCCCTTCCGTCAACCCATCTGTGATACACTGAATGAAACACGGGGACGCGTGGTTTCGACAGGGGGTAGCAGAGCGGGATTGCAGGCCGAGGTCCGCCCTCCTCGTTAAACAGGCGGAACAAAAGTAACTGGCGAGCGCGAACTCGCACTGGCCGCCTAGAGCGGCCCGTCCGTCCTTCCCTCCCCTGTAGGGAAGAGCCGGGCGCAACAAAAACAGGGTGCGGCCCTAGCTCACGCCGATCCGCGAAGGCTTAAGACCAGTCTCGGCTAGCCTGATCAGACCCTGCCGCCGGGGGCTGCGATGGCGAAACCCAATACAGCGGCTACGCCTGGAGTACATCCCCTTGAGCGCTCCTTGGACGGGGAGTTCGACTCTCCCCCGTCTCCACCAGTGGACACAAAGATTGGCCAGGCCAACTGCAGGGCTCACGCCCACCAGAGGCCTGGCCAATCGCTTGTTCTGCGCCCGGGTGGTCCGCCTTTCCCTACGGCTGGAGGCTGAACGGCGGGTATTTGTCGTTCAGCAGATACAGGTACGCGTTCACACGAAGTCCCCAGCGCATGGTCCCCTCGACGAAGTCGAACAGAGCGCGGGGGTACTGCCCCGTGAACAGAATGGCGAACCACGCGATGACGATTGCCACCAACGCTATGATCCCCAGCACCATCAGCGCGATCCCGTGCGGAATGCCGACGTACAGCCACCCCAGGAAGAACCGCAGCGCCGCAGTGCCCCGCGAGACCTCCTCCGGGTACTCGATGTGCACGTAAACCGGGTAGTCCGGTGCCGACAGCGCGAAGGGTGGGTATTTGTCGGTCATCAAGTTCAGATACGCGTTCACCCGCGCGTTCCACGCCTGGTACCCAAGCATTATGTCGAATATCCCGCGGGGATACTTGCCGGTGAACAGTACGATGACAAAGGCGACGACATGCAATACCAGCGCCACCAACGACAGGATGCCCAGGATTACGCCGTGGGGTATCGCAACGTAGAGCCACCCCAGGAACGCCTTCAGCAGCAGCATCAGTCTCGATAAGCGGTCCGAGTACTCGACGCCAAGCCCAACTTGGGCGGGACCTGCATCTGCCATGGGGTCTCCTCCTTTCGTCTGCCTTGTGCCGGCCGTGCATCTATCCGACCGGCGCCTCACCCCGCGTCCTCCCACCCCGCCATTCCACCGGGTCCCCGGGCTCTCCGTCGCGATTGTCGCGCCCTCCGTTTCGCCGTGCAAGTCCATTTGCGCCCAGTCGAGTGGCTGTTTGATCGGCCGTCGTCGCGTCCCCGGGCCCCGGCGTGGTGCAACCCGCGCTCCTGTGCGATGATAGCGGCGCGCGCGATTGCCTCTCGCGGTCGTGCGCGTCAACCAACGCTGGAGAGGGTGACATGGAAGCAAAGGACAAGGTCGCGGTGATTACGGGCGCAAGCAGCGGCATCGGCAGGCAGACGGCGCTCGTGCTGCTCGAGGCGGGCTACTCCGTCGTGCTGGCGGGCCGCCGCGCCGAGCTGCTCGACTCCGCCATTCAGGAGGCCCGCGCGCCGGCCGGCAAGGCCCTCGCCGTTCCGACCGACGTCAGCGACCCGGAGTCGATCAAGAATCTCTTCGCAAAGACTGTCGAGACCTATGGCCGGCTGGACCTGCTATTCAATAACGCCGGCCAGTTTTCGCCCCGTGACCCGCTCGAGGACCTGACCATCGAGCAGTGGACCTCGGTGGTCAACGTCAACCTCAACGGGGTCTTCTACTGCACGCAGGAAGCCTTCAAGATCATGAAGAATCAGGATCCGATGGGCGGCCGCATCATAAACAACGGCTCCATCTCTGCCCACGCGCCGCGCCCCAACTCCGCCCCCTACACCGCCACCAAGCACGCCGTCACCGGCCTCACCAAGGCATCCGCCCTCGACGGCCGCAAGTACGACATCGCCGTCTGCCAGATTGACATCGGCAACGCGGCAACGGAGCGCACGGCCGCCCGCGGCGGCAACGAGCAGCCCAACGGCCAGTTCGTCGAAGAACCCAAGATGACCGCGCTTCAGTCGGGCGAGGCCATCCTCTACATGGACAGTCTCCCCTTGTGGGCCAACGTCCAGTTTATGACCATCATGGCCACCAAGATGCCCTTCATCGGCCGTGGCTAGCCCCTGAAGCCTAGTCCCGCGGCGGCTCCCCCACGACCCGCGTGTGCCGCTCGACGTAGGCCGGCCACGCCTCCGGGTTGATGAGCCGCGGAGGCCGTTCGCCGCGGAAGATCGCCGCCCATTGCAGCGCCGCCGATTCCGACATCGCTGCGTGCGCCTGCTTGGTCGGACCCGATGTGTGCTGCGTGGCCAGGACGTTGTCCATCTTGAGGAGAGGGTTGTCCGGGTGCGGCGGCTCCGGGTCCCAGACGTCCAGCGCCGCCCCCGCCAGCGATCCCTCCTGCAGCGCGATCGTTAGCGCCCGCTCGTCGATGTTCGGCCCGCGTGACGTGTTGATGAAGTACGCGGTCGGCTTCATCAGCCCGAACTCCCGCGCGCCGATTATCCCGCGCGTCTGCTCGCTCAGCGGCACGTGCAGCGTGATGTAGTCGCTCTCCTGCATCAGCTCGTCCAGCGTGCACGGTTCCCCGCCGCGCCGCGCGATCTCCTCGTCGCTGAGGAACGGGTCGTGTACCAGCACCCGCATCTCGAACGCCAGCTTGCAGATGTCCGCAACCCGCGCGCCGATGTTCCCCATGCCTATGACCCCGATGGTGCGGTACTGCACGTTGTCGCCGACAAATTGCCCCGGGCGCTTGATTATGCCCTGCCGCAGCGCCCGGTCCGCCTGCGGGATCTCCTTCGACAGGCTGATCATCGCCGCGATGACGTGCTCCGCCACCGGCTCGTTCCCTATGCCCCCCTGGTTGACGACCAGCACCCCCGCATCCGTGCACGCCTCTACGTCCACAGACTCGAAGCCCGCCACGCGTGAGCCCACGGCCAGCAGGTCCGGGCACTCCGCCAGCTGCGCCGCGTTGAATTGAATGCCACCCATGGAGAGCAGGTGGCCGTGGGCCGTCTTCAGCGCCTCCAGCTTCTCCTCCATCGGCGCGTCCCGGTCCAGGCACACCAGTTCCGTGTTCGCGTCCTCCGCCAGCATCTCCTCGCCCATTGGATTGGTCCAATGGCCAAAGTAGACAAGCCGTTTCTTCACCCTGCACCCCCGTAGTTTGATTGCCCTCGCGTGTCGCTTGGGCCAAACGCGACGCGAGGGCTGGAGTGCCCCCCAACCCTCGTCGCGCTTATGTCGAGCAAAGCTGCTCTGCAGCTACGATTGCACTATGCCGTCAGCGCCGTCGCGTACCCGGGGAGTGACGCACGCCAGGTCTTCTCCTGCTCGAAGTCCAGGTAGTTGACCTTCGCCTGTTCCGGGCCCTCCAGCTTGAACGGCAGCTTGTACAGTTCGACCACGTTCTTCACGGTCATCTCGTACCGCTCTTCCGGCGTGCACTCGTCCAGGATCTCGCTCAATACCTGCTGCGAGTGCGGGAACACCGAGTCCCCGTGCGGGTAGTCGTTGCCCCACATCAGCGTGTTCGTGCCGATGAAGTCGCGCGCCCGGATGCCGAGCGGGTCGTCCTCGAAGGTCGCGTAGAAGTTGCGCAGCCAGTAGTGGCTCGGAAGCATCGGCAGCCCCGACGTCCGCTCCCCTCCGCCGCGGATGTACGCCCAGTCGAGCCTCTTGAGCAGGTGGCCCAGCCAGCCCGTCTCAAACTCCGTTATGACGATCTTCAGGTTCGGGAACCGCTCCAGCACGCCGCTCTGGATCATGTCGGCGATGGTGAATGCCGCGCCCGCAAAGGCCATGGGCCCGTTCGCCCGGCTCGGCGCCTGTCGAGGCGGCAGGCCGTGGTTGTCCGTCGCTCCCGTGAACAGGTGCATGTTCAGCGGCATTTCCATGTCTTGCGCCGCTGCCCAGAACTTGTCGTACCACGGGTCCACGTAGAGATGGTCGGGAGGAGCCGTGATCGGCACGCAGACGCCCACGTGGCCCATCGACTTGCACCGCTCCATCTCCTCGATGGCCTGGTCCAGGTCCCAAAGCTGCACCGACCCCAGCGCAAACAGCCGGTCCGGCCTCGGACTGACGTAGTCCGTGATCCAGTCGTTGTACACGGAGAACGTGTCCTTGACGATGTTCAGGTCCTCAACCTGGTACACGTTGAACAGCAGGCTCGGGTACAGCACCTCCGCATCTATGCCGTCCTGCTCCTGCTCCTCCATCCGCGCCTCGATGTTGTAGCACCCCGGCAGCGCCAGGTCGTACCCCCGCTTCATGTCCTCCCGCGCCTTCGGGCTCGTGAAGTCGACGTTCTGCTGCAGGAACCCGGCTGCCGGCAACCCGATCTTGCCGTTGCCCAGGTGCATCTGTGGCCCCATCTCGGGGTTGGAGACGGCCATGTGCGGCGCACGGTCGCCGTACTTCTTGATCAGCGGTTCAAACAGTTCCGGCGGCTCAACGATGTGCGAATCCGCAGAAATACAAAGCAGCTTGTCCATGTCTCCTCCTTGCGCCATTTGGGCCCATTTTCGGCGATGGAAAGGGGTTGGGCCCCATTCTAAATCATGGGCGTGGCCTGCGTCACCTCAGTCAACGGAAGCGAGTTTCGCCACGTCTTGACCTCCGGCGTCGGCACGTAATTGGTCCGCGCCTGCTCCGGCCCCGTCAGCTCGAAGGGGAGGTGGTACAGCTCGACGACGTTCTTTACCGTCATCTTCCACTTCTCCTCCGGCGTGCATCCGTCTAGGATCTCGCTCAGCACCTGCTGGGAGTGCGGGAAGATCGAGTCCCCGTGCGGGTAGTCGCTCCCCCACAGCATCGTGTTCACGTCGATGAAGTCCCGCGTCCGGATCCCGAGCGGGTCGTCCTCAAACGTGCAGTAGAAGTTGCTGCGCCAGTACTCGCTCGGCAGCTTCGGCAGCCCCATCGCCCGCTCGCCGCCCCCGCGCACGTATGCCCAGTCGAGCCGCTTCAGCACGTGGCCGATCCACCCCGTCTCGAACTCCGTCACCACAAACTTCAGGTCTGGGAACCGCTCGCACACGCCCGACTGGATCAGGTCCGCCACCGTCAGCGCCACGCCCGCGAACGCCATCGGCCCGTTCGCCCGGCTGCGGGGGTCGTTCCTCGGCAGGCCGTGGTCCGCCGTGGCGCCCGTGAAGATGTGCATGTTAAGCGGCATCTGCATCTCCTGCGCCGCCGCCCAGAACTTGTCGTACCACGGGTCCACGTACAGCTTGTCCGGCGGCGCCGACGCCGGGATGGACGCGCCCACGTGCCCCATCAACTTGCTCCGCTCCATTTCCGCAATGGCCTCGTCCAGGTCGTAGAGCTGCAGGCTCGAGAGCGGGAAGAGCCGGTCAGGCGCCTTCCTGCAGTAGTCGGCCACCCAGTCGTTGTAGAGCCGGAAGGTCGCGTTCAGCACGTTCCGGTCCTCCACCTGGTACACGTTGAAGATCACGCTGGGGTAGATGACCTCCGCGTCCAGCCCGTCGATGTCCTGGTCCAGCAGCCGTTCCTTCACGTCGTAGCAGCCGGGACGCGCCAGGTCGTACCCCTTCTTCCGAAGCTCCTGCGCAACCTCCGGCTGCGTGAAGTCCACGTTCTGCATGAAAAACCCGGAGATCATCAGCCCCAGCCGCCCGTCGCCCAGGTTCAGCTGTGGCCCCCGCTCCGGGTCCGCGATCACCACCCGCGGCGCCTTCTCACCGAACATGTCTGCCAGCGGCTCGAAGAACTCCACGGACTCCACCACGTGCGAGTCCGCTGATATGCAAAGCTTGCCGTCGTCCATGAGTCCCCCTTTAGGTGTGCTTATGTCAAACGGCGGGGACGGCAGTCCACCGTCCCCGCCGTGCGGGTCACTTACCCTTGCTTGCCGGACACGAGAACATTACTTCTTCACCGCCACGATTTCCTCCAGGTGCGTGAAGGTCCCGTGCTCCGTCCCGTTCCAAACGTACTCGGCGATGATCTCGGGGTCGACGGCCACCTGCGCGGGCAGGTACCACAGCGGCACGTTGGCATGCTCGTTGAAGCTGAGTTCACCCACTGCGCGGATGTTCGCTTCGTGCTTTGACCAGTCCATCTCCGATTGGATCCGCCCCACGATTTCGTACATCTCCGGCGTCGCGAAGCCGTTGACTCCGCCCGTCGCGTGCCACGTCTGGCGGTTGGCCAGCGCGAACACCGGGTGCGTGCTGCTGTTGTCCACGTCTACCCAGTCGACGATGCCCTCGCCGATACCGGCCTCACCGGCCCTCGTCGCGCGACTCAGCGCATTCCGAGTGGCGCCGTCTATGGTCACCAATTCCACGTCAACTCCGACGTCTCTCCAGTAGCCTGCTACTGCCTCGGTAACGTCCTCACAGCCGGCCATTACCACGCAGGAACGAATGCGCGTCTTGATTTGCAGCGGGTTGTTGCTGTCGTAGCCGGCCTCCCGCAGCAGCGAGCGGGCCGCCGCCGGGTCGTAGCCATACTCGGCGTCAAAGCGCTGTTCCCACTGCGGGTTCCAACCAGTGAACTGCGGGTGGAAATGGTTGAGGATCATCAGCTCACCATGCGGTGCGAACGCGCCCATTACCTCTGGTCGGTTGATGGCCTTGTTCAACGCCTTTCGAACGCGTACATCCAGTAGCTTGGCCTCAGGGTAGAGAGGCCAGCCATCCACACCCGTCTCCGGGTCCGGGAAGGCCGCGTAGAACTGCATCCATACCCGGGTGCCGAAGTTGCTGTTGCTCTTGACCTCGAATCCGTTCGAGGTAGCCTGCGGCTGCAGGTCGGGCGGAAGGTCCGTCATGTGGACTTCCTTGGTCAACAGCGCGGACAGCCGCGTCGAAACCTCGCCGATCCACCGGAGCTCCAGCTCCTGGAAGTCCGGCTCTGCGCGCCAGTGGTCGCCCGGTGCGTTCTCATAGAGGATGAACTGGCCCTGCTCCCTCTCGGAAAACTGGTAGGGGCCCGTGCCGGCCAGCGGCGTGCTGTTCGGGTTCTCCGGCGCGCCGTTCGCGTCCCAGTCCGCCTTGCTCACGGCCGGCAGTTGCGTCCACCGGTCGGAGAGCGCCAGCGACAGGAAGCTGTTGGGGCGCTTCATGCGGAAGACCACCTCGTGGTCGTCCACCCTCTCGACGGACTCCGTGAATGCCCGCCAGAAGATGCGCGAGAAGACGTGCGCGTCTTCAAACGTCACCAATTGGTCAAAGAAGTTGATCACGTCGTCAGCCGTGAACTCTCCCATGTCGTTGTGGAACTCGACGCCCTCGCGGAGCTCGACCCGCAGGGACTGGCCGTCGGGCTCCAGCGCCCAGGAGGTCGCTAGCCCCGGCACGAACTCACCGGCCGGGTTCACCGACAGTAGGTTCTCGTACATCGGCCTGAGCTGCAGCGCGTCGAAGCAGCAGAACCGACGCTGGTCGCTGTGCTCGTTGGTCGGCGTCGTCGTCGCGAAGATTAGCCGGTCAACGACGGCCTCCATCATCATCGCGTCGTCCGCCGCCGCCGCCGTCGTTGTGTCCGCTGGTGCCTGCGCGGGCGCCGCCGTCGCCGCCGGGGCCGGCGCCGTCGTGCCGGTGGTCGTCGTTGTCGTGCTTGTGTCCGTCGTCGGCGCCGCCGCACCGTCTCCGTCGTCGCTGCCGCACGCCGCGACCGCCAACAACAGCGCAAGGCTCATCGCCAGCAGCGCTGCAATCCCTGGGAAGCGTCTACACAATGTCATTCCAACCTCCTGAAAAATCTGAAAACGCCGTATTGGGCCGTAAACCCACAAACGCCGGATCCCTGCCATCGGTTCCATCGTCGGCAGGACCGGTGCCTGTGTACAAACCGCACCGGGCAAGGATCGCTTGCCGCGACACCCCAGCCCGGCTCGGCTTTTGCGCGGAATCCTATATGTAAATGCCATATATGTCAATGCAAGAGAATGGCGCTCGCCCCTGGGCAGCGTCCGTTACCCCCTTTTGGCGCCCGCGCGCTGCTAACCCGCCGGCTCCTCGCCCACGATCGACTTGTACCGTGCGACGTACGCCGGCCACACCTCCGGGTTCACGATGGGCGACGGCCGCTGTCCCCGGAATATCGCCAGCCACTGCTTCCCCGCGTTCTCACTCATCTTGTACATCGCCTCTTGCGACTGCCCCGCGCTGTGCGGCGTCGCGAATACGTTGTCGAGCTTCAGCAGCGGGTGGTCGAAGGACGGCGGCTCGATCTCCCACGTGTCCAGCGCCGCCCCCGCGATGACGCCCTCCTTCAGCACCCGCTCCAGCGCCTCCTCGTCGTACAGCCCGCCCCGGGCCGCGTTGACAAAGTACGCCGTCGGCTTCATCAGCCGGTACTCCCGCTCGCCAATCATCCCACGGGTCTGGTCCGTCAGCGGTGTGTGCAGCGTCACGTAGTCGCTCTCCTGCAGCAGCTCGTCCAGCTCGACGCTCTCGCCGCCGCGCCGCGCGATCTCCTCGTCGCCCATGATCGGGTCGTGCACCAGGATGCGGCAGTTGAACGCCGCCTTCAGGATCTCTCCCACCCGCGATCCGATGGCCCCGAACCCGACGATTCCCACCGTCTTGTCCAGCAGGTCGTTCCCCGCGAGCTCCCCCGGCCGCCGCTCGATGCGCGCGTGCAGCTGTCGGTCCGCCAGCAGCGCCCGGTGCGACAGCATCAGCATCGCCCCCGTGACGTGCTCCGCGACGGGCTCGTTGCCCATGCCCGTCTGGTTGCACACCAGCACTCCCGCCTCCGTACACGCCGGGATGTCGATGGTGTCGTAGCCCGCCAGTCCCGACACGATGGCCAGCAGGTTCGGGCTCCGGTCGATCACTTCCTGCGTGTTGGGCGGCATCGCCCGTCCGTGGACGTGGAGGCCGTGGGCCGTCTTCAGCTCCTCCCACAACGTCTCCGCCTCCTGCGAGCTCACCTTCACCAGCTCCACCTCCGACGGGTGCTCCTGCAGCGCCTGCTCGCCCACCGGAGCGATGAAGCGGTCGACGTACACCAGTTTCTTGGCAGCCATGTATCTCCCCTTTCGTCCTGAAATTCAGCGTGGTTCTGCTGCCGGTCTGTTTCGTCCCGCTGACACAGAACGACACAACCGGTCTAAGCGTCTCGCCACTGTACCAGCAGGAAAGGGATTCTCGTCAATAGTGCCGCGGGCGTCGGGCCTCCTGTTGCCCTGCCGTCTGTACAGGGCAAAGAAGAAGGGGCCGCGTCAGCGGCCCCTTCTCATGTCGGGCAATCGCAGTGCAGCGACCTTACCCGCCCATCTCCAGCACCAGCCCGCTCGGCTCGAACCGCTCCCGTACGTCCTTGGTGTAATCCCACCAGTCGACGCCCGCCGGCAGCACCGCCTGCCCGGACCGCTGGTGGTACGCCCACGGCGTCTCCAGCCCGGGCGGCGGCGTCCCGTCCTCCATGAGCGCCCGCGCGGCGTCCATGAAACGGCGGCGTGTCCGGATGATCATCTGGTCCGTCGTGCCCAGGTGCTCCTTGGTCCGGTCGTAGATGCTCCCCATGCTCTCGGTCATCGCCATGTCCTGCTGGCGTATGCCCTTGATGCCCGTGAAGCTCACGTTGTTCCGCTGCGCCTCCCGATCGATCTGGAAGTCGTTGTCCCAGTTCTGGTCCAGGTTGTACCGGTCGTACCAGCCCGTGCCGTTCGGAATGTAGTCGCGCGACTGGTCGCGAGGCTCCTCGCCCGGCTTCAGCGCGCGCACGCCCCACTCCAGCGTGTGGTGGTCGTCCATTGGCACGTAGCACAGGAACCCCGCGTTGGACCCGAGCGGGTTGTCGATGCCCGGCACCATTGCGTAGAACGGGAACAGAATGTGCCCGACCCGCCAGTACTCCTGCCCATCGTCCGTCGGCCGCCACATGCCGTAGGACGTGCCGTGATCCGTCACCTTGACGCTGAACTTCCCGTAGCGGTTCTTCGCCTGGTGGTAGTTCATCGAGCCCGGTTCGGTGTTGTAGATCGTGAAGTGCCCCAGGTGCAGGAACGTCACGTGGACGGTGTCCATCTCGCCCTCCAGCCCCTGCATCCAGTTGCAGTTCCGGTGGAGCACGGTGATGGTGTAGTTGTCGTGCATGTTCCCCTCGAGCTCCGGCAGCGCCGGCGGGATCTCGCGCGGGCCCATGTACACCCATATGATGCCGTTCCGCTCGTACGTCCGGTACGACTTGATCCTCACCTTGTCCTTGAAGTTGCTCTCCGCCGGCTCCGACGGCATGTCGACGCAGTTGCCGTTCACGTCGAACTTCCACCCGTGGTACACGCACCGGAGTCCTTCCTCTTCGTTCCTGCCGAAGAAGAGGCTCGCTCGGCGGTGCGGGCAGTAGTTGTCGATCAGGCCCACGTTGTTGTTGCTGTCCCGGAACGCGAGGAGCTCCTCGCCCAGCAGCTTGATGCGCACCGGCGGGCAGTCAGGCTCCGGCAGCTCGATGGACTGCAGCCCCGGGAACCAGTACTCCCGCATCATGTTGCCCATGGGAGTGCCGGGTCCGACTCGACAAAGCAGTTCGTTCTCTTCTGGCGTCAGCATGCTTCGACTCCTCTCGCTCAGCGTTCAGGCTACTGGCCGGTCAGCGATCCAGCCGACTCCGGATATTCCGTCGTGCGCGCGAAGAACCAGTCGCCCAGCGCTTCCATCCAGTTTACCCCGCCAGGCAAGACCACCGCGCACGACCGCACCTTGTAGGCCTCCGGTTCGTTGGCGCCGGGCGGCGGCGTCCCCTCCTCCTGCAGCGCCCGCGCCGCCGAGAGCAACTGTCGCCGCGCGCGAATGATGCTCGCGTCCGCCGTGCCCAGGTGCTCCTTCGTGCGGTCCATGATCGCGCCCATGCTCCACTCGATCGCCGCGTCCTGCTGGCGAACGCTGGGTATGCCCGTGAAGTTCTTGTGCTTCTTGGCCCACAGGTCCATGTGGAAGTCCGTCTCCGGGCTGATCTCCGGCCACCAGTTGGCGTAGAAGGTCCCCTTCTGCTCGGCCTTCCACGGCCCCTGGTTCGGCGTCAGCACGCCCGGCTCGTCCGGCAGGTCCGGCGTCGGGAAGCGGGGGCCGGCCAGCGCCTCCGTCGGGTGCCACTGCAGCCCGAAGTGCATCGTGTAGTAGTCGTCGATCGGCACGTAGATGGACAGCGGCACCCGTGACGCCGTCGCCGGGAACATCCCGTAGAAGGGGAACAGGAAGTGGGACGCCCGCCAGTACGAGTTGCCGTCCGGCTGCTTCCGCTCGGCGCCGTATACAAGCCCGTACGCCGTCTTCTCCACGAAGAAGTCCGCAAACTTCTCGACCGTGTAGCCGCCATACTTCGGGTCGTCGTCGACGTTCAGCCGCCCGTGCAGGATCGGCGCGTGCGTCGAGTCGAGCTCGCCCTCCAGCGCCTGCATCCAGTTGCACTCGTAGATGAAGCGGCGGTAGTGGCTGCGCTGCTCCTCCGGCACCAGGCACCACTCGAACTGCGGCAGTCCCGGCGGGTCCTCCTGGTTGGGGCCCATGTAGCACCAAGTGACGCCGCCGAAGTCCGCGCCCTTGTACGACGTGATGTGCATCTTGTTCTTGAAGTTGCTCGTCGGCGGCTCGTTCGGCATGTCGATGCAGTCGCCGCTCACGTTGAACTTCCACCCGTGGTACGCGCATCGAAGCCCACCCGCCTCGTTCCGGCCGAAGAAGAACCCCGCGCCCCGGTGCGGGCACCGCTGCTGCGTGAACGCCACGTTGCCGTCAGAGTCCCGCCAAGCGACTAGGTCCTCACCCAGCAGGCGCACCCGCTGCGGCTGCCCGTCGACTTCCAGCTCCCACGGGTACGCGGCCGGCAGCCAGTACTGCCGCATCAGCTCTCCCATGGGCGTCCCGGGGCCTACCCTGCAGAGCAGATCCGTCTCTTCCTGAGTGAGCATGAACGCCTCCTCTTGTCACAACCGGGGCCCTTATGTTGTGGGAATTGTATCAGGAACTAGGGAAGAATGAACACTTCGGCCACTGTTTTTACGGACGATTCTTGAATAGTAAGCATTCCGGCTTATGCCGGATTGCTCCTTACCCGTACCGCCCAATGTCTAGCGCAATGAACACCATCAGCACCGGCACCATCACCATGATGCTGACAATGATCCCTACCACGATGGCCACGAAGCTGAACAGCCCGCCGTAGATGCACGACGTCCTGATTGTGGCCTTCATCGTCTTGGTGTTCGCCCCGCCGGAGAGCACCCCGTAGGCGAAGCCGACGACCACGATGGCAAGCAGGCTGTAGAAGTACAGGTCGCGGTCGCCCGTCACCACGCCGATGATCGCCGCCACGATGCCCCCGTACAGCCCGACGTAGCCGCCCGCGACGCCGCTGGCGCCGTTGATTTCGACTTCGTCGTCCGTGTGGTGGCCCGCCCATTGCGCGTTGGGCCGCAGCCGCATCGATTCCCGCATGCGCGCGTTGGCTGCCTTCTGCAGAGCGCCGGGGTTGGCGCCCCTTCGCATTTGCATCGCTGTGCCTGGTCTCCTCTCACCCGCGCCGGGTTCCCCTAAGCCTACCCCCAAAGCGCCTCGGACGCCAGCCTCGCGCCCTCTGCCATCGCGCGCAGCTTGGCCCACACCACCGTCGGGTGCACCCGCGAGCGCCCCGCGAACGTTCCGAACCCGCAGTCCGTGCTCGCGATCACGTTCTCGCGCCCCACGATGTTTGCGTAGTTGAGAATTCGGTCCCGCACCAGCTCCGGGTGCTCCACGAAGTTCGTCGTGGAGTCGATGACCCCGGGAATCAGCGTCTTCTCCTCCGGCAGCTTCACGTCCTCCCACACGCGCCACTCGTGCGCGTGCCGCGGGTTCGACGCCTCGACGGAGTACGCGCCGGCGCGCACCTGCAGCACGATGTCCACAATGTCTCGCAGCGGCACGTCCCGCACGTGTGGTCCCTCCGAGTTGCCCCAGCAGATGTGGTAGCGAACCTGTTCCTCCGGGATGCCCTCCAGCGCGTGGTTGAGCGCCTCCGCCCACAGCCCCATGACCCACCGGAAGTCCTCCAGTGAGCCGTCCCGGAACCGCGCCCAGTTGCGCCCCATCGCCATCTCCGGCGCGTCCACCTGCAGCACGAAGCCCGCGTCCGCGATGGCCCGGTACTCGACC
>CAZCPU010000007.1:0-36557 GCA_964499855.1 uncultured Dehalococcoidia bacterium | reverse complement strand
CATCCGGCCGCTCCTACCTATTACGGGAGTATCACGCCATCTGCGGAGGCGTATACCCAATAGCCCTTGCCCATCCTGAACGCCGCGCGCAAGGACACCGTGTCCTTCCCATCGAATTGACCCCAGGTGTCTCCAGCGGTAGTCGAGCCCTGGGGTGACCGCTCCGTGTACTCGCCTACCTGGCAGTGCTCGACTCCAGTCTCCACGCGCTCCCTATTGACGGCGAGACCCGTGCAGGGGTTGACGCTGCCCGCGCTCACCAGAGCGATGTCCCCGGGAGAGATGGCTTTCCACCTCTGCGACAGTGGGTTGTAGCCCAAGGCCCGCAGCCAGCCGGGATGTTGTCCCGTCGACAGCGATCGCAGGTAATCGTCCGCGGCGACCGCGTAGGGTATGCGGTAGTACAGGGCAACCACGGGCACTAGATTCCAGCCCTGGGTCACACTTAGGGCCACAGGCGGCGCGGGCGGCGTGTCCCACGTCAGTAACGGAGGCCGTCCCACGAGCAGGGGTACAAAACTGTCTGTGCGCACGAAGTATGCCCTGCTTGACGTCAACTGCTCTATGTCGCCTTCAAACAGGCCCGTCGCCTTGTCGCGCCGGGATACTAGCCATGTCTGATTCGCGTTGTCGTACGTCATGACGACGTCGGCAGGGTGGCCGGGGACCGCTATCCCGTCGATAGCGGGGTTGACCGGCTCGAAGGGGATGGAAATCAGATTCCATCCCGGTTGCAGTTCGATTGGCACGTTGGGTATGGCGACCTGCTCTGTGACAGTTGAAGCGTCCTGCCCCTCACTCCACATGGCCCCGAGCGCTGACACAAGCAGCGCGCCGGACAGTATCAGTAAATGGGAAACGTTCCTCGCCATACTCCCGATTATGCCACGCCTGCAGGCGACCCGCGCAACAATCGCGTGTAACGTTACGAGCTAGTCGGAAGCCGGTCCGGGCAAACGCTTCCGCTTCCTCCCAAATTGACGACGGACACTCCGCTATTTCCAACTTCTGTTATTGCTTTGGAACGCAAAAACTGGCGCCCTCTACCTACGTTTGTGCTGGTAAGTACAGCATGGCCGTCGACTCCGCGTCACTCACCATGGCGCAGGCAATTGGGATGTTGGTGGAGGGGGAGCGGCAACACAGCGAGCGGATGGACCGCAGGGGCCGAATGGACACCCGGATGGACCGCATTGAGGCGAAGCTCGATAGGCTCATCTGGCTGGTGATAGGTGTCCTCGGCGCCACATTGTCGACGTTCGCAACGACATTGATCGGGTCTTCGTGACACCCGTTTCCCCTTCCCGCATGTCTCGGATTGGGCAAGCGCTGTCACGGCGTGGGGGGCAGCCAGTCCGGGCGGCCTGAGCGAATCGCTGCGAATAGGTACGTGGTGACGTAGGTTCGGTAAGGCGACCATCGCCATGAGTACTCCAGCGCTTCTTCCGCCGTCATGCGCACGCCGTTGTTGACCACTTCCCCGAGCGTGCGCTGGATGGCGAGGTCTCCATGCGGGAAGCCATCGGTTCGGCCAAGGGTGCGCACCAACAGCCAGTGAACCGTCCACACGCCCACGCCACGCAGCGGCGTCAGCGCTGCGAGCACATCGTCATCTGAGCATCGGAAGAGCCCCTCCAGGTCAATCTCGCCGGAGGACTCCTTGGCCGCGATGTCCCATACGTATTCTGCCTTCCGCCAGCTGAGCTTCTGCGCGCGTAGCCCCTCGACGCCGGCGGCAGCCAGCGCCTCAGGAGTGGGGAAGGCGCGGTACTCTATACCATCAATTGTGATGGTCTCGCCGTAGGCCTCCATGACCGCCATGCGCACGGCGCGGGCCACCTGTCCGCTTATCTGCTGACCGAGAATTGCGTTAACGAGACCCTCGAGGACTGAGGTCCCCTGCGGCACGCGGAAGCCACGGTGCATCGACGTTAGGGGCGCAAGGAATGGGTCGCCCTCGGCCATGCGGTAGAAGGGCGCGAGGTCAACGTTCGTCTGGAAGACCCACTCCACCTGCCGGCGGGCTGCGCCGACGGCGTCATCGTCCAACTTGGGCGCGACGACTTCCACCTCGAGGAGCGGCGTTTCGAGGTCGCCGACGGAGCGCACTTTGGCAACGCCGAGACCCACGGGGAGGTCGAGGGTACGGCTGTAGACGCCGTCCTCGAAAAACTCCCACAGGTTGCGGCCGCGATAGTGGGTCGCGAAGTCTGCGGTCATCGCGAAGTCGAAGGGTGGCAAGGGCTGGACGGAGAACATCGCACGCTGCAGGGGGGCGCCGGTCATGCGGAGCTCCTCGGGATCGGGCTGCGGACGGCGATGAGCATGAAGACGACGCTGAGGAACGCCGCAGCGCTCATGGCGATGAGCGACAGGCTGTAGCTGCCGGTGGAGTCGTAGATGAGGGGCATGAAAAGGACGCCGCCGGCGCTCATGAACACCGGGAATGGCCGGCTAACGCCGACGATTGCACCGAGGTTCCGGCGTCCGAAAAAGAAGGGCCACACGAGGCTCTGCACCACCACGAGGCCGGACACACCAATGCCCACCATCGCCGCATAGACGTAGGCGCTGCCGCCGCTCAGCACGATGAGAAGTGGGAATGTGATGGTGTTGAACAAGCCAACGCCCACGGCAAGCGCCGCCATGTGCACCTTGTCCGCCACCCACCCCCACAGGAACCGGCTGCTCATGCTGAACAGGCCGTAGATGGTGGCCCCCAACGCCGCCGCCGTGGCGTCGAACCCCTTCCACTCGTACATCGGCGCCATGATGGCCGGGACGCTCATGGACGACGTTGTGGCGAAGCAAATTGTTATGACCAACAACCAGAAAAGACGCGAGCGCACGGCTGTGTGCGCATCGATCTCTGGCTCCTCCCGACCGGGACTTCCCGACTCCGAGGGCGCCTCAGGCGGCAGGCCGTCGGGCGTCATGCCAAGGTCCTCCGGTTGCCGCACGATGAGCAGCGATGGAAGGACGGACAGGGTAAGCGATAGGCAGGCCAGCATTACCCACGCCGCCTGCCAGCCCAACTCGCCAACGAGGAAGGCCACCGGCGTGGGTAGCACGAAGGCGGCCGTGCTCGAGCCCATCGTGGCGGCGGCGACGGCGCGGCCACGGTACTTGCGGAACCAGCGTGGCACGACGGCGGCGGTGAAGAGCAGGGCATGCCCTCCCGACATGAAGCCCGTCACCACGCCCACCAGCAGCCAGAACTGCCAGACCTCGGTCACTTGGCTGGTTAAGGCCAAGCTGGTGCAGATAAAGATACCCGTGATGAAGACGGTGCGACGCGCTCCGTTCGGTGTGTCTGCGAAGCGTGTGAGGGCAAATGCGCCGAGCGCTCCCATGAGGATCCGGAGAAAGAGGCCCGCAAAGACGTCGGTTATCGTCCAGTCGAGGTCCTCCCGCATGGGATTGGCGATGACGCCAAGGGACCAGTTGATGCCGTTGGATACGAACATCATGCCGAATCCGATGGCCACCATGACGTAGCCATGGTAGAACGGCAGCCTGTGCCGCCAGGTGAAGGCGGGGGACATGGAGGCGGGGGAAGGGTCCACGGCGCTCCTTGGACGAAGGGTTCGAAGGCCTGCGCCATGATACACGGTTTAGGCCCGTATCGGGGTGCAGCCTCGTTTTGATCGGTTGTGGTAGGCGGGGAACGCCGTGGGTGAGTGTGTATTTGCGCGAGAGGTTGTTCTGGGTCGCACCTCGGTTGGCTTAAGGCGACGCGGGTAGTCTCCTCTGTATGTACCAGGAGAAGTAGCCGTCATATTTGCGCTGCAAATCCGCCAGCTTCCAATCATATCCCGTGATCACCCTTCGGCAGTTGGGAGCTCCACAGTTGCAGTCCATCTCGTAGGGCTCATCGTCGGTCATAGCGTAGTCGCACGTGAGCTCCTCACCGGCTTCAATGTCTCGTAAGGCGACAAAGGCGATCTGGCCCTCAACGCCGAGGTTAGGCTCACAAGAGTGGTTGAGGTGGATCATGCAACCCTCGCGCTCATCTTCTCGAATGGCGCCGAGGTACAGGTCTTCGGTGATCTGGATCTCCGCTGGACCGAGACGACTCTCGGCCTCGTCCCGCTCAGCACGCGTCATGACGTAGCCGCCCTTGATAACGACGACCTCTCCCTTTGCGATGGACTCATTGGTAAAGAGCCCGCGTCCGTCAATTCTGCTCGCCCGTTTTTCCGTCTTGGAGGAGAAATGAGTCAAGTTCATGGCGTCGCTCCCTGGTATGGGCGGTTGGCATGGGAAACAGGGAACACGTCTCAGCGTGTGCCCAGCGAATCCCTCAGTTCGAATGACAGTGCGACGACAAAGGTAGTCCCAAGGGAGGTCGCCCTGCCCTTACAAGAGAATGTGGTTGGACTACACCGTAAGGCGTCTGTAAAGCTCCGGTAGGCGCTGTGGGAGCATGCTGATGTCTGACAGCACCTCGTAGCCCATGTCGCCCATCATAGTCTTCAGGTAGTCGTGGCCCGCCTTGTCGACCGTGAGGCAGAACGGCATGATACCCTTCTGCTTACCCTCTAGGAGTGCCTTGCGAGTGTCGTGGACGGCGTATTCCTTCTCCACGCCCTCGCGGCTGTAGCCGCGGTCTTGGGGCCGGCCGTCCGAGATGAGGAAAAGCACCTTGGTCTTGGCGTCGATGTCGTCGAGCTTTTTGACGCTGTGCCGGATGGCGGGACCCATGCGAGTGGCGTGCAGTGGCGTGATCTTGTCGATGCGCTTGTGCACTCGCTCATTCAGGTTCTCATTTAGGTCCTTGATGGTGTAGTACTCGACGTTCTCTCGGCCGTAGCCGGAGAAGCCGTAGATGCCGTACTTGTCCCCAAGGGTCTCCAGCGCCTGGATAAGGAGGATGGCGCTCTCCTTCTCAAGGTCGATGATGCGTTTGTAGGTGCGGCGCGGAGGGCCGTCACCGGCGCGGCGGTTGCGCAGCCAGAGCATGTAGTCGACGGGGTTGCCGGGCGCATCCCACTCGTCCGGCCCGCCGCGGGACTCGTCGATGGCCTCGCCCGTGGAGGCGCTCATGTCGAGGAGGAAGAGCACGGCGACGTCGCGGTCCGTCTTGTTGCGGCGCCAGTAGACGCGGTCGGGCAGACTAATGCCGAGACGCTGGTCGACGATGGCCTCGACCAACGCGTCCAGATCGAATTCCTCGCCATCCTGGAGGCGGCGGATCTTGCGGAACGTCTCCGGTCGCACCTGCTCGAATTGACGGCGGATCTCTTGGATCATGTTGGAGTTGGCCTGCAGGATAGTCTGCCAGAAGCCGACGTCGCCCTCCGACATGGTCTTCTCTCGGACGACGCACCACCTGGGGCGGTAGTCGCCGGCGCGGAAGTCCCACTCGTCGTAGACGCTGGTGTGGGGTTCCTTCGCCTCTAGCGGGCCGCCCTCGTCTTCGATGTGGATGAATGGGCCTTGGCCCTGCGCGGCCTCCTTGGGCGGCAGCTTCATGCCGACCTCGCGCATGAGGTTCTTGGCCGTCGCGCTGGTGTCGAGGTCGTAGTCGCCGCCCTGCTCGAGTTCGGCGCTCTGGGCGAGCAGCTCCTCCAGCATCTCGCGGGTGAGCTGCGGTGCCTCCCCCTCGTTGGCCTGGCGCTGGGCCTCCTTCATTTCCTCCAAGAGCTGGACGAGCTCGGGCTTGAACTCGCCGCGGTACTCGACGTCCTGCGGCGACTGGTATGGCTGCTCACCTTGCCCCTCGCCCTCTTCCTGCTCCTGCTCCTCCGGCTCGGGCTTGTCCAGCCGCGAAAGGAGCTCTTCGATGTTCTCCGGGTCCTCGTAGTCATCCTCGTTCGGAACGTCCACCATCACCCACTGGTTGCCGGGGATGAAATGGTTGGGAATGCCGGCGATGAAGAGGTAGATGCGCAGGGCGGCCTCGGCGGCATCCTCAACCGTCGCGCCGATGCGCATAACCCGCAGCGTGAGCTTGGCCATGAGCATCGCGTCCTCTTTCAAGTACGACGCAACTGGCAGCTGCTTGCGCTGGCCGAGGCTGACGCGGATGAGGAACTCAACAAGGCCCTGCTGCGCGGGCATTTCGATGATGTGGGGCCGTTCCGTCAGTGACTCTTCCTGAAGGCGGCGGTACGCCTGGCGTATCCCCCGGTACTCCCGCAACACGCGGGCGTCGAGGCGGCTGTCCTCAACGACGGTGAAGATGTCGAGCGCCATCTTGCGCTCCGGGAATATGTCGAAGAAGCCCTGCATGTCTGTGACCCAGCCGGTTTCGGCTGAGACGGGGCCGCTATCCACGACATCTTCTACAGTCTCCGGCTCGGCCTGGACCTCCTCACGCGACTTGTCGCGGTGGTAGTGGCGCGAGTGCTGCACCAATAGCCGCAGGTCACGAAACAGGGTGGACGGCTTCTCGTATTCGAAGCCGAAGCTGCCAAACTCTTGGTGCACCACTTGGTGCGTCGCGATGACCTTCAGCTTGGCGAAGTTCTCGGCCTTGGTGGGCGCGCCGTCAATGAGGGCGGGGAGGTACAGCGTCGTGCCCTCGATGGTGGCGTGGTTGCCGGAAACCCAGCCGATACCCTTATCGACGAGCTCTTGCGACGGCGCGATCTCCATGTCGTTGCCGGCCAGAGCGCGGGAGTAGAGCCCTACGACGTCCCTGACGCGGCTCAGCTCGACACCGGCGGAGAGCTTGTCCAGCAGCTCCTCTGAGTAGGCGGACTCCATGCGAAAGAACGCGAGGCCGCTCTCGAGGTTCTCCCCTAGGAGTCTGGCGCCCTCGCCGAACCACGTCTCAAGCTGCGGCGTTGACACGCGGCCCAGCAC
Organism: uncultured Dehalococcoidia bacterium; assembly: GCA_964499855.1. GTDB lineage: Bacteria > Chloroflexota > Dehalococcoidia > Lucifugimonadales > UBA1127 > UBA1127. The sequence continues at coordinate 29,747 of CAZCPU010000007.1, read as the reverse complement.
GGAGGGCACGACGGCGAAAAACGGCGGTACGGCTGGCGGTGCTATGGTTATGAGCCGCTCGCCGAGGGTGATCACAATCGGATGCGTGGCGTAGTCGAGCTGTCCTAGGCCCTGCGATCCCTCTCGCAGGAACGAGATGACGCCGCCCTGCCCGCTGCGCGAGAGGCGCTCTGCGAGGCTGAGGAAGCGGCCACGCTGCGTTCGTTCGACGCGGGAGACGGCGCGGCTGCCGACTGCGAAGCAGTCCTTTACCTCTCGCCAGTTGCCGTTGGCGTCCGCTAGGGTCGTCACCAACGAGATGAAGTTGTCGCGGCTGTCGCCAAGCTGGGCGAAGACCTGCTGGCTCAGGTCAAGGCACTCGGTGGCGAGGTCGTATGAGCGCTGCGAGAGTATGTCGATAAAGCGGATGAAGCGCTCCATCTCCGGGAAGGTCATGGTCGGTACCATCTGCGGGCTGACCTCGAAGAACTTGCAGGCCAGCGCGGTCGACTTCCATGTGCCCTTGGAAAGCGACTTTCCGAGCTCGCTCCACCCTGCGACCTGTCTTGGCCGAAGGTGCGGAAGCGTGCGCGAGCTGGCGCGGAAATAGGCGGCAGCAATGGTCGGCGACGCCTGGCAGAGGTCCGAACCGTAGTTGGACCACGGCACAAAATTCGCGAAGGAGAGGAAGGGCAGGACCTCCATGCTTGCAGTGAAGTAGTCGGTGGCGGCCTCCCACGCACGAACGGACTGCCTCGCGATGGCGGCGCCCTGTTCCGCCCACGTGACGAGGTCCTCGTCGGAAAGCAACGACCGCGCCTTTTCATGCGCGGCGTCGTATTGTTGCAGCATAGCCGCAGGAAACTGCGAGAGCTCCCTGGCAATGCTCTCTAGGCGGGGGTCCTGCTCTGCCATGGGACCTCCTTTTCCATACCTTCCGCAATGAGTTCCAATAGCCGGGACAGCATTTGGGCGGTAACCCCGTAGATAATACGGCCCTCATACACGTACGTAAACCGTTTCACTAGTCCCTCCGGCCTGAGCAAGCCCTCACGGCGGAGGTTCGCCGGGTCATAGAGGACTTCAAGCGGGACCTCGATGATCTCGTCAACCTCGAACTCGCTGGCGTTGTAGGGGTAATTCGAAGAGATTAGCCCTACGACAGGATGTATTGCGAAACCAAAGCGCGTGAAATAGGGCTCGATTGCGCCAAGTACGCGAACGTCTTTCGGCTCGACGCCGATTTCCTCGTGCGCTTCGCGTAGGGCGGTGAAGGTGAGGCTGGGGTCGGAGGACTCGAAGCCGCCCCCGGGGAAGCAGATCACCCCGGCGTCAGGGATGTTCTGGCTGCGCCGGGTGAGCACCACAAAGTAACTGCCTTCGCGTTCAAATAGCGGGAGGAGGACGGCGGCGTGCATAAGGTTATCCGGGAGAGCCGTAGCGGGCTCGGCCTTCCCCAAGAGGAACTGCAAAACCTCCGGGGTGGGGATGCTCATGCGCTCCAAATCTACTCGAATATCGAGGAGATTACCTCCTCCATGCTCCTCTGTACCTGAATGTCGTCGGACAGCGCCCAGACGATGGAGACCTGGCAGGCCTCGCGTGCCGGAACGCCCTGACTGATGAGCTTGCCCGCGTAGATGAGCAGTCTGGTGCTGGAACCTTCCTGCAGACCGTGGTCTTTCAGGTTGCGGACCTTCTCCCCCAGCTTCGCTAGGCCCAGGGCGGTCTCGGAGTTGACGCCCGCCTCGTGCTCCAGGATCTTCGCCTCAATCTCGGGCGGCGGGTAGTCAAACTCGATGGAGACGAAGCGCTGCCGGGTGGAGTGCTTCAGGTCTTTCAGCGCGCTTTGGTAGCCCGGGTTGTAGGAGATGACCAGCAGGAAGCCCTCATTGGCCTCCATCAGCAGCCCCTGCTTCTCCACGGGCAGGATGCGACGGTGGTCGGTCAAGGGGTGGATGAGCACGGTGGTGTCCTTCCGCGTCTCGACGATCTCGTCGAGGTAGCAGATGGCGCCAACCTTGACTGCTCGCGTGAGGGGGCCGTCGATCCATCGGGTGCCCTCGGCGTCGATTAGGTAGCGTCCGACGAGGTCGCTTGCCGTCAGGTCCTCGTGGCAGGCCACGGTGACAAGCGGTACGGGGCGCACTTCCGAGCCGTTGTGCTGACGGATTGAGGTGGGCTGGCTAAGCCTGTGGGCCATGTGCTCCACGAACCTCGTCTTGCCGCAGCCGGTGGGGCCCTTCAGCAAGACGGGGATCTTCTGCAGGTACGCGGCCTCAAAGAGCTCGATCTCATTGCCCAACGGCATGTAAAACGGCTCGTCTTCAACCACGTACTCTTCAATTTGAAGCGTCTGGAACCCTGTTCCTCTTGGCCTAGGCTGCTCCATGGTTACCCCACCTTTGCTTGAATTCGCTCTGCCCACCACTGTTCGACCTGCACGCGCAGGTCGGTCAGACTGCCGTTGTTGATGATGACCACATCTGCGTGGGCCCTTCGTTCTTCGTCCGAGATCTGCGCTTCTATCCGCTCCGCGATGGCCCGGACGGAGAGGCCGCTTCGTACCCGAAGCCGCCGGTATATCTCATCCTCCGGCGCAGTCGTCAGCCAGACCTCGTCCACCAACTCCGTCCATCCGGCCTCGATCAAAGTTGCCGAGTCTATCACCGCTACCTGTCTTCCCTGACGCTCGGCGGCGCGCAGGCGTTCCCGAATCATGTCAGCAATGGCGGGGCGCATGATGCCGTTGAGGCGATCAAGTTCCTCGGGGTCTGAGAAGACGATGTCTCCCAGTATCTTCCTGTCAATCTGCGCGTCCGGGAGGAGGATATCGCGGCCAAAGGCTTTGACGACTGCTCTCCAGGGCACTGTTCCCGGCGCGTATGCCTCGTGTCCGAGGAGCGCTGTGTCGATTATCACGGCGCCGTGTCCGGCCAGAATGCGGGAGACCTCGCTTTTCCCGACGCCGATGCCTCCCGTGAGCCCGATGACTACCATGCTCTCTCCCCGAGACCCTGCCAAGGAACCCAGCAAGTGTATCAGTGCAACTATAGGGGGTCAACCGCGCTTTGCGGCAAAATCCACGTTATGGCAATGACGCAAATGCTCGTCTACGCCACCCAGAGCAGCCACATTATCGTTGCGCTCGCGAGGGGGACGGTCACGTTGTCCTCGACGGGGATCGGAAGAAATTCCACGAGGGCGGCGACTGCTGCGCCCGCAAGTCCAGTCCAGAGAGTGCCGTAGACACCCACCGCCCACATCCCCAGTGCGACGGCTGTCGATGCCGCAATGAACGCGAGGGTACCCTCGACGCTCTTGGTGCCGATCCGTCGTCCGAGAATTTGCAGGCGACGACGGCCGTACCTGGCGCCGATGATGCCGGCCGCCGGGTCGCCGAGCGCGGTGAAGAGCAAGGCCAGCGCCGCAATCTCCCTGCCGAACAGGAACAGTGCCGCCAGCGAAGTTAGCGCGAGGTATGTCGCGGCGGTGGGACTTCGCTTCTCCCTTGCCTTGAACAACGGGCCCAGCAGCGCAAGAAGTCGCACGTTGATGGCAGGCACTATGAGCCGCACCGCCTCGCCTGCGGCAAGCGCCGCCGCCGTGATGGCGGCCAAGTAGACGGCAGGCCTGTAACCGAATGCCAGTGCCACGACGGGGATGACGAGGGCGGCGCCGAGGTGAAAGGCCCGGCGCTTCCACGTGTGCTCGGAGGTGGTGGATGGCGGTTGGGCGGTACGGGTCATGCGTGGAGTATACATTCAGATAGGACGGGCACGGTGACGAGGAAGAAAAACCGGCGCGTGTACGCGTGATACTCGGGTTGCGCCCTATGTTGCCGATAGTTAGACTAATCTTGACCAAAGCCGAATAATGCCTCGCAAAAGGGGCGCATGACCGGCGGACGGAATGAAGGGGAGGACTTACACAATGGCAAAGCCGGAAGCGGTTACGGACTCGACGTTTGAGGCAGAGGTGGTCAACAGCGACCTGCCCGTGCTGGTGGACTTTTGGGCGGACTGGTGCCAGCCCTGCAAGATGATAGCCCCGATCGTCGACGAGCTCTCAGACGAGTACGACGGTAAGGTAAAGTTCACCAAGGTGGACGTTGACTCCAACCCAAACACTCCCATGAGCCTCGGCATCCGCAGTATCCCCACCCTCATCGTCTTCCGGAACGGGCAGCCCGTGGAGCAGATTGTAGGTGCAATGCCCAAGGCGCAGCTCAAGCGGCGGTTGGACAGCGCCCTCGAGTAGTCCCGGGACCCATCGTCAGCGGTTACGGGAGTGGATGGGGCCCGGTGGCCCTTGCGGACTTCAAATCCGTTGCGCCTCGTGTCGGGGCGGGTGGGTTCGACTCCCTCGCACTCCCGCCACACATTTGGGGACTGGCTCCCAGCGTCGAGCGTCGAGAGCGGGTCATCCCTTTCGACGCAAGCGTTTCGCACTTCTGCAGGGCCACGCCAGCTCTGCGGGTTGGATCTAGGACCTCATGCATGGAGCATGAGGTCTTTTGCACTAGCCAAGAGAGGGTGCTCTCCATGGCTCTGGACGCCGTGACTCGCGCGACATACAACGTCAACCCTGACGATCTGGAGCGCATGCTGCTCACCAAGGAGCAGTTGCCGCCGGGATCGGAGGGCTTTGAGGTGGTGCGAGAAGGCGAGCTCAGCAACGAGGCAATGGCGGACCTGCCTCTCGCCGGGCACACAGCCCAGGGTCTGCGGCAGCTTGGCCGCGTGACCGGATTTCAGCGCGAGTGGCTCACGACGGTTCCCGACGACAACCTGCCTGAGGGCGCAGACTTGGCGCTCGCGACCGTTGTGCACTTTATGGAGAGCCCTGAGGCTGTGTCCAACTGGATGGAGAGGGTCTTCCTCGAGGAATTCAGAGAGAAGGTGGGCCAGGAGTTGGGGCCTGGCCACAGGCTGGTCTCTGTAGACGAATTCTCCGTGACCGAGCAGTTCCACCATGAGGCCGTTGGCGTACGTGCCGTTCAGGAGGGTCCTAGGGGGCTGGTCTCCTCTTCTGTGCTAGACTTCCGAATTGGCCGGCTGCTGGGCGTCGTCTACGTCGTCACGTTCGGCAATGAGGACCGGCAGGGCGTCACGCAAAACCTCGGCAAGACCCTTGAACGCCATATGATCTCGGTTGTGTTGGGAGCGGCATAGGATTCCCTACGTCAATTGCCGCCAGTCCTGTCCAAGTTCCGCGAACCTCTTAACCAGCGCCTCCATCGTCGATTCAGGCACTGATAAACCCTCATCCAACATTGCGGCATTGGACTGCAGGTGCCGCAGGTTCGTGGTGCCGACGATCGAGGTGTCCACCTCAGGATGTGCAAAGGTGAAACCCATCGCCATACGGATTGGGTCGTCATCGCCCTCTAGAGATCCCTGCGCCGACATTGCCTGATGGCGCTCGAAGTACTGTTGCGCGTACGGATTAGTCACTTCGGCGCGGCCCCAAACGCCGTTGCCGATGGGCCGTTTGATGATGATACCTATCCCCTTGGCCTCGGCGGCCGCGAAGAGCCCGTCGCGGGCCTTCTGGTCGACCAGGCTGAAGCTCGTCTGCAGTGTCTGGAAGATGCCGCTCTCCACGGCCCACATCGCGGCCTCGTTGTCTCCGCTGTAGCCGACGAAACGCGCCTTGCCGGCGTCGCGGGCCTTCAGGAGCGCGTCGATGGCCTCGCCCCGCTCCAGGATCTCGACACTGCAGGAATGGAGCTGCATCAGGTCCACGTAGTCGGTCTGGAGGAGGCGGAGGCTGCGGTCGATGCTGTCGGTGACGGCCTGCGCCGTCCACGCCTCGTCCTGGGAGCCGCCGGGGACGCGGCCGCACTTGGAAGCGAGAGCGTACTCGCTCCGGCGGTGCGACACCGTCTTGCCCACCAGCTCCTCGCTGACCCCGTAGGCGGCGGCGGTGTCGAGAAAGTTGATGCCGATGTCGAGCCCCGCGTTCAGCAACGCCTCGACTTCCGAAAACTGCATCGGCGTCGAGCCGATCTCCGACAGACCAATTCCCAGCCGGCTCACCTGGATGCCCGTGGACCCTAGCGCGACAGTCTCCATGTGGTGCTCCTTCTATGCGTAGTCGTTTCGTAATGTGAATCCATGGACCCCGCGCCTATCCGGCGGGCGTGCGTTGAGTTCACTTCGGCGGTCATGGCTTCTGAAGCATGGTACTATACCAATCGGGACTCGAGAAAACCGGCACGGCAACCGTGCAACGGACGGTCGTATGGAAGTAGATTCGCTCCGAGCCGAGATGGCCGAATGGCCCGTTCAGTGGCGATGGGAAGGCACAACCGGCCACCCGCGCCGAATGACGGACAACTTTGTGCAGGCCCTTGAGGACGAGGGGTTCGCTGTCGAACTGGCCGACGTTCCCATTACGCAGGGCCCCGTCGGCAACGTCGGAGAGTTTGAGGGCGCCCTCGTCGCTCGGTGGAAGCAGCCGAGCCTCTCCGCGCTCAAGCGAAAGTGGTTCGCCGCGGCCGTCGGGGTGGTGCTCGTCCCGGTCATTGTTGGCGTCTTCATGATCAAGTATGCCTTGGAGGGTCGCCGGCACGTCGTCGGCGTGGACTGGCGCGGCGAGGCCTACCCTACTACGGCGCGCGCGGGACAGGTCAACTTTGGCGCGGAGCGGACGGGCATCGTGACCGATGTCAGGGTGACCATGCGCGGCGCCGTTGTGGACGCCGGCCGCATGGTGAACGACCTGGTGAACCTCCAGCCAAAGCTTGACCGCTTGCAGTGGAAGCTCTCGCACTCCCTGACCAACCTCAGTATGCCGACGCCGATGGCGCCTGGCGCGGGGCCCGCCGCCGCAGTGGAGGGCGCCTTCACCCCTGCGCCACAACAGCTGGAGGAAGCTGCCCCGCCGCCTGCGTTGGATGAAGGAGGGTTGGACCGATGAATCTGCAGGAGCTTGGTGGCAGCGGGGTGCGCATCCCGGACGTGGGGCTCGGCACCTGGGCTTACACGGGCGGCAGCGCCCCTCTGCGCCGCGGCGTTGAGCTGGGGGCGTTCCTTATCGACACGGCCGAGGCGTACCACACGGAGGACGCCGTTGGCGCGGCGATCAAGGGCATTCGCGATGATGTGTTCGTCGCGACTAAGGTGTCTCCGTCGCACTTTCGCCGCCGCGATGTGCATCGCGCTGCCGACGAGAGCCTGAGACTCCTCAAGTGCGACGTCATCGACCTCTACCAACTCCATTGGCCGAACTCTCGCATTCCCATCTCCGAGACCATGGGGGCGATGGAGGAGCTGGTGGATGCCGGTAAGGTGCGATTTATCGGCGTCAGCAACTTCTCGGTCCGGGAGATGGAGGAAGCGCAGGACGCGCTTTCGAGGGCGCGCATCGTGTCGAACCAGGTGGAGTACAGCCTGACCGACCGCTCCATCGAGCGCGAGGTGCTGCCCTACTGCCAGGCCAATGGCATTACGGTCATTGCGTACAGCCCGCTGGCCCGCGGCCTCGCCAACTTTGGGAAGGGCTCGGCAGTACTGGCTGAGGTGGCTGCCCGTAGCGGGCACACCGTCGCGCAGGTTGCGCTCAACTGGTGCCTCCACCAAGACCGGGTTATGGTCATCCCCAAGAGCAACTCGGCCGCGCGCGTCGAAGAGAACTGCGGCGCGTCCGGATGGCGGCTCTCGGACGAGGACGTCGCGGCGATTGAGGCGGCCTTTCCATCGCAAGGGGAGCGCCGGCGTTGGTTTGGCGTCCTCTAGATTGAACGGGTCTCACCCCGCCTCATGCGCGACGGGTAATGCTCTCGTATCGGCACGTTCCCGTTCTCCTGTGTTCTTCATGTGAGAACATTAAGCCAATGTCCATCTACCCTTAACCATCTGGGCAAGCTCCGGGGTTTCCAGAGATTGACGCTTGGGGCTACAATAAGCCCGGCATCGTGCAACGGACAGGTGCCGTATGCTCTGAATCTGTCTTCTGGAGTGATGGTATGACTACGAACGAAATGTGGTGGCCGAATCAGCTTAGCCTGAATGCCCTTCGCAAGAACTCCTCTAAGTCGGACCCGATGGGTGACGGCTTCAACTACGCCGAAGCGTTCAAGAACGTGGACGTCGAGGAGCTGAAGAAGGACGTCGAGGCTGTCATGACGACCTCGCAAGACTGGTGGCCGGCGGACTTCGGCCACTACGGGCCCCTCTTCATCCGTATGACATGGCACGCGGCCGGCACCTACCGCATCACCGATGGCCGAGGCGGTGGCGGATCGGGCTACCAGCGCTTCGCGCCGCTGAACAGTTGGCCGGACAATGGCAACTTGGACAAGGCGCGGCGCCTGCTCTGGCCCGTCAAGCAGAAGTACGGCAAGAACCTCTCCTGGGCGGACTTGATCGTTTTTGCAGGGAATCAGGCCTTGGAGTCGATGGGCTTCAAGTCGTTCGGTTTCGCTTTCGGCCGGCCCGACGTCTGGGAGGCCGACGACACCAACTGGGGCGCCGAGACGACGTGGCTCGACGACCAACGGCACGACGCCGATGGCGAGATCGATGGCCCTTACGGCGCCGACCACATGGGACTCATCTACGTCAACCCGGAGGGGCCGAACGGCAACCCGGACCCGAACCTCGCGGCCAAGTACATCCGTAACACCTTCGCCCGCATGGCGATGAACGACGAGGAGACGGTCGCCCTGATCGCGGGCGGCCACACCTTCGGCAAGGCGCACGGCGCCGCCCCCGAGTCGCACGTCGGCGCCGACCCCGAGGGCGCGGCTGTCGAGGCGCAGGGTTTCGGCTGGAGCAACACATACGGCAGCGGCAAGGCCGGCGACACCATCACCAGCGGCCTCGAGGGCGCGTGGACCGAGAACCCCACCAAGTGGGACAACAACTTTATGGAGAATCTCCACCAGTACGATTGGGAGCTGACCAAGAGCCCCGCAGGGAAGTCGCAGTACCAGCCGGTGAACGCGTCGCAGGTGGCCGTTGTGCCGGACGCTCACGACCCCGCCAAGAAGCACGCACCCTTCATGTTGACGACAGACCTGTCGCTTCGGATGGATCCGGTCTACGCGCCGATCTCCAAGCGCTTCCTTGAGAACCCGGGAGACCTCGAGGACGCCTTCGCGAAGGCGTGGTTCAAGCTGCTCCACCGCGACATGGGCCCGCGTAGCCGCTACCTCGGGCCGCTGGTCCCCGCGGAGCCCCAGCTCTGGCAGGACCCGGTCCCGGACGTCGACCACGAGCTGATCAACGACCAGGACGCTGACGCCATCAAGGGCAGCATCTTGGAGACGGACCTGTCGGTCTCGCAGCTAGTCTCGGTGGCATGGGCGTCGGCATCGTCGTTCCGCAGCACCGACAAGCGCGGCGGCGCGAATGGCGCCCGCGTTCGACTTGCTCCCCAGAAGGACTGGGAAGCGAATGACCCGGCCCAGCTGGCAAACACCATAGCCACGCTCGAGGGCGTCCAGAACGCGTTCAACGCCGCGCAGAGCGGCGGCAAGCGCGTCTCACTCGCGGACGTGATCGTCCTCGCGGGCGCTGCGGGCGTCGAGTGGGCAGCGAAGAATGCCGGCCACGACGTCACCGTGCCCTTCTCGGCTGGCCGCACAGACTCGACGCAGGAGTGGACTGACGTCGAGTCCTTCGCGGTGTTGGAACCCCAGGCGGATGGCTTCCGCAACTTCGCCAAGAACGGCGCCGGCGGCGCTGAGGCCCTCGTCGAGAAGGCCTACATGCTGAACCTGACTGCGCCTGAGATGACGGCGCTTGTCGGCGGCATCCGCGTCCTGAATGCCAATTCAGGCAGCTCCCAGAACGGCGTATTCACCGACCGCCCGGGTTCGCTGACCAACGACTTCTTCGTGAACCTGCTCGACATGAGCACGCAGTGGTCGTCTGCCGGAAACGGCGTCTACGAGGGCCGTGACGGCTCCGACAGTGTCAAGTGGACGGCCACCGAGGTTGACCTGGTCTTCGGTTCCAACTCGGAACTCCGAGCGCTCGCAGAGGTTTACGGCTGCGACGACGGCGAGGCGGCGTTTGTAAGCGACTTCGTGGCGGCGTGGAACAAGGTGATGAACAACGACCGCTACGACCTGGCGTAGTCCCGATAGGGTGCGGTTGTTCGCAGACGCCTGAGTGTCTGAACTGAATAGGGGAAGCTGCAGCCGGAATACCGTCCGCCTGCAGCTTCTCCATTTGTGCCGATGACCGCATGGCGGGAGGTCTGCTTCTTGACCTCAGTAGCTATGCTCCATAAACTGTAGGGGTCCCATGGTGAGCGTGGCCAAGCGGTAAGGCACCTGACTGTGGCTCAGGAAATCGAGGGTTCGAATCCCTTCGCTCACCCCACACCTTTGCAATCAACCACGCCTTTCGAGCGCAGTGCGCTGCAAGCGGTGCTGTATCCGGTGAACATTTGATTTGCGCGGCGGGCGCTGGTATCCTTGCGCCTCGCCGCGCCTGCTTCGAGACGGATACCACTACCAATGCCCGCCGTGTCCATCGGCGCACAGCCGAACCAATAATGTCGTGGAGGACCCGAGGAATGCATCTGGTTATAGACGGCTACACCGGCAACCACTCCCTGCTGCAGGACCAGGAGCACGTTCGAGAGTTCTTGGACTCCTTCCCGGACCGCATCGGCATGACGAAGATCATCACGCCGCAGGTGCTGACCTACAACGGCCCCGTGCCGGAGGACTGGGGCGTCTCCGGGTTCGTCATCATTGCCGAGAGCCATATCAGCGTGCACACCTTCCCGGACCGCAGCTTCGTGCAGGTGGACGTCTTCTCCTGCAAGGACTTCGACATCGACCTTGCCCTGGCTGACGTGAAAACCTGCTTTGACTTGCACGAGGCGAACACGTGGGTGCTCGATCGTGGCCTGGACCATTACAGTCCGGAGCAGGCCCGCCGCGCCCTTGATGCGGACCGTGCAAGGCTGAGCGCGCCGGCGTAGGCGATGCCGACGGGCCCGTTCGACAACGACGTCAACCTTCCCTGGAACTTCCTTGCGCTCCCGCCGACGCAGTCCGGCTACGATACTTCGCGATTCCTCGTGTTGCCCGTTGCTTATGAAGGTACGGTGTCGTACCGCACTGGCGCTCGCGAGGGTCCCAGCGCCATCATTGACGCCTCCCGGCAGATGGAGGACTACGACATCGAGCTGGGTCGAGAGACCTGTGCCCTCGGCATCCACACCCTTCCCGAGGTGCAGCCACATCCCGCGGGCCCGGAGGCCACAGTACGCCGTGTCCATGACGTCGCCGCGAGTTCGCACCGGCCCGGCACAATCATGGCGACACTGGGCGGTGAGCACTCGATAACCGTTGGCGTAATACGCGCGCTCAAGGAGGACCTCCCGGACCTCTCCGTGCTTATGCTCGACGCCCATGCCGACTTTCGTGATAGCTACCAGGGATCCGAGTACAGCCACGCCACCGTTGGCCGGCGCATCGCCGAGACGTGTCCTCTGGCGATAGTAGGGGTGCGTAGCCTAAGCGCCGAGGAGCGGGAAGCCGTCGATGAGTCCGGGCAGCCTATGTACACGTGGCCGCCGGATTGCTCGGCCGGCGAGTTGGCCGAGAGCGTCCTCGCGCACCTGTCAGAGACTGTCTACATCAGCGTTGACCTCGACGTCCTGGACCCCTCGATCATGGCGGCAGTGGGCACCCCGGAGCCAGGTGGCATGCTATGGGCCGAGACCCTCGATCTGTTGCGGGCCGTCGCGAGCCGGCGCCGCATCGTCGGCTTCGACTTGATGGAGCTGGCGCCGCCAGAGGGCCCCGTGAGTTGCGCGTACACGGCCGCCAAACTCGCCTACAAGCTCATGGGGTATGCTACGCTAATCTAGACTGTACCCGAATTTTGCGGGGGTCTGGGAGTAGTGCATGCGCAGCACCTTATCGCTTGGCAGCATCTTCGGCATCCCCATTGGTGTCAGCTACAATTGGTTCTTGATTTTCGTCGTTGTCAGTTTCCTGGTCTTCGATCAATTGACCCTGCAGTTGCCCCGGTGGGGTACTGTTGCCCAAGTGGGCATGGCTGGAGCTACCGGCCTGCTCTTCTTCTGCTCGATTCTCGTCCATGAGTTGGCACACAGCATCATGGCCAACCGGCACAGCCTGCCCGTGCGCGGCATCACCCTGTTCTTGCTCGGCGGGGTTTCCCACATCTCCCGTGAGGCACGACGGCCCTGGATCGAGTTCATAGTCGCACTCGTGGGCCCGCTGATCAGCCTGGCCGTTGCGGCTGCCATGCTGGGCATCGCCTTGTTCGTCGCGCCCGTCTTCCTGACCGGACGACTGCGCGAAGGCGTCACCGTAGTTGCATTCCTGCTCGGGTGGACGAACCTCGCGCTGGCCCTGTTCAACCTGCTGCCTGGTTTTCCCCTGGACGGCGGACGCGTTCTGCGGGCCGGCATTTGGGGGCTGACCGGCAATTACTGGCTCGCCACCAACGTCGCCGTCCTGTTGGGCCAAGCCTTCGCGATTGTTCTTGCATTGGGCAGCGTCGTGCTCTTCCTTCGGACGGGCTCCTTGTTCAACCTTTGGCCAATCCTGGTGGGCGTATTCATTTTCCTTGCTGCCACCAGCGCGAGGTCGGCCGCGCGCGACCGCAGGCGGCTGTCCGGAGTCTCCCTCGGCGAAGTCGTGGCGACGGACCTAGTCCCGGCCCAGACCACGATTGCGGACGCAGTTAGCCTCCACCTCATGCGCACCGGCCGCTCCGCTGTCCTCATCGGCGTCGAAGGTGTGCCGGTCGGAGTGCTGCATCTGCAGACCCTCCGTCGCATTCCCCGCGACGCCTGGGTCATAGCCAGCGTTATGCAAATAATGAGTCCTCTTTCGTCCTTTCCTGCTTTGAAGTCAACCCAATTCGCTTATGACGCTATGGAGATTCTGGAGGAGGAGGACGGCCCACTGGTAGTACTCGTGGCAGAGGATGATCGGCTCATGGGTATCGTCACGCGGAGCGACCTTTACGGCTACATGCGCCTGAGGCGTGCCCTCAACCTGTAGGCGCGGGACCTACGTGCTACAATATTTCACTACTTGACGGCAATTGAAGTGATCCCAGCACCGCACAGGAGCCGACTCGGTGGAATTCGGCGATCGGGAAATCTATCTGGACCACGCCGCGACGACGCCACTTAGGGCGGAGGCGCTTCAGGCCATGTTGCCCTACCTGCAGGAGGCCTACGGCAATCCGTCGAGCATCCACGCCCTCGGGCAGCGCGCTCGGACGGCGCTGGAGGGCGCGCGAGAGTCCATCGCCAGGGCGCTCGACTGCCGCGCCAACGAGATCGTGTTCACCAGCGGCGGCACCGAGTCAGACAATGCTGCCCTCAAGGGCGGCGCCATGGCGCTGCGCCCAACCGGCAACCACATCGTCACGACGGTCATCGAGCACCACGCGGTGCTGCACACCTGCCACCAGCTGGAGAGTGTCGGTTTCGATGTAACCTACGTCCCCGTCGACAGCGCAGGTCTCGTGGACCCGGTCGAGGTGGTGGACGCGGTGTCTGACCAGACGGTGCTCGTCAGCGTTATGTACGCAAACAACGAGATCGGAACCGTGCAGCCGGTGGAGGAGATTGCCCGGCTGGTGAAGGAGCGAGCCAAGGAGCAGGGCCGAACTATCCTCGTACACACAGACGCGGTTCAGGCTGCTGGCTATCTCGACCTTTCGGTGAAACGGCTTGGCGTCGACCTGCTCAGCCTGTCCGCGCACAAGTTTCACGGCCCTAAGGGTGCCGGCGTGCTGTACGTTCGACGTGGCACGCCCCTTTCGCCCTTGTTGATGGGCGGCGGCCAAGAGCGGGAGCGACGCTCCGGGACGGAAAATGTGCCCGCCATCGTCGGCATGGCGGAGGCGCTGCGGTTGGCCGAGCTTGAGCGCGAGGCCGCGTGCGCCCACAGCGCTGCCCTTCGCGATCGTCTGGCGGCGGGTATCCTTGAGCGCGTCCCTGGCGCAATCCTGAACGGCCACGCTACGCGCCGGCTCCCCAACAACGTCAATGTCTGCTTCCCGGGACTGGAGGCGGAGCCGGTACTGCTTGGACTGGATCTCAAGGGAATCTACGCTTCAAGCGGCAGCGCATGCTCCACCGCGTCTCTGGAGCCGTCGCACGTGCTGACGGCGATCGGGCGGCCGGCGGACATAGCGAGGGGCAGCCTGCGGGTGACCGTAGGCAGGGGAACCACCGTGGATGATGTAGACTATTTCCTGGAGACGCTGCCTCCTCTGGTGCAACGACTCCGGGACATGCCTTCTTTCAGCGCGGGCCGGGTGTGAAGTCCCTCAGGGAACCCGATTCCGTTAGACATCGTTAATTTCCTTCAAGAGAGTCTGCTTGTATGGACGTGTGCACGTGAGATTCATTCGACACATAGCGTTGCTGGCGGCGCTGGCCGCATTGCTGACGACAGCCTGCGGCGATGACACTTTGACGAGCATAACCCTGGGAGGGCGTGGTCTGACCATGAACGTATCAGACCTCCAGGTCGTGGACGGCGTCATTTACCAGGATGTTGACTCGGAGTTCTACAATGTCGGCCCAGCGATGGAGGGGCACCACTTCATCGCGGCGCGCATGACCATCTGGAATACACGCTCGGGCATCCTCTCCCTGAACATCGACGAGGACTCCGGGCTGCTGGAGGGTATGGAAAGGGAGCAGGGTCTCCCCATTGATCCCTATGAGCGCCGTGTGCATCTCGCCGAACCGCCCGCGGCGCTGAGCCCGCATCTGCCGTTCCTGTGGGGCCCTTCGGAGTTGCCCCAGGATTTCAACATCTCCGGGTGGATGGTCTTCGAGGTGCCGGACGGTATGGAGATAAGGCAGCTGAAATGGGAACAGGTGGATTCCCTGCGCTTCCCCATCTCGCTGGCGGAGTGAGGCGCCGCGTTGCGGCCCTAGCTAGTGGTGCGAGGAATCAGTATACTCAAGAGTTGTGCGCTGAGCAGTGGTTGAGGTCCAACCCCACAGTTCGAATGCAGGGACGGTAATGCCGGAAACGATGATTGAGGTCAAAGGCCTCACGAAGTACTACGGTGAGAACCTCGCCGTGGACAACATTTCCTTCCATGTGGAGAAGGGAGAGGTCGTCGGCTTCCTTGGACCGAACGGGTCCGGCAAGACGACGACCATGCGCATTCTCACCGGTTATCTCCCCCCGTCCACCGGCGCCGCGAGCATCGCCGGTCACGACACGATGACGGGCTCGCTGGAGGCGCGGCGGCACATCGGCTACCTCCCGGAAACGGTGCCCCTCTACACCGATATGACTGTTGAGGACTACCTGTCCTTCCTCGGCACAATCCGCGGCATGCGCGGAGACTACCTCAACAAGCGCATCGACGTCGCCATTGAGCGGGTGAAGCTTGGCGACTATCGCAAGTCGCTCATTCACAAGCTTTCGAAGGGCTACAGGCAGCGTACGGGTCTGGCCCAGGCCATCCTGCACGAGCCCGAGGTGCTCATCCTCGACGAGCCAACCGTGGGCATCGACCCAATCCAGGTGGTGGAGACCCGCGAGCTGATCAAGGAGCTCGGCAAGGAGCAGACCCTGCTCTTGAGCACGCACATCCTGCCGGAGGTGAGCGCAGTCTGCGAGCGTGTGCTCATCATCAACGAGGGCATTCTGGTGGCTGAGGACACGCCCGACAACCTGGCGGTCCGCCTGCGCGGAACTGAGCAGGTGCAGGCGGAGATTCGCGGTCCAAGCGCCGACGTCATCCGCGAGCTGCGCGCCCTCGAGGGCGTCACGAGCGCCCGCTACATCGACACCGCCACGGGCCCGCGCTACACCATCGAGTCGCCCTCCGGCAATGACCTGAGAGAGAAGATTGCGGAAATGGTGGTAATGCACGGCTGGGGACTGCTTCAGCTCAGCGTCGTTCCCATGAGCTTGGAGGAGATCTTCCTGGAACTCACCACCGCTGATGATGAGGAGGGCGCAGCCCGTTGAACCGACCGACAGTTTCTATGCCCAACGTTACGGCCGGCGGCATTATGGCGTATCTGCTGTCCACGTGGCGAAACACCTTCGCCATATTCTGGAAGGAGACCAAGACCTATTTCACCTCGCCGATGGCCTACATCATCGGCGGCGTATTCTTGGCCATCACCGGCTACCTCTTTGTCTCCAGCATCAGCGTGGCCTTCCCCGAGGCGGGCATTCGCGGCTGGCTGGACCCAAGCACCACGGTATTCGTCCTGTGGGCGCCCGCTATCACCATGAGGCTCCTGGCGGAGGAGCAGAAGCTCGGTACGTTGGAGCTCCTGATGACCTCCCCCATTCGCGACTACGAGATTGTGCTGGGCAAATTCGCGGCGGTGCTGGCCATCCTCCTTGCGACGCTGGTGCTGACGCTCTTCTACACCTTGTTGCTCGTCCTATACGGCGACCCGGATTTCGGTCCCATTCTCACCGGCTACCTCGGCATCTTCCTCTTTGGCGGCGCCAGCCTGTCCGTCGGCCTGCTCGCGTCATCGCTTACGAGCAATCAGGTGGTTGCAGCCATTGTGAGCTTTGGTGCGCTGCTACTCATGGTGCTCACAAACCAGGCCGCCGATATCACGTCGGGTCTAGCGGCGCAGGTGCTGGAGGGTGTTTCCCTAAGCGGCCACTTCGATGACTTCTCCCGCGGCATTTTGGATACGAACAACGTGGTCTACTACCTGAGCGTGATGGCCTTCTTCCTCTTCCTCACCATCAGGAACATTGAGTCAAGGCGGTGGAGATAAAATGGCGGAACAGGATCTCCAGCGCGTAAGCCTCTGGGAACGAATTAAGGGCATCCTGTCGGCTGCGGCGCTGCTGCTGGCCGTCATCGGCGGCGTGGCGCTCCTCGGCGGCTTTGCCCTCTGGCTCTGGGCTGATGACCTCCGCACGACGGGCACCTACCTGATGATCGCCGGCGCCGTAATCCTGTTGGTCGCCGCGATCTTCTCCTCTGTGAACATCCGTGAGGCGCTCGCAGGGCAGCGTGGCCGTTTCGCTATCAACGCCATTCTCATGGTGCTGGCCTTCACGGGGATCGTCATCTTCATCAACTTCATCAGCTTCCACAACGTGGCGCGGGCTGACCTGACGGCGTCCAAGCAATTCTCGCTGGCCCAACAGACGACGCAGGTGTTGAACGACCTCACCGAGAATGTCCACGCGGTCGCATTCTTTATCCCCGACAGGCCGGTCGATGAAGCCAACCGGCAGCTGGCCGACGACTTGATGTTCGAGTTCCAACGAAGGTCCAATCGCACATTCACGTATGAGTTCGTCGACCCCGAGAGTGATCCGGGGCGCGCCGAGGTCTATGGCCTCTCTGAGTTCCCGTCCATCGTGTTCCAGTCCGAGGAATCCGGGCAGGCTATCGTCCTGACCGTCCCGCCCCTGTCTGAACAGGACCTAACCAGCATGCTGCTCATCGTGACCGGAGAGCAGCAGAAGCGGGTCTACTTCGTGACCGGACACGGCGAGAAGGACGCCATTAACCAGGATCCTGAGGATCCGCAGGGCTTTGCGTTCGCGGCGAGGGGTGTCCTTTCAGACAGCTACTCTGTAGATACGCTTAACCTGGCCCAGGTCGGCACAATCCCCGAAGACGCGGCCGTGCTGGTGTTCCCTGGGCCCTCCAGGAACATGTCCATCCAGGAATTCGACACGTTCGACGCGTGGCTCAGGAACGGAGGACGAGCGGTTTTCCTCGTCGACCCGCCCGTGCCGAACAGCATCCGCTCTATGCTGGAGCCGTGGGGAATCTCCCTGGGCGGCGATACGATTGTTGATCCGGGCAGCTCCCTCCATCAGGCGCTACGGACCCCGCTGCTCCAGAGCGGTCAATTCAACCGACAGACCACAATCACACAAGACCTGGATACGGTGCTCATGCCTCTCTCCACCCCCATCGAGATTAGCGTGGAGCCGGAGAAGGTCCCGCCGTGGGTGGAGTACATTCCCCTGGCTCGATCTACGCTGCTGAGTTGGAAGACGTCTGATCCGGAGAGCGAGAATTTCAGCGTAGAGGCCGGCGACACAATTGGTCCCTTCGAGGTCGGCATGGTCTTGCACGCCTGCGGCATCGTGGAAGAGGAGATTGCCACTGTTATTTCTGTTGCAGGCCGCAGTCGTGAGTGCATCTCCGAAGAGGGCACGCGGAAGCCCACGACTATCGCCATCTTCGGCGATTCCGATTTCGCGGCCAACCGCTACTCACCATACTCCACCAACCTCGACTTCTTCTTGAACGCAGTCAACTACGTGGCTGAGGACTACAACCTCATCTCCATCCGTCCAAAGCCATTCGCCTTCCGTGAGCTGGTTGTGACCAGCCAGGAGTTCGACTTTATCCGCTTCTCCAGCTGGTTCCTGTTGCCCGCCGCTGTTGGCCTTGCCAGCATTGCGGTCTGGTGGCGCCGGCGGTGATCCGCGAGACCTAGACGACATGACGGAGCCTAGCCAAGCATGAACACTGTCGCAACGGCTGTCCTTTTGGCCGTACTGGTGATCGTTGCCGGGCTGTGGTTCTTCGTCCTTCGCGATATGGGAGAGGAGCCAGAGCCCGACGATAACTTCTGGTTCTACAAGGTCGAAGAGGATGACATCGAGTTCATTGGGATTACGACTGAGGACACGATGGGCGCCTTCTCCTACCGTGAAGGCGAGGGCTGGTTCTTCGATGGCGAGAAGCAACCGCCGGTCGACCTTGCGCGCTGGGGCGGCGTGACGTTGGTGCTCAGCGGCCCGCGCGCTCGTCGCGTGTTGGCGGAGGAGATTGAGGACTACAACACCTACGGCCTCGATCCACCGTCGACGGTGCTGGATCTCGGCCTCTCCGGTGACCGCTCGTTGCAGCTCTACTTGGGCAAGCTGACGCCGGACGGGACCGGCTACTACGCCTACCAGCGCGATGACGAGAGTCTCTATGTCATTGAGTCCATCTGGGGGCAGGTGCTGCGGCGGCTGGCCTTTGAGCCCCCATACCCGCAGTGGTTCTATCGGCTGGACCCCGCGCGCGTGCTCTACCTCGGCGTTACCAAGGGGGAGGTCACCTCCGACTTCGTGACGGAGGCGAGCGGGTGGCGCTTCGCCAACCCGGAACGCACGGCCATCGACGAAGACCGATGGGCCGAGGTGCTGCCCCTCCTCGACGGCCCCGATTTCCTCGGCATCGAGGCGGAACACATCGATGACCTCGCCAAGTACGGTCTCCTCGAACCCCATGCAGTCGTCATCATCGAGTACCTGCCGCCCGAGGGCATTGAATCCTCCAACTGGGAGAGTATCCTCGAGATTGGTGACCTGACCCCGGAGGGCGACCGGTACTATGCCCGCGCACAGGGTCAGCCTTACCTGCTCGTCCTGGACGCCCCCTGGTTCGAGACGATGGAGCGCCTCGTAGACGAGCCGCCGGTCACCGCGGAGGCAGAGGCCGACGCCACACCGGCCGCCCAATAGCAGCCCCATCTACTCCCTTGGCTAGGCGGTGCCGCTCCCCTATACTCAGCGTGGCCACTACCTGCTCTTAGGGGGAATCCCGCATGCGCGCCGAGATACTCGCTTTTGGCACTGAGCTCCTCATGGGGGAGACCCTGGACACCAACTCCGCCCACATCGCCGCTCGGCTGCCGGCATTGGGCATTGACCTGCACACGGCCACCATCATGGGCGACGAGATGGGCGAGATGGTGGAGATGCTCCGCAGGGGCCTGGAGCGCTCGGATCTCATCATCTGCACGGGGGGGCTTGGCCCCACTAAGGACGACCTCACGCGGGAAGCCATAGCGGAGACCTTCGGCGAGACTATCACCCTCGATCCAGACCTCATCGCCGCCATGGAGCAGAACTTCCGCAACCGCGGGCAGGAGATGCCGGAGACCAACAAGAAACAGGCTGGCGTCATTCCCTCGGTAACGGTGCTGCCCAATCCGCGAGGTACGGCGCCTGGCTGGTGGGCGGAAAAGGGTGGCAGGATCATCATTGCAATGCCGGGCGTGCCTGGCGAGATGGTGCTCATGTGGGATCAACAGGCCGCCCCGAAGCTCAAGGAGCGGGCGCAGGGCACTGTCATTATGTCCCGCACCTTCAAGACCATCGGCCTCGGCGAGGCGGCCGTCGGTGAATATGTAAGCTCGCTGTTCGGGCGTGAGAACCCGTACCTCGGCATCTACGCGCGGCCGGACGGCATTCACTTGCGCATCATCGCGCGCGCTGCAAACCAGGAGGAGGCAATCGCACTCATCGAGCCGATGGAGGCTGAGATACGCGAGGCGCTGGATTTCGCTATCTGGGGTGTGGACGGAGAGACTCCGGAGGAGCGCGTCGGTGCGCTGCTCAACGACCGCGGTCTGACGCTGGCCGCAATGGAATCGTGCACGGGTGGCTTGCTGGCGAGCACCGTGACGGACGTTCCGGGAGCGTCGAATTACTTTAAGGGCAGTCTTGTCACCTACGCGACAGAGGTGAAGTCAATTGCGGGCGTCGCCCCCGCGCTTATCGCGGAGCACGGCGTCGTGAGTGCGGAGGTTGCCGGTGCCATGGCGCAGGCCGTGCGGCATGCGCTTGACGCCGACGTGGGCATCGGGATCACGGGCGTTGCTGGCCCCGGCCCACAGGACGGGATTCCCGCGGGCACTGTATACGCCGGCGTCGCGATGGACGGCGCCGTCGAGAACACGGTCATGCGATTCCCGCCCGACCGGCCGCTCGTCAAGCGGCGCGCCGTCGTCATGGCCCTGTTGCAGGTGTACCGCATGCTCCTGGAGCGAAGTGGCTAACGACTTTCGTTGCGGGAGCCGTGTCTTCAGCCCTATAATCGCAGAGTACTGAACTAGCGGATTGCTGTGTGCGGCAGGTAGGTTTGGAGGGCCCATGAAGGTAGGGATACTGAACGTCACCGGCTATGCGGGCAGTGAGCTCGCACGCATCCTCGCGCACCACCCGGAAGCCGAGATGGTCTCCGTCACGGGGCGCAGCGCTGCGGGCCAGCGACTCGCGGATGTCTTTCCCCACCTCGCGGCAACGGACCTCCCGATTACTGAGGAGATTGAGGAGAGCGTTGATATCGTCTTCTCAGCCCTCCCGCACAAGGCTAGCGCCGAGGCGTGCGGTCCCTACTACAAGCAGGGCATCAAGGTCGTCGACATCAGCGCGGACTTTCGCTTGAAGAGCCTGCCGGAGTACGAGTCCTGGTACAACGTGCAGCACCCGTTCCCGGAGCTCCTTGAGGAGGCCGTCTACGGCCTCACGGAGCTCCACCGTGAGGAGGTTGCCGTCGCGGGACTGGTAGCGAACCCGGGGTGCTACCCCACCGGCGCGATTCTCGCGCTGGCGCCTGCCATCAATGCCGGCATCATCGAGCCCAACGTCGTGGTGGACGGCAAATCGGGCGTGTCGGGCGCGGGCCGCGGGCTCGCCTTGAGCACGCACTACTCCGAGGTCAATGAGAGCGTCCGCGCGTACTCGATCGACGGACACCGCCACCTGCCCGAGATCACGCAGGAGTTCCGCGCAAACGGCAGCGAGCCTCGGGTGACCTTCCTGCCGCACCTCATCCCAATGACGCGCGGCATCCTCAGCAGTTGCTATGCCGACATCTCGCCCGGCTCGCTCCCCAACGGCGACGGGGCGGCTTCGGCCCTCTTTGAGGTCTACCGTGACTTCTACCGCGACGAGCCCTTCGTCAAGGTGGTGGACCAGCCGCCGCACACCAAGCACACCCTCGGCAACAACGACTGCCTCGTCTACCCCGCCATCGACCCGCGCACGGACCGTCTGACGGTGGTCAGCGCCATCGACAACCTGGTCAAGGGCGCGGCCGGGCAAGCCGTCCAGAACATGAACCTCATGTTCGGGCTTCCGGAAGCCATGGGCCTGGACACGCTTGCGCTGTATCCGTAGGCAAGCGGAAAATGGAATTGACAGACGTTGGGTGTGCTTAGCCCTAAGGGGGCTATCCCCAGCGCATTAGAATGCCCCCATGGTCTAGCGGCCTAGGACGCCACCCTTTCAAGGTGGAGATCGCGGGTTCGAATCCCGCTGGGGGCACCACTCGTAAGTCGGGATTTCTTCCACTGAGCGCTGGTCGAGGCAGTCCTGTGACTTCGTCTGGCCGTTTCGTTTACGCGACACCCGCCATCGACCAACAGCCTGTGCGCCCATCGACGGGCGCCGACTGCGGCCACAGCGCGGCGAGTAACTGCGTCGCCCCGTGCGCGTGCGGTACTCCTGTTTGTCGGCTGAGGCACTGGCAAGCCCCTGGGAGCCGTCCGGGATCTCCCTACGCTGACCCGGTGCGGCTCGCTCCCAACCTGCCGTCTCTGCTTCGGCCTTGTCCCGGCGAGGAGCGTCTGTTCGATGCTTCTCTCCGCTATCCCCGCTCCAGCAGTTCAATGCGGATGTTGCCCGGCGCTTTCACGAAGGCGATCTTGACTCCCGGCCGAAGCTGGAATGGCTCCGTCGAGAACTCTGCTCCCTTCGCTTTCAGCTCTTCCGCCGCCGTGAATATGTCGTCAACTCGTAGGCCGAAGTGGTCCAGGCCCGTGTAGGGCTCGCTCGGGCCCTCCGGGACGTTGTCCCCCGCTCGCGCGATGAATATGGTCAGGCCGTTCAGGTCGAGGTCCACGCGAGGCTGCCCGTCGGACTGAATGGACTCGATGACCTCGGCGCCAAACATCGTCTCGAAATAGCGCGCCGTTGCCATGGGGTCCCTGCTGCGCAGATGCATGTGGTCGTACGTGTACACGGTCATGACGTCCTCCTCGCGGCGAATCTAGCACGGCGGACAATCGCGGGCAAGCGCGTTCTTGACTGCGCTTCAGGCGCTATCTAGACTGCATGCAATACGCCTCGGAGGAGGATTGGATGCTCTCACAGCACGATAACGACACCCTCACTCGCGTCGGCCCGGGCACGCCAATGGGCGAACTGCTGCGCGAGTACTGGATTCCGGCCATGCTCTCGACCGAGCTGCCGGAGCCGGACTGCCCTCCCGTTCGCGTGCGTCTTCTGGCCGAGGATCTCGTTGCATTCCGCGATACCGAAGGCAAGCTCGGCCTCGTCGACAACTACTGCCCGCACCGCCGCGCCAGCCTCTTCTTCGGCCGCAACGAGGAGTGTGGCCTTCGCTGCGTCTACCACGGCTGGAAGTTCGATGTGAACGGCGACTGCGTTGACATGCCCTCGGAGCCGGCGGAGTCCAACTTCAAGGACAAGGTGAAGATCAAGGCCTACAGGATGGTCGAGCGAAATGGCATGGTCTGGGCATACATGGGCCCGCGCGCGGTCCCGCCGCCGCTGCCTGACATCGAGCCCAATATGATGGAGGAGAGCGTCGAGAACAACTCGGCCGGCCTGCGCGAGTGCAACTGGGTGCAGGCGATGGAGGGCGACATCGACACCGCCCACCTGAGCTTTCTCCACCTTGGCAAGGTCGCTGCCGAGGACGTCCAGCCCGGCACGTTTGATTACTACAACCAAAAGGACAAGGCGCCCCACTACAAGATCGTCGAGACGGACTACGGCACCATGTACGGCGCGTACCGCCCGGCGGAGGACGACACCTACTACTGGCGGATAGCCCAGTTCATGATGCCTTTCTACACCATCCCCCCTGAAGGCCGCCTGGGACAGAAGATCGGCGTGCGGTGCTGGGTGCCCGTCGACGACAACCACACCATGTTCATGAGCATGTCCATTCGCAACACCAACAGCTCCATGGCTCGCAAGGACGCCAACGGCAAGCCGATCGTGGGTCTCGGCGGCGCGCGCGGAAAGCGCCCGGATGGTACTGGATGGCTGGAACGTCATCGCTTTGAGGCCAACAAGGAGAACGACTACTTCATTGACCGGGAAGCCCAGAAGGGCAAGAGCTTCACGGGTATTGTCGGCATCCACATCCAGGACCAGGCAATTACGGAGAGCATGGACCCCGTGGTTGACCGCACCCGTGAGCGGCTGGGCACCAGTGACGGCATGATCATCAAGACGCGGCAGCGGCTCATCAACGCGGCGCGCTCGCTGCAGGAGGGCGTTCCTGCCCCGGCCGTAGACAATCCCGAGGTCTACCAGGTGCGCTCGGGCGGCGTGATCCTGCCGCGCAACGCCGATTGGCTTGAGGCCACAGAAGAGCTCCGCAAGGCCTTCATCGTCCACGAGGGCATTGAGAATACCACGTCCTAGACCCGGCGAGACCCGGCCGCAAGAGGGGCGCGTCCTAGGGGACGCGCTCCTCAATTTTGCGCCGAGCGAGTGCACAGTCTCCCTCAATTTCTGCGATGTTTATTGTCACCCTCTTCCCATCCTGGCTGAAATTGCGCTATCCTAAAGTGTGATTGCTGGGCTCAAAGGGGTCCACCGAATGGATCGAGTAGATGCTCACTGAAGGACGGCTTCGGCATGACAACCAAGAATGTCTACCTGGAACAGAGCCGGATCTACCTCGCGCAAGCCGCCGAAGAATTCGATAGGGGCGAGTTGGGGTCGGCTTCGGGTCTCGGTTGGGGCGCCGCCGCGACGATAGTGAAGTCCATTGCCCAGGAGCGCGGCTGGGCCCACGAGAGCCATCGCGACCTGTTCCGCGCCGTCAGCCGGTTGGCGGACGAGATAAAGCGGCCGGAGGCCCGGCTGCAGTTCCAGGTCGCCCACAGTCTCCACACCAATTTCTACGAGAGCTGGCTCGAACGCCCCTGCGTCCAGGACTCGCTTGAGCAGGTTGCGCTCTTTGTCGCACGGATGGAAGCGCTGCTCTCCGACCGCTAACCCACCTATGGCACACTATGCTCGAGTGGAATTGGCTTATTCCACGTGCGGCCTTGTGTCCAATGGCCGCCTATTCGTACACTGAATGAGTCTCGCCTATCTCCACGATGGAAGCGCCGCGTTGAACGATTGGGCTATCTATGCGTCCGGAATCTCCCGCTCCTTTGGCCAGGTAAAGGCGGTTAACGGCGTCGACCTTGCTATCCGCAAGGGCGAGGTCTATGGATTTCTCGGCCCCAACGGCGCCGGCAAGACGACGCTGGTGCGCATGCTCATCACGCTGCTGCTGCCGACCGCCGGGCAGGCGTGGGTCGTGGGCCGCGAGCTGGTCACCGAGGCCAACGAGATTCGTCTGCGGATCGGCGCTGCGCTGCAAGACACGGCCCTTGATCCCAAGCAGACCGGCATCGAGTTCCTCAGGCTGCAGGGCTTCCTTTACGGCCTCACCGGAAGGCAAGTGCGACGCCGCGTAGACGAGCTCGCGTCGCTGGTCGACATCGGTGACGCCATCGGCCGCAGCATCAGCACGTACTCCGGCGGCATGAAGCGCCGGCTCGACCTTGCCGCGGCCATGATCCACAACCCTGAGGTCCTCTTCCTCGACGAGCCGACGACCGGGCTCGACCCCCTGAGCCGTCGCCGAGTGTGGGAGGAGATCCGCCGCGTCAATCAGGAGCTCGGCGTGACCATCTTCCTGACGACCCAGTACTTGGAAGAGGCCGATCAATTGGCCCACCGGGTCGGCATCATCAACCAGGGCGTGCTCGCGGCCGAGGGCACGCCGGCCGAGCTCAAGCGTTCGCTCGGGTCCGACGTCATCATCGCGCAAGTGGACGGTGACGTGGACGAGGCGCGAGTGGCCCTCGGCGGTATAGAGGCAATCGAGCAGGTGGACGTGTACGGCAATGAAGTGGTGGTGCGCGCGTCCAACGGCTCGGCCCAGATCGGCCCGGTCGCGCTGGCATTGAACCGCAACGGTGTCGAGCTCCGCGAGATCCGCATGCACACCCCAACGCTTGACGACGTGTTCCTGAGCGTGACCGGCGAGCGCTTTGAAGAGGTCGGCGCCGAGGAGGTCTCGGATGGCGAGTAGCTCCCCACTCCAGACCGAGGTGCGCGCCCGTCATGCCGGGTTCCACCGAGACGTTATGTCGGTGGCCGGTCGCGCGCTGCGGTCCATCCCCCGTGACCCGGAGGCCGTCTACCCTGCGCTCGTCATTCCCATCTTCTTCTTCGCGGTGAACATTGGCGCGCTGCAGGACCTCGCCGAAGAGATACCCGGACTCGACTACAAGGCGTTCCAGCTCCCCGTCGCCATCATCTTCGCCGTCACCGGCATTTCCCGCGCCATCACCCTCGTCACGGACATCCAGACCGGCTACTTTGACCGTCTCGCCTTGACCCCCGTCAGCCGCTTCTCCCTGCTGCTGGGCCTCATGGTGGCCGACATCGCGTTGGTGATCGCGCTGACCATCCCGGTGCTGGTCCTCGGGTTCGCCGTTGGCGTGCGCTTTGAAACAGGCATCATTGGCATTTTCGTGTTCATGGCGATGGCCGGGGGATGGGGACTGGCCTTCACCGGCTTCCCGTACGCAATTGCCCTGAAGACTGGCAATCCCGCCGCGGTCAATGTGAGCTTCCTGCTCTTCTTCCCCTTCGTCTTCCTGACCACCATCTTCGTCCCGCTGGAGGCGATGACCGGCTGGCTGCAGGCCATCGCCACGTACAACCCCGTGACGTACCTCCTCGACGGCCTCCGCTCCCTGGTCACCGACAGCTGGGACTGGCGGGCCATCCTGATGGGCATTGGGGCCATCGTGCTGGTGGGCGCCGTCAGCATGACGCTGGCGTTCCTCGCTTTCGTGGGCCGCGCGCGCAGGGCCTAGGTGCGAGCGGGTCTGGCCTCGAGTTCGCCGTAAACCGGTGGGGGAGGTTGACTCCGGAACAAAGGCGACTCCACAGTTCACGATCCTCGGTTGTTTGCCGAAAACAAATCGCTTCCGCGTAGCTGGGATGGGTTTGTTTCCCATTCAATCTCGTATCTGTGTCCGGCAATTCCAGATACGAAATTGTTTTGATCCATTTTTTCGGCTCTTTTCATGCAGACTACCGAGCCGTTGCGAATTCATGGAGGGGCTGCATGACTCCGACTTGGGCAACGGTAACGGGACGGGTTACCCAAGCGCAAGAAGCTGATGTCGGGGCCTTTTGCACGAGGGATGTTGCCCAAGTGGACGCTCACCCTGGCCGTTGCTATCATGAGTTCGCAGCCGTCCAAGCCAGGAGGCGTATTGTGGCGACGTACTTTCGCGCCATTACCGACGAGCAGGCCGAGCTTATCCGGAACGCTCACCTCTTCTTCGTGGCGAGCGCAGACCCGTCGCTTGGCGAGGGACCGGAGGGCGTTGGCCCCGTAAACCTGTCGCCCAAGGGCGGCGTGCCGCTGCACGTGCTAGGTCCCAACCGTGTCGCATATCTCGACTACAAGGGCAGCGGCAACGAGACGGCCCGCCATGCCTCAGCGGGAGGGCCCGTGACGGTGATGGTATGCTCGTTTGAACATGAGAACGCCGCCGTTGTCCGGCTCTTCGGGAAGGCTACTGTCTCCTCGCTGGACGACTCCCCGCTCGCGGCGATGCTCGTGGAGGCCAGCTCGGACGAGGAGATCGGCGTCAAGCAGCGGCAGGTGATCGAGATTGACGTGGACAGCACCGTGACGAGCTGCGGCTACGGGGTGCCGGTGTTGGAGTACGCCGCGCAGCGCACGCCGGAGCAGCGAGGGACGGCGTACAAGCCGCCGCGAAAGACCGCGGCCACGACAACCTAAACAGAACCGGGAGGAACAATACGCATGAGGGGTCTTCAAGGACGAGTAGCCGTCGTCACCGGCGCGCACGGCGGCATGGGCGCCGCCGCCGCCGTTAGGCTCGGCGAGGAGGGCGTGAAGGTGGCCGCCCTCGACATCAAGGACTGCGACGACACCGTCGCGGCCGTCGCGTCGGCCGGCGGCGAGGCCCATGCCTGGGTGTGCGACACCACGAACGAATCACAGCTCGCGCAGGTCATGAAGGAAGTCGCTGGCAGGTTCGGCGGCATCAACATCCTCGTCAACAACGCCGGGCTGCTTTCCCCGCGCGTCCATTTCATGGACTGGAAGACGGAGGACGTCGAGCGGTTCATGCAGGTGAACTACATGGGTTACGTCAACACAACCCGCGCCGCCTACCCGTACATCAAGGAGAGCGGAAGCGGCCGCATCATCAACGTCGCGTCGCGGACCACGTTTGCCGGCGCGCCGGGGCAGTTCCCGTACACCGCCAGTAAGGGCGCCATCCAGGGCCTCACGTGGACGCTCTGCAAGGAGGCCGGCGCCGACGGCATCACCGTGAACGCCGTCATGCCCGGCCAGGTCGCCACGCCCGGCACCATGGCCCACTCCGACGAGGAGACCTTCAACCGCACGATGCAGAACCAGGCGATCAAGCAGCGCGTCTACCCTGAGCACCTCGCGGCGCTTATCGCCTTCATGGCCAGCGACGACGCTGCGATGATCAGCGGCCAGAGCATCATCTGCGACGGCGGCGGCCTGATGCGCTAGTCCCGCCCTTCCCGCAGGCACAAAGGAGGATGGAATGAAGAAGTCCAAGATCAGTGAGGTCCCAAAGGAGTCCGCGGCGTCCGCGCTCTTCACCAGTGACGACGTCTATCGCCAGCCCCTCGCCCCGGACAGCACCGACTTCAACGCCTCGGTTGTCGGCTTTGGGCACGGCGTGCGCAACAAGTTCCACACCCACTCCAGCGACCAGCTGCTCATCGTCACCCACGGCAAGGGCGTCTTCGCGACCGAGAGCGAGCAGGTCGAGCTGGAGCCCGGCGACGTGATCTTCTCCCCCGGCGGCGAGAAGCACTGGCACGGCGCCGACGGCGAGCACGACTTCGCGCACATCACCGTCACCCGCAAGGACAGCGTCACAACCCAGCACGAAGAGTAGGCCCCTCACCCGTTGGCCGAGAGACTCTGAAGCCTGAGCCTAGTACTCGGCGGAGCCCAGTTTGGTTAGAATCGTAAGCTGGAACATCGCAAAGCGGCACGAGCCTTGGCGTAGGCTCCTGCAAATGGACGTGGATGTGGCGCTCTTGCAGGAAGCCGCGCCGCCCCCGGGCGATGTTGTGCGGCTGCGTGACGGGGCGCTCCCTCCAACGGAGAAGCCGTTCATCCTCGACATTGGGCCCAGGGAGGCGTGGGACTCCCACTCTTGGAACTCCGGCTGGTGGCATGGGCGCTGGAATGCGCTGTTTGATCGTTGGCCGATGGTTGTGCGCCTTTCCGACCGCGTCAGCGTCGAGTGGTTCAAGCAAGTGGGCCCGGTTGGGTGGTTGGACAAGGACGATGAGATTGCCGTGAGCGGCATCGGGACCATTACGGCCGCCCGCATCACTCCGACTGACGGTTCAACTGGGCCCTTTATTGTTGTATCCATGTACGGCCGATGGGAGGCACCGCACCCGACCAAGGATAGACCATCGTGGATTTACTCTGACGCTTCCGTCCATCGCATCATCTCGGACTTGTCGGCCTTTATTTCTAGCAAGAATCCAGCTACACATCGCATCCTTGCTGCCGGGGACCTCAACATGGCATATGGTGCCCTGGAGAGCAACCCTCTCGCCCTTCCAGCGCGGGAGAGCTCCGTGTGGACACGTATGGAAGCGTTGGGGATGGAGTTCGTAGGGCCACAGCATCCTCAAGGCCGCTTAGCTGACCCTGTCCCCAAGGGCTTCCCGGAAGACACGCGGAACGTGCCCACCTTCGCCTTGCATAGCAAACAGGAGAACGCCCAACTCCAACTTGACTACGTCTTCGCGTCCCGCGGATTTCACGAAAGCGTCTCCGTCCGCGCCCTCAATGACCCAGCCGACTGGGGCCCCAGCGACCACTGCCGGCTGCTCATCGAGGTTGCGGACGCTTAGCTGGCTCCGGCCCGCCGCCTGCACGGGAAACCGCCGTGTGTATGCA